>JAGKTT010000006.1 GCA_021153285.1 Bacteroidia bacterium
CTATTATATGTGTACAAAGTTCTTCTCAGACGGAGCTGTGCATAAATATTTCAACCCGTATGATACTCCATATGAGGCGTTTATCAACTATATGAACGTACTTAGTGACTTTATTTTACGAGTTGATGATGCAATTTCCGTTTCAGATGTTAACTTTGCACCCGCAAAAGAGGTAAAGGCTCCTGCGAAGAAGACTGCTAAGAAGGCTGCTCCTAAGACTCCGGCTAAGAAAGCTGAGCCAAAGACAAAGAAGCCGGCAGCAAAGAAGACAGCTAAGAAATAGCGGCTGACGAAAGTCAGTGGGCATAAAACCCGAAACTATATATCCCCGGACGAAGCTTAATTGAGCTTCGGCCGGGGTAAATAAATAATTTTTTATACCATAATGAAAACAGAACTTATCAAGCCTGATTATCTGTTTGAGGTTAGTTGGGAAGTGTGTAATAAGGTGGGCGGCATTTATACTGTGATCGCCACCAAGTCTCTTTATCTGAAGAGTGAATACAACAGACACCATATTATGGTGGGCCCTGATGTATGGATGGATGAGGTCAGCAACCCTGATTTTATCGAGGATCCGCTGCTTTACAGAGCTTGGAGAATCCAGGCTGCTTCAGAGGGATTGAGAGTGCGTATCGGCCGCTGGAACGTTCCAGGTAAGCCGACAGCTATCCTTGTGGATTTCAAACAGTTCCTTACAAGACAGGACGAAATCCTCACCGAATTCTGGAAACATTTCGGCGTGGATTCTCTGACTGGAAACTGGGACTATCGTGAATCTGCACTTTTCGGTTATGCAGCCGGAAGAGTCATCGAAAGCTTCTATAGATTCAATCTGGAGCCTTCTGACAAGGTGGTGGCTCAGTTCCACGAGTGGATGACCGGATCGGGACTTCTTTATCTGAAGTCTGTCAAAGTGCCGATTGCCACTGTATTCACCACACACGCGACCGTCATCGGAAGATGTATCGCAGGTAACAACCTGCCGCTTTATGACGGTATCCTCGGCTACGATGCTGATGAAAAGGCAAGACAATTCAATGTTGTCGCAAGACATTCTCTCGAGAAGAAGGCTGCTCAGAACAGCGACATCTTCACGACAGTGAGCGATATTACGGCCCAGGAATGCAGACAGTTCCTCGGTAGGCCGGTAGATGTAGTGACCCCTAACGGATTCGAGCCTAGCTTTACCCCTGCTACAGATGAAGAGTATGATGCTCTCAGGGAGAAGGCAAGGAAGAAACTTATGACAGTGGCCTCCGCAATGTGTGGCGAAGATGTACCTGAAAATGCAGTACTCGTCGGTATCGGAGGACGCTATGAATGGAAGAACAAGGGTATTGATGTGTTCATTGATGCTCTCGACAAGCTTAATCACACCGATTTCAAGGGAAAGTGCGTACACGCTTTCATAATGATCCCTTCCGGACATAACGGCCCTGACAAGCAGCTTCTTGCAAAGCTTGCCGGAAATGGTTCAGGCTATGTCACAAGGACATCGCACTACCTGATGAATCCTGAGTATGACAATGTTACAAGACGCCTCAACGACCTGCATTTCAACAATGCGGCCGGTGACAAGGTGAAGGTATATTTCATCCCTTCATATCTCAATGGTAATGACGGAGTCTTCGATATGCCATACTATGACCTCCTTTCAGGTCTTGACCTTACTCTATTCCCGTCTTACTACGAGCCTTGGGGCTATACCCCGCTCGAGAGCCTCGCCTTCAGGGTGCCTACCCTGACGACAACTCTCGCCGGATTCGGTCTCTGGGTACGTACATATTACGGAAAGAAGCATCCTGGCATCACTGTGCTTGACAGAAACGATTCGAACTATTTCGAGGTTGTGGACGGAGTGGCACAGCGTGTGATGGAGATTGCCTCTCTTCGCAAGGACAGCAGAAAGAAGTATATGCAGAATGCGAAGGAAGTCTCTGAAATCGCCCTTTGGGAAAATCAGATCATATATTATAAGGAAGCCTATTCAAAGGCTCTTGAAAAATTAATAGAAGCGGGCGGAGTGTATCCGGCTGCGCGCAACGATAAAAATATGGAATACAAGAAATTTGAAGTAAATCAGCCGACCTGGAACAGCGTGATTGTGTCACGTCATCTTCCGGATTCACTTAAAGACCTCGAAATACTTTCCAAGAACCTTTGGTGGTGCTGGAACGAGTCTGCAAAGAACCTCTTTGCATCAATTGACCCACAGGCGTGGGAGGCATCAGGCCAGAACCCTATCGCAATGCTCGATAAGGTAAGTCAAGGAGACATCAGATATGAACACTAACCTCGTGGCAGTAGGTCTGCTCTATCGTTTCGGATACTTCAACCAGAAGCTCACAGCACACGGAGAGCAGGTGGCAGAGGACGTAGCTCAGGACTTCAACAAGATTCCTGCAACTCCTGTACGTGACGAAAACGGTAACTGGGTAAGCATCAGTGTAGCATTCCCGGGACGCAACCTCAATGCTCGTCTTTGGAGAGTGGATGTAGGTCGTACAGAACTCTATCTTCTTGATACAGACATCCCTGAAAACCTTCCTGAGGATAGAAGCATCACTTATAACCTTTATGGTGGCGACTGGGAGAACCGTCTCAAGCAGGAGCTCCTTCTCGGTGTCGGCGGTATCCGCGCACTCCGCAAGCTCGGCTTCGCACCGCAGGTATATCACTGCAACGAGGGACACGCAGCATTCATCGGCCTCGAGCGTCTCCGTGAGCTTATCTCAGAGGACAACCTCGAGTTCCAGGAGGCTCTCGAAGTAGTAAGAGCATCGTCTCTCTTCACCACACATACACCGGTTCCTGCAGGCCACGATGCATTCGACGAGGGACTCCTCCGTAAGTACATCGGCCATTACCCACAGCGTCTGAAGATCGACTGGGAGACAATGATGGGACTCGGAAAGAACAACGGTGCTGACGTGAACGAGAAGTTCTCTATGTCAATCCTTGCAGCAAATATCTCTCAGGAGGTTAACGGTGTATCTTGGCTCCACGGTGAGGTAAGCCGCGACATACTCGGACATATGTGGCCAGGTTACCTCCCTGAGGAACTTCACGTAAGCTATGTTACCAATGGTGTACACTATCCGACCTGGACTGCTCCGGAATGGAAAGAAGTTCACGCGAAGGTATTCGGTGAGGAGTTCAAGACTCACCATTATGACAAGTCTTGCTTCGACGGCATCTACAAGGTATCTGACGAGGAAGTATGGAACATCCGTACATCACTTCGCAAGAAGCTCATCGACGAGGTAAGAAGAAGACTCTCGGATCCTGCTGCTGCAAGCCACTATTCACCTAAGCAGGTAGTAGAGATCAAGGAGAATCTCCGTGATGACGTTCTTACCATCGGTTTCGCACGTCGTTTCGCAACATATAAGAGAGCACACCTCCTTTTCCGTGACCTTGACAGACTCGCGGAGATCGTTAACGATCCTAAGCAGCCAGTGCAGTTCCTCTTTGCAGGAAAGGCTCATCCGGCTGACAAGGCAGGTCAGGACCTCATCAAGATGATCGTGGAGATCTCTAAGCAGCCACGCTTCATCGGTAAGATCGTATTCGTTCCTAACTACGATATCACTGACGACCAGAACTACCAGGACGAGCTTGATGCAGCTACTATCTATAACATCATTGAGAACGAGATCGCACCTACATTCTATAACAAGTCACTCTCTACCGGCCGCTCTTCAGACTGGATCGAGATCATCAAGAACTGCGTAGCTCAGGTAGCTTGCAACTTCACAACCAACCGTATGCTCACTGACTACATCAACCAGTACTACGTACCGCAGTCAGCTCGCTTTGACGGCATCGTAGCTGATGATTATGCAGAGGCTCGTGAAATTGCAGCTTGGAAGAAGAGACTCCGTCGTGAGTGGAAGAACGTAGAGGTGGTTTCAGTCAATATGCCGGACAGCAACAGTGACAGCTTCGCTATCGGAAAGGCAATCGAAGCAGAGATCGTACTCAACATCGGTGACCTCAATGCTGAGGAAATCGGAGTAGAACTTCTTTTCGCTACATTCGACAAGAAGGGCCGTCTCCATATCCAGGAGAAATATGACTTTGCACCGGTAGAGTCTGCTGACGGAACAGCTAAGTATGCTGCATCCATCAGCCCTGACAGATCAGGTCTCTACCAGGTAGCCGGCCGTATCTATGCAAAGAATGCAAAGCTTCCGCACAGACAGGACTTTGAACTTGTGAGATGGTTGTAGCAACCGGATTTTTCGACGGTGTCCACGTCGGACACCGTCTTGTAATACAGCAGCTTACAGAAGCTGCAGCAGTACGCGGGGATGAAACAGGACCATCCTTCTCGGTTACGATAACAGGATGGGAAGTGATGCCAACGGTGCGGATGAGGTGGCCAGAACTGCCGAAAGCCTCGGTCTCGAGGTAATCAGGACAGAAGTGGTACCTTCGGAGCAAGGCTTTGCCGTCAGCTCCACCAAGATCCGTCAGCGGCTCGAGGAGGGAGATGTGAAGGGAGCTTCAGAAATGCTGGGATACGAATACAGCCTTCACGGAGTAGTTGTATCCGGCAACAGACTGGGGCGTACGATAGGATTCCCGACGGCAAATATGCAGCTGTACGAACCTTTGAAGCTCATACCGGGAAACGGAGTTTATTTCGTAAAGGTGAAGACTCTGGATAGAAACCTTTATGGTATGTGTAACATCGGATGTCGGCCTACGGTCTCAAATGGCAACAGCCGTACGATTGAGACCAATATCTTCGGATTCGAAGAAGATATATACGGACTTGATATTGAACTTTCCTTCGTTGAAAGGATAAGGGAGGAACGCCGTTTTGACTCCTTGGATGAGCTGAAGATACAGCTGGGTAAGGACAGGGATGCCTGTCTGACAATCCTTGAATTGTCATCACGATTCTGACATTCATAGCGAATCAGACTGTTATTCAGAACAGATGAGATAGCAGATCACTGTCATTCTGAGGAGCGTAGCGACGTGAGAATCTAAATACAAAGTAATATGGAAACGATAATCGGTCTATTGTTTATCCTTCTGCCTGTCATATTCAAACTGATAGGCAAGAGATTAGAGCAGTCTGGTGATCAGGACAAAGCACGCAAGATACGTGAATTTGCCCAAGCCCTCGATGGGGAAGACAGCCCTATGCACGACTGGAAATACTTCGGAAAGGAAGTTTTAGGCGGTGATGACGATCTGGAGAAGGAAGAAATCCTGCCACAGGATGCTGCCCCTGTTCCGCTACCGGTATCTCAGTCACCAGCCGAAGCCGAGCCGGCATTCACCAGGAAACCTATGCTCTTGGAAGAAGAACGGCCGAAGAAAGGAGAGAAGATCGATCCAAAGAAACTCGTGATTTATTCCGAGATAATGAAACCGAAATTTTAGAAATTTAAAACATACAAATTATTATGGCACTTCAATATATGACCCAGGAGGGTCTGGATAAACTAAAGAAGGAACTGGCTGAGGCGATTGCGCAGCGTCCTGTCATATCGGCCGCAATCGCAGAAGCGAGAGATAAGGGCGACCTTTCTGAAAATGCCGAGTATGAGGCGGCTAGAGAGGCTCAGGGACTGTTGGAACTCAATATTTCAAAGCTCCAGAATCTTGTGGCCAATGCTCGTGTTATCGACGAGTC
Organism: Bacteroidia bacterium; assembly: GCA_021153285.1. Taxonomy (GTDB): domain Bacteria; phylum Bacteroidota; class Bacteroidia; order Bacteroidales; family UBA932; genus Cryptobacteroides. The sequence goes on from JAGKTT010000006.1 coordinate 5,657, forward strand.
TCAGATCGGAACAGACAAGGTACAGATGCTTAACAAGGTAAAGGTAAAGAATCTGAATACCAATCAGGTGATGACTTTTACTCTTGTAAGTGAGAATGAGGCAGACTTTATGTCGGGAAAACTTGCTGCAAAGACCCCTATCGGTCAGGCACTTATGGGTCACTCAGTGGGTGATGTGGTGGAAGCCAAGGTTCCTGCCGGAATCATTAAGTTCGAGATCCTCGACATCACACTCTAATCCCTCCCATCGCGAAGACCTTCCTCCCATCGCGAAGACCTTCCTCCCATTGCGAAGAGTTCCCTTCCATCGCGAAGACCTTCCTCCCATTGCGAGGAGCTTCCCTTCCTGTCATTGCGAGGAGCGCAGCGACGTGGCAATCTAATAACAAAAAAACAATGGCAACAATTTTTACCAGAATAGCCAAGGGCGAAATTCCGTCATATAAAGTCGCGGAAAACGAGGACTACTATGCATTCCTCGACATAGCCCCAATGGCCAAGGGACACACCCTGGTCATTCCTAAGCATACAGAGGATGATTATATCTTCAATCTCGATGATAGTGCATATGCCGGTCTCTGCGCATTTGCAAAGAAGGTAGCTCAGGCTATCAAAGCCGCAATCCCTTGCAAGAGAGTAGGTGTTGCGGTCCTCGGAATGGAAGTGCCACACACTCATATACATCTTGTACCTCTGAATGTGGAGGCTGATATGGATTTCAGAAAAGCTAAACTGGAGCTCTCGCAGGATGAATTCGCTGCGATTGCTTCTTCAATCTACAATGAATATGTCAAGATTCAGTAAAATAATGAAATGTACGGCTGCAGCTCTTATTGCTGCTGCCTGTACTCCGGTAGCGAAGATCGAAGTGACTCTCGATTCAGCTCCGTCTTCAGAAGTGGTGATGAAGCTTCTGAATATAAATCAGTATGAGGTGTTGGATACTCTTAAGACTGATGCTTCAGGAAGGTTCACATACAAGGTGAATGTGGAAGAAGGACAGCCTGAGTTTGTCTATGTCTATTACAATGACAAAAGAGTTGTATCCCTTCTGCTTGAAGCTGGCGATAAGGTTACAGTCTCTGCCGATACTCTTGGAAATTATACCGTGACAGGTTCTGAGGAGTCATCAAAGCTTGCCCTTGTCGAACAGGAATATTCCGCTGCTCAGAAAAGGCTTCAGGATATCGCTATTCAGATGGAGAATGCAGAAGAATCCCAGGCTTCTGCCCTGACGCAGTCTTTAGGAAAGGAATATGTCAATTATTACAGACAGTGTGTGAAATATATTCTGGAGAACAGCCGCTCGCTCACAGTTGTTCCTGTACTCTATCAGAATTTCGGCATAGATCTTCCGGTTTTCGGCCAGAGTACTGATGCTATCCATTTCGTGAATATGGCTGACTCTCTTGCGCTTTCATACCCTCAGTCAAAGTATGTAAGAGCACTTAGAAAGGAGGCGGAGAGAAGGTATGGCTATATGGAACTTGAAGCCAAGTTCAGGACTGCTGCCACTATCGGCTTCCCTGATATAGCTCTTCCGGACATCAATGCGGAGATGGTCAGACTCAGCGAAGTGGACTCTAAAGTGATTATGATCTATTTCTGGAATCCGGCTGATGCTGATCAGAAAATGTTCAATCTTGACGTCCTCGAGTCTCTCTACGCAGATTATCACAAGAAAGGATTCGAGATTTATCAGGTTGCACTTACAGTGGATAAGGCTTCCTGGGCGCAGGTCGTAAAGAAGCAGAATCTGCCTTGGATCAATGTCTGTGACAGACTGGGAGCAGCATCACCATATGTGACATCATACAATATCCCGCTTCTTCCTGCTACTTTCATTATTGCTGATGGAGCCCTTGTGGATGGCAAGGTAGTGGATGAGAAGTCACTCAGAAACCTTCTTGACCAGCTTTTAAAATAATTTTTTCTTGCTCACGGTAGCAACGAATTCTTTAAGATAGAACGGTTCGAAGTACGCAACGTCTTCGAATCGTTTTTCTTTATATGCCTTCAGGGCAGGTGAGAGCATCGCGGAAGCCTTAGGGTGACATTGACAGAAATGAGCATTCGGATGCCTGATTACATCGGCACATTTACCGGCTCCGTCTCCTATGAACAATACAGCTCCCTCTTCGAGCTGCCTGGTAAAGCTGTTCTCATCTATGATAGCCGGAGCTGTTTCTGTAATCTGCTGCCCGTCAGGGGTAAATACGGCAGTATAGACTTCCATTCTACGCGCATCGATCATCGGGATGATATATTTATAGCCGTTGGTCTCTGCCTGAGCCACAAGAGTGTCCAAGGTTCCCACTGCCATCAATGGCTTTCCGCTGCCGAAGCACAGTCCCTTGGCAGTCGACACTCCTACGCGCAGTCCGGTATAAGACCCGGGTCCCATACTTACGCATACCGCGTCGCATTCAGCCAGCGTCAGTCTTCTTTCTGCAAGCATCTCTTGAATGAATACTGCTGTGAGTGAAGCGTGGGCCTTCGGGGCTGCACTCTCTCTATATGATGTAATGACTCCGTCTTCTGCAAGAGCAGCGGAGCAAAGTGCCGTAGATGTTTCTATTAGTATGATTCTTTCCATAAGATGTCTTTATTTATTCCAGAAAAGAAGTTCCTTCAGATATGGGAAAACTGTATAAGCCAGATTCTTGAGAGGTGGAAAAAGCACGGATTCTTCGAGCACTTCCTCACTGACCATTCCGAAAGTATTGTTCAGGGAACAGAATAACATAATGGCCAATCCCACTATCAGTCCTGCCTTAAGCAATGAAAACGCCACTCCCAGCAGCCTGTTGATCCATTCAAGCATCACCAGCTTTACAGCACCCTCCAGAAGTCTGCCCAGAAGTGCCAGTACCACGATGACAGCAGCGAATATGATAGCGAAGGAGATCACTTTCAGCATCTGCTCCGATACCTGGATATATTGTGCCAGCCATACGCTTGCGTCCGATGTGAATCTGAATGAAAGCCAGACGCCGGCAATGATGGAAATTATGGCAATTACCTGTGATATGAACCCCTTGCGGAAGCCCTGTACCACAGCCGGGATAAAACAGATCAAAAGAATGATATCCACTATGTTCATAATTGCTTTAAAATGTCTATATTTGCAGTTTGAAAAATTGGGGATGGAACCCAAGTGCAAAAATAGATAATAAATTTTATTTATGAAATTTCACGAGTATAAAGGTCTTGACCTTGTTGCGACAGGTAATGAGGTTCTGGACAGATGGAGAAAGAATCACGCGTTCGAGAAATCGCTTGAATTGAGAGAAGGTGCACCTGAATTCATTTTCTTTGAAGGACCGCCTTCGGCTAACGGTATGCCGGGTATTCACCACGTTATGGCCCGTTCGATCAAGGATGCCATCTGCCGTTACAAGACCCAGAGCGGATATAAGGTGAACCGTCGTGCCGGATGGGATACACACGGACTTCCTGTAGAACTTGGTGTCGAGAAGATGCTCGGCATCACCAAGGAAGATATCGGAACGAAGATATCAGTAGAGGAGTACAATGACGCCTGCCGCAAGGAGGTTATGAAATATACAGCGGAGTGGGTCAATATGACCGAGCGTGTCGGTTACTGGGTGGATATGAACGATCCGTACATCACCTATGATAACCGTTACATCGAGACACTCTGGCATCTCCTCAAGAAGATTTATGACAAGGGACTTCTCTACAAGGGCAAGTCTATCCAGCCGTATTCTCCTGCAGCCGGTACCGGTCTCAGTACTCACGAACTGAACCAGCCTGGCTGCTACCGTGACGTCAAGGACACGACTGCGGTAGCACAGTTCGCGGTCGTACGTGACGAGAAGTCTGAATTCCTTTTCAATGAGGGAGTTCCGGCATATATCCTTGCCTGGACTACCACACCTTGGACCCTTCCTTCAAATACAGCTCTTTGCGTAGGCCCTAACATTGACTATGTAAGGGTACTGTCGTTCAATCCATATACCGGACAGCCTGCACTTTATGTCGTGGCTCAGGCTCTTGTCGGAGCTCACTTCAATGCAAAGGCTGCCGACATAGCATTCGAAGACTACAAGCCGGGTGACAAGCTCGTTCCGTTCAAGGTACTCGACGGAACCCTCAAGGGTACAGATCTCGTAGGAATCAGCTATGAGCAGCTCATTCCTTGGTTCAATCCTGGCGAAGGCGCATTCAGAGTGATTCCAGGCGACTATGTGACCACAGAAGACGGTACAGGTATCGTACATATTGCACCGACCTTCGGTGCTGACGACGCTAAGGTGGCACGTCTGGCAGGTGTTCCCGGCCTTCAGGTACTCGACCGCAACGGCGATCTTCAGGCCCAGGTGGACCTCCGCGGACGCTTCTTCTGCATCGAGGATCTCGACCCGGAATACGCAGCTGCCAATATGTCTGCGGACTATGCCGAGTGGGCTGGCCGTTTCGTGAAGAATGCATACGACGCTACACTCGATGCTGATGCTCCTACACTTGATGTGGATATCTGCGTTATGCTCAAGCAGCAGAACAAGGCATTCCGTATCGAAAAGCATACACATAATTATCCGCACTGCTGGCGTACAGACAAGCCTGTGCTCTATTATCCTCTCAATTCCTGGTTCATCAAGACCACAGCCGTACGTGAGAGAATGATGGAACTCAACGAGCAGATTATGTGGAAGCCGGAATCGACAGGAACAGGCCGTTTTGGAAAATGGCTTGAGAATATCCAGGACTGGAACCTTTCGAGAAGCCGCTACTGGGGTACTCCTCTCCCTATCTGGCAGACAGAGGACGGAAAGGAAGCCAAGTGCATCGGCTCTATCGCTGAGCTCTATGCAGAGATCGACAAGGCTGTTGCTGCTGGATTTATGACAGAGAATCCATTTGCAGCCAAGGGCTTCGATCCGACCGATATGTCGAAGGACAATTACGACAAGATCGACATCCATCGTCCGTATGTGGACAATATCTTCCTTGTTTCCGACAGCGGAAAGAAGATGGTCCGTGAACTCGACCTTATCGACGTGTGGTTCGACTCAGGCGCAATGCCATATGCTCAGGAAGGTCTCCGCAATATCGATTCTGACAGATTCGGCATCACAGCCGATTTCATCGCAGAGGGAGTGGACCAGACCCGCGGATGGTTCTACACGCTTCACGCTATCAATACAATGGTAAGCAATAAGTGCGCATTCAAGAGAGTAATCTCCAATGGACTCGTTCTCGACAAGGACGGTAACAAGATGAGTAAGCGTCTTGGCAATGCGATTGACCCGTTCTGGGCTCTTGATACTTATGGCGCCGATGCTCTCAGATGGTATATGCTTACCAATGCTCAGCCTTGGGATAACCTTCGCTTCGATGTGAACGGTGTAGATGAGGTCCGCCGTAAATTCTTCGGAACACTTTACAATACTTATTCATTCTTCGCGCTTTACGCCAATATCGACGGCTTCGACCCTAAGTCAGAGGCTGTGCCTATGAATGAGCGCCCTGAGATCGACCGTTGGGTAATCTCGCTTCTTAATTCACTTGTAAAGGATGTTGTAGCTGCATATGAGGACTATGACATCACTTCAGCAGGTCGTCTCATCCAGGACTTTGTGTGTGACCACGTCAGCAACTGGTACGTACGTCTCGGAAGAAAACGTTTCTGGGGTGGTACAATGGACACAGACAAGCTTTCTGCATACCAGACACTCTATCAGGTACTCGTGGCTGTATCTAAGCTTGCTGCTCCGATCGCTCCATTCTTTATGGACCGTCTCTACACTGACCTCGTAGAAGGCGCAGACTCAGTTCATTATGTGGCAATGCCGGAATATGACGAGGCTGTCGTGGATAAGGATCTGGAGGAGCGTATGGCACTCGCGCAGAGGGCTACATCAATGGTCCTTGCGCTTCGTCGCAAGGCTGAAATCAATGTGCGCAAGCCTCTCTCGAAGATTATCATTCCAGTTATCGACGCTCACGTAAAAGAGCAGCTTGAACTCGTCAAGACATTGATACTTAATGAGGTGAATGTAAAGGAAGCAGAGTTTATCTCTGACACTGCAGGTCTTATCACCAAGAAGATCAAGCCTAACTTCAAGACTCTCGGCAAGATCTACGGAAAGCAGATGAAGGAAATTGCAGCGGCATTCGGTACACTCGGACAGGATGTGATCAATGCAATCCAGTCATCAGAAACCTCTGGCACGGGATATGTTTTGAACCTCCCTTCAGGAGACGTAACCCTCAACAAGGGCGATTACGAGATTTCGTCGGAGGATATGCCGGGCTGGCTCGTGGCAACAGAGGGGGCAATGACAATTGCCCTCGATATCACCATCACTGAGGAACTGAAGCAGGAAGGTGTCGCCCGTGAGCTGATCAACCGTATCCAGAATCTTCGCAAGAGCAGCGGATTCGACGTTACAGATAAGGTGGATGTCGTGATTTATGCTGACGGCGAAGATGGAACTGAAATTTCAGCGTCTCTTGCCAATTTTGCGGAATATATCGCAGCTCAGACACTTGCACTTTCAGTGAAGGCTGCCTCGCTTACTGACGCAGATGATGCACCGGAAGTGGAATGGAACGAAGGAACAATAAGAATAAAAGTAACTAAAAAATAATAGCACTATGGCAGAAGAAATCAAGAACACCCCAGAGGTGAAAGTTCGTTACAGTGACGAGGAACTCCAGGAGTTCAAGGCCATTATCCTTGAAATGCTTGAAAAGGCTAAGGCAGAATATAAGACCCTCCGTGATGTAGTTACTCACGATTCCAGCAATGATATCGAGGATACATCTCCTACATTCAAGGTAATGGAAGAAGGAGCAATGACTCTTTCAAAGGAAGAGGCCGGTGCCCTTGCTCAGCGCCAGTACAAGTTCATCCAGAACCTTGAAGGTGCTCTGATCAGAATAGAGAACAAGACTTACGGTGTATGCCGTATGACAGGCAAGCTTATCCCTAAGGAAAGACTCCGCCTTGTTCCTCACGCTACCCTTACCGTAGAGGCTAAGGAAATGATGAACAAGAACAAATAATCTATGAGAATATCAAAAGGCGCAAAGCTTTTCATTCTCGGTGCAGTCCTAGTCGTACTTGACCAGATCATCAAGATTCTGGTCAAGACGAATATGGGATTGGGCGAGACTATTGATGTTATAGGCGACTGGTTCAAGCTCCATTTTGTTCTTAATAAAGGAATGGCCTTCGGAATGGCCTTTGGAGGACTCTGGGGCAAGATCCTTCTCTCGGTTTTCCGTATCATCCTGTTTGTCGTCCTTTTCAGGTGGATAGGACGTCTTGCGAAGAAACAGGACACTCCCACCGGAGTTCTGGTGGGCCTGACAATGATCACTGCCGGAGCTTTGGGCAATATCGTCGATTGTTTCTTCTACGGTCTTATATGGCCGGAAACCATTACTCCAGGCGCTCCGTTCGCCTTTATGTTCGGAATGGTCGTGGATATGTTCTATTTCCCGCTGTTTGATTATCAGCTCCCTTGGATGGATTACCCTCGCACTTTTTTCGGCGCCGTCTTCAACTTCGCTGACAGCTGTGTCACCTGTGGCGCAATCTATCTCTTGCTCTTCCAATACAAATATTTCTCCAAGGAAGAACAAGGGGCATCACAACAATAACACCCTTTTTCTTGTCATTCTGAGGAGCCCTCTCTTGTCATTCTGAGGAGCGAAGCGACGTGAGAATCTTTTTTTAAAAAAAGTATCGAAAAAATTTGCAAGTTTCGAAATTATTCGTACCTTTGCAATCCCTTACGAAAGGGAACTGAAATATTGGAGAGTTGGCAGAGTGGTCGAATGCGGCGGTCTTGAAAACCGTTGATCTTAACGGGTCCGGGGGTTCGAATCCCTCACTCTCCGCAAAAGAAAGCCTACAAGTAATTGAGTTTCAATCTTGTAGGCTTTTTCTATGCCCAAAAAGTTGCACCCAAAATGCACCAACCCGTTGAGCGGAAAAACTGGCTTGCAATGGCCTCCCGTCGCTCATTGGTGCTGATTCCATACCCGTTGAGCGACTGGAGCGCAGCCAGATGATGATTTTCCGCTCAACGGGTTAGATGACGCTTTTAGGTGGGCATTCGCAAGAATATGTGTCTGCAGATGCAGCGTGAGTATGTATGCATTGAGCTGATGAATGTCATACGTTTGGAAACAGCATTTTTCAATGACCGCTCGGGTGAGTTTGGGCTATTTCAGGCTCGGGCGGTTGATACAGGTAATTCTCAAAGTCTTAAAGCTAGGGTTTACTGAAACCTTCGAACACATTGACCCTCTCCTCACTCTCTATATTGTGTTTATCTGTGTTCCAAGGTTTCAAAGCGGCTCAAATTAAGCTACATAGCGACGTGTTCTTGGGCCTACTGGTGCATATACTTTTGCGACTGACCCTAAAGACACTCAACGAAAATCCCGGTTATTTTGCAAATCACACAGATTATAATTCCTTTTTAATAAATGAATTTCCAACTGTCAGCGACAGAAATGTTACCTGATGAATCTGCAGCGACCACTACGATTACATATTCTTGACCGGATACCAGGCCATTTAATACTGCTTCTTGAGCTGAGGTATGGCTGATATAGTATAGATCGGGATCAATATACATTTTTTCCTGTGCAGTCAGTACAGATCCTTCCAAACTGTTTTCCCATAGATAACTGTCAGTTTCTTTGAATATGTACCTGTATTCTGTAGCTGTTCCGTTTGCTGTACTCCAGCTGATTGCAGAAGACTCTCGTAGTTTGTCGATGTCTTTATCGATCGATATTCTTATGGAATTGTATGGGATGTGTTCAGTTACAAAGTATTCCACAGTGAGTGGACCATATTGGCCTATCCTGTCGATGGCCATAGCTGCCAATACCATTACAGATCCCGGCTTAAGGAATTTTCTGACGAAGATGTCAGAATTGCTGTCCAAGACTGTGCTTTTCCCGCCTGGTTCCAGAAGCATTTTTACTATATCCGATTCGGATCTGAATCTCATATAATCGGCTTCTGACATCAGTTGGGCATAAATGTGGCTCGCGCCGGATGCATTCAGGCGCATTGAAATGCTTGTCTTGTCTATTTCAAGATCCGTATAATGTACCTTTACATTTCCACCAGGTCTATATGATTGAGTCATAGTTTCGACGTAGACAATGTCATCCTCGGTATAGTTTCCACTGCTATTATATGGTATGAACCAGATTACGTAGCTTTGTCCGGGCTCTATAAGTATATCCCTCATCTCAGGCTGGAAAGAAGATATATATCCCGTATATGACAGTGGTGCCGTATAGGCCGCCATATATGGGATGCTTGATAGCAGATGTCCGGATTCTGTGTCGTTATAGAATGATAGCTTGGTCTGCAATCCACAATAATATGAGGTGACATTTTCCATTTTTACCTCCAGTCTTATGTTGGAGAATGTTGTGCTTATGATCTTTGCTGAAATCTGAGGTTTTCCTTCTTCCGACAGAGACGTAAGCTTTAACGGGATGGATGATATGCTGGAGCGTCCTATCTCAATCTTTTTCCCGTCTTTCATAGAAAATGTCTTTTGCAGTCCCTCTGTTGTGGTAACCTTGATGCTCATATTTTCATATTTCTGCTGCGGGACCACTATGTGGAATGCGATAGGATCTTCTGAAATTTGTACTCCGTCCGGACATTCCAGGGTTACTTCATTACTGCTCAGCATAGAGTCGTCGAAAAATATCTTCCTGCTTGAGGGTATGTAGCCGCATTCGCCACTGATTGTTCCTGAGGTCGTGATACTTATTGATGATATCTTGATGTCTGATAAATCCGTCGAAAGCATCAGTCTGATGACTCCCGCAGCATTGTGGAACTGTATTGTAGGCTCATTTGTGATCTCGCTGATCATAGGCATTGCATCCGTATCGAACGAATCCGGACTGTAGTATTGTGTCGTAGGAATGGTGAAATACACTTCCTTGTCGGCATCGGGAGCTCCGAGATACATATTCTCTACAGGATAGCCTGCGATAGCTCCTCCGGAAAAGTCCAAGGTCATATCGCTGTTTTCCGGATAGAAGGCTGCCGAGGCAGTTCCGTCGTCAGAGGTCGTGTATGTCATCTGATTCTTGCTCGAAATGCCTGTGGAAACAATGATCCTGTCTCCTTTGCTCCAGACGACTTTATAGCCGTTACTTCCTTTGTCTCCTATGGCTGTTCTGGTTTCTTCCCCAATCTCCGCAAAGATGGGTGAAACCGACTGGCTGCAGTATTGTTCCTTGTGTTCCGCTGGTGAACAAGACGCGATGAGTATAGCGGCACTTAGTGCCAGAACCTTGAGATATTTCATACCGGTCCGTTTGTTCATTCAAAAAAATCCGTATAATCTCGAGGATCCTCCAACAGTTCTTCATTTTCTCCTATCCTGCTGCCTGACAGCAGCCACTGTTCTGATTCCAGAGCGATTACGGTTGTTTCAGGGGATGTGTATATGTGGTTTTCTGTAGTCATAGTTCTGCAAATTTAAAAAAAATGTCAAAACAATTACATCGCCTGCAACATATTTCCGGAAATCCGCATCTTTATATCGGAAATTAACCACAGGTGACCTATGAGAGACTTTTCATTCTGGACGTACAAGCGTCTTTTGGCTGTATTGAGATGCCCGGCACTCGTTATGGCCTGTTATGGTGTGCCGTATGAAGCTTATGAACATAAGACAATGATCCTGTGGATTCCAAAACGGAGATAGACTTAAAATTCTTCCCAAGTTCAGAAAAATGATTATCTTTGATGGTTCTAGAATTCAAAAGATATGGCATTTATAAAGAAAGAAAACGTGTACAAGTGGGAGTTCGACAACATCGGTGGAACCTCGCGTGTAAGAATCTGCAAGGGAGAGGATATCAGGCACCTTGGAGAACTTGACCCGAAGATGTGGACTGTCCTTTCCTGCCCTGTCAAAGGGTTGGAGATAGATGAAAAGAGCCTGGCATATATCGACGCCGATGCTGATGGAAAGATCCGCATCAGTGATGTCCTTGCCACCGCTCGTTGGATATGTGACGCACTGAAGAATCCGGACCTTATACTCGAAGGTAAGGATTCCATTGATATAGAAATGTTTGCCGATACTGATGCAGGCAGGAAACTCTATCATTCGGCCAGGCAGATACTTGTCAATCTTTCTAAAGATGGCAACACCATTTCGATTGCAGACACATCAGACAGTGCTGCGATTTTCGCCAAGACCCGTTTCAATGGTGACGGAGTAATCACTGAAGCATCAGCTGATGATCCTGATGTGAAGGCTGCGATTTCATCAGCGGTCGCTTCTTTCGGAGGTGTTGCGGATAGAAGTGGAGCTCAAGGTATCAATGCTGACATCATAAATTCATTCTATGCTGTTCTTGCCGACTATGCCGCTTGGGTGGCAGCTGCTCCGGAGTCTCCGTTCGGGGATAAGACGGATGCTGTCATAGAAGCATACAATGCTTTGGATGCTAAGGTCAGAGATTTCTTTATGCGTTCAAGACTCGCAGCATTCTCTCCTGACAGTACCTCAGCTCTGGATGTCCAGACTTCGCGTATTGAAGCCATCAGTGCAGATAATCTTGCGGTAAAGGCTGACGATATAGCCTCTTACCCTATTGCACGTGTTACCTGCAAGGCAGAAATCGATCTGACCAAGCCACTCAATCCTGCTTGGGCTGAAAGATTCGCACTCGTCAGATCGGCAGCCATAGAAGGTGACACCCTGACAGAAGCAGACTGGAATGCCATCGGTGACCGGTTTGCTGCCTATACTGCTTGGAAATCTTCTAAGGCAGGTGCGGCAGTAGAAGGCTTGGGTCTAGATACGGTAAAGAAACTTCTTGCCCAGGACAAGAAGGCGGCTTTGCTTGATCTTGTCGCTCAGGATTCAGCACTTTCTGAAGAGGCTGCCAACATTGATTTGGTCGATAAATTCCTTTATGTCTATCGCGATTTCTACAGATTGCTCAGAAATTTTGTCACCCTCAATGACTTTTATAATAAAGACAAGTCCGTGGCGGCGATCTTCCAGTCAGGAAGACTTATCATAGATCAGAGGGAGTGCCGTCTGTGTATGAGAGTCGCGGATATGGCTAAGCATAATGCATCCGCAGTTACAAGCGGAATGTTTCTTATCTATTGCGACTGTACCTCAAGGGTTTCAGCAGAAAAGCTCAATATCGTGGCGGCGGTCACAGTAGGAGATGTCGGAGACCTTATCGTAGGTAAGAATGCTGTCTATTACGATAATGCCGGAGCCGAGTGGGATGCAGTCATTACTAAAGTAATAGAAAATCCGATCAGCATATCGCAGGCTTTCTGGTCACCTTATCGCAGGATGTCCAAGACCATCGAGAATCTTATAAGCAAGAACGCTGCTGACAAGGATGCAAAGATGATGGCTGACGCAAATGCAAAGATCAATGCCGCTCCATCTGTAATCCCTGCAACACCTCAAGATGGTAAGCCTGCTGTCGCCCCTCCTTTCGATATTGCCAAGTTTGCCGGTATATTTGCAGCCATAGGTGTCGCAATGGGAATGATCGGCGCAGCACTTTCGGGACTGATGGAGAGTCTGAAAGGATTCCTGTGGTATCAGTACATCCTGCTATTTGTAGGAATTATGCTATGTATTTCGGGACCGGCTATGGTTATGGCTTGGCTCAAGCTTCGCCGACGCAACATTGCCCCTCTCCTTAATGCCAATGGATGGGCGGTCAATGCTGCCTCGAAGATCAGCATCCCTTTTGGCGAGACTCTTACTGATATCGCCAGGTTTCCGAAGCTGAAGATTAAGGATCCGTACCAGAAGGATATGGCGACCTGGAAGAAGATAGTAATAACTATAACTTGTCTGGGAGTGGTAATTGCTGCATTGTGGATTTTCGGCCTCCTCTCATTTGTCGGATGTCCGTCTCCGCTTTAAAATGGCGCTTGGAAAAAAGCACAATACAAGTGCTTGATTTTGCGAAATCTTATTGTCAATTTTAAAAAAATGATTACCTTTGTGCATTAATAGTGTTGTGTCCAGACGATTCCTTGTCCGTATTTGAGATATGGCAAGCGAATTGTTAGGCACTGAACTCATTGAACTATAAACAACTAACTATAATTAAAGTAATGATGAAACGACTGACGATGATTGCTGCATCGCTGCTTCTTTTGGGCGGCGTTGCTTCTGCTCAGCAGAGCAAGACAGACGAGACTCTCGAGTTCCGCCCGCACTGGAGCCTTAATGTTCAGGGTGGTGTAGCACACACACGCGGTGAGAGTGAGTTCTCGACACTTCTTTCACCAGCTGCACAGCTTTCTGCAACTTACCGTTTCCACCACGCTATGGGTGTGCGTTTTGGCCTCGGTGGATGGCAGGGTAAGGGCGCAGCTCTCCTTCCAGAGGGATACAAGGGATATGCGTATCAGTTTGCACAGCTGAATGCGGATTATATTCTCGACCTCGCCGGAGTATTCGGTGGATTTAATCACAAGAGAGTGGTTAGCCCATATCTTCTTGCTGGAGTTGCCGCTGGCTACGGATTTAATAATGCTCAGGCTGCCCCTTATAAGGATCAGCTCGAGTACTACTGGGACAGCAAGCTCTTTGCTCCGGTTGGACGTGCCGGTCTCGGTGTTGATTTCCGTCTCGGTGAGTGTGTGAGCCTTGGTATTGAGGGTAACGCAAACATTCTTTCAGATAAGTTCAATTCAAAGAAGGCTGAGAACGTAGACTGGCAGTTCAATGTACTTGCCGGCCTTTCATTCCGTTTCGGAAAGAACACTCGTCCTTCTAAGGCATATGCTGAGAAGGTAGCTGCTGAGGAAGCTGCTGCTGCCGCTGCTGCCGCTGCTGCGAAAGCTGAGGCTGAGAGACTCGCTGCTGAGAAGGCTGCCGCTGAGAAGGCTGCTGCTGAGAAGGCTGCAAGAGAGAAGGCTGAGGCTGAGAGACTCGCTGCTGAGAAGGCTGCCGCAGAGCGTGCTGCTAAGGCTGCTGAGAATTCAGACAATGTATTCTTTACAATCGGTTCTACTTACATCCGCAAGGCTGAGGATGAAAAGCTCGTTAAGCTTGCTGACTGGATGAAGGCTAATCCTGATTTCAATGTGTCACTCGTTGGTTACGCAGATAAGGAGACAGGTACACCTAAGGGTAATGAGAAACTTTCAGCTGCTCGTGCCAAGGTCGTTAAGGACCGTCTCGTGAAGCTCGGAGTAGAAGAGTCAAGAATTATGACTGCATACAAGGGTGACACCGTACAGCCATTCGCAGAGAATGCTAAGAACCGTGTCGTTATGTGTACACTTGAGTAATATAATACACACAATATTTATTCACAATTAAAAAACAAAGTTCATTATGAAAAAATTTTTCAGTGCATTTTTGCTGATGGCCGCTGTGGCATTTTCAGTAAGCACGTTTGTGGCTTGTAATGACGTTGTCGGCGAGATCGAGGACGTAAAGGCACAGACTACAGCGAATGCAGCTGCAATCGAGTCGCTCAAGGCTGAGATCGCGAAGCTTGACACTCGTCTTGTTGCTGCACAGAAGGCTGCTGACGACGCTATGGCTGCCGCTGTAGCCGCTCAGGAGACCGGTGATGAAGCTCTTGCTGAGGCACAGGCCGCTAAGGCTGCAGCCGCTCAGGCAGAGGCAAACGCTATCGCTTACACTAAGGAGCAGCTTCAGGCTCTTCAGACTGTATTCGAGGCTAAGGTAGCTGAGATCGAGACAGCTCTTGCAGGAAAGGTTGACAAGACTGAGTTCAATGCAGCTATCGAGCAGCTTAACAAGGATGTAAAGGCCGCTATGGACCTTATCACCAACAACAAGAAAGAGCTTGATGAGAAGATCTCTGCTCTCCTTTCTGCTGACGAGGCTATCAACAAGAAGATTGATGAGCTCAACATCTTCAAGACTGCAGCTGAGGCTCTCCACATCGAGATCACAGAGAATATCGACAGCCTTGCAACTGAGCTTGCTGCCGCTCAGGCAGAGATCGAGGAGGTTTGGGCCGCTATCTATGACGAGAACAACGGTCTCTTCGCTCTTATCGGTAGCAACGCTTCTGAAATCCAGTCTAACACAGAGCTTATCGAGGCTCTCCAGGCTGATCTCGACGAATTCTATGCATCAGTGTATGGTGAGGGTGCAAACTCTATTATGTCTATCCTCAACTCTTACGACAACCTTATCCAGGACCTCAACGAGAAGTACAACGCTCTTGACCTTCGCGTACAGAGCCTTGTTTATGTTCCTGAGTATTCAGACCACAAGGCAACTCTCGACTGGGCAACTGTTGCTGTAGAGAGAGGTTCGACTGCATACCCCCCTACAGTTCTTGCTAAGGCAACAGAAATCAAGTATCTCGTAAAGGCTGAGGACGCTGTTAAGGTTGCTGCTTCTATCGCTGAGAAGCCAGAGGTTCTCGACTTCGTAGTTAAGGGTGTTGAGACTCGTGCTGAGGCTGAGGCTGACCTCGAGATCGTTGACGTTGTTGCTGAGGGTGAGTACATCATCGTATCAGTAGTTGCAAAGAACTTCGAGAACAAGTTCTATGAAAACGCAAAGGAGGGATGCTACAGCGCAGCTCTCGTATTTGATGATGAGACTAACACTCGCACTACAGAGTTCACTAACCTCGTAGCTTCTGCTCATCCAGTTGAATTCGATATGGCTCTCTTCGTTCCAGGTGAGGAGAATACTATGAGAATGGCTGCTGAGAAGGAGATCATCAACTACCTTATGGTATGCAACGACTACAAGACAGTTAAGACTGCAGTTAAGCCAGTTGTAGGTTTTGTTGACATCGCTAACGCTACTGATCCAGTTTCATTCTACACTGTAGAGTATATGACTGAGGAGCTCGGTTACGATGTAACAGTAGATATGAAGATCAACATCACTGACGGTGCTGGTTTCAATCAGATGCGTTCTTATGAGATCAACGAGGATAAGATGGATGATCCTAAGGATACTAAACTCTTCGATATCACCGAGACTCCTAAGTACAGCTATAACTACAAGGTTCAGGAGGGTACAACTTTCGACAACGTAGGTACAAAGGGTATCGTTAACTACCAGTTCACTTGCGGTGATGTTACTGAGTCTCTCACTTATGAGTTTGAGCTTGCTAACGCACAGATCGCTATCAACGCTGAGGTCAATGTTGAGTGGACTGTTGCTCTCCAGGAGTCACTCATCAACAATGGAGTTCAGTATGGTAAGGCTCTTCCATTCGAGGTTAAGGAGTTCACTACAGAAGGTGGTGCTGTTACTAACCTCTGGTCTGCACTCAGCCAGGTTAAGAAGGAGACTAAGAACTATGTAATGGTTGACGAGGCTTGGGTAGAGTCTAAGAAGATCATTTCTAACAAGAAGCTCACTGAGACTGAGGCTATTTACCAGCTTGCAGCTGAGAAGTATTCTTGGAATAACTCATACAAGGTAGTATTCGTAACTACTAACGATGAGCTTAACGTAGATTACACTACAACTATCGTAGTTAACCTCGTTGGTAAGCCAGATGTAATCAATGTACCAGCAATCGATGTTGATCTTCTCCTTAACGGTAAGGAATCATTCTTCAGAGCTGATGTTGACCTCCTCGGTGCTTCATATGCTGAAATCGAGAAGTACCTCGGATACGCTGATGCTGCAGCAGACAAGGCTGCTTGGGCTGCTGAGTTCGAGAACTTCAAGGCTCAGAACGTTGATCCTAAGTGTGCTAAGGTTAATGGTAAGGTAGGTCGTGCTTCTACTCTCAACGAGCTTGCTGAGGCTAGACTTTCTATCGCTGAGCACAATAATGGCAGATACGAGATCCTCGTTGATACAACTAACGTTATCACATTCTCTGCTGAGGCTTGGTTCGGTGTTCCATTCAACTTCACAGTTAACGCTGATGTAGTTCTTCCTGAGGTAGGTCTTATCTACTCTGAGGACTATGTTAAGGATCAGAATACTAACCCTTACGCATTCGCTGAGGCTGCTATCGAGAATGGTGTTTACTCAATCATCAAGTCTGACGTGGCTAAGTATTTCAACGTAGCTGCTGAGAGCCTTGAGGGTCACGCTTACACTGTTAACTTCGAGGTTCTTTCACCAGAGGGTGATGTAGTATCTCTTGCACAGAACTCAACAACTGTTGAGCCTAAGGGTGCTTCGACTTACCACTACCTTGCACCTGGTGTTGCTCTTGATTGGAAGAACTATACTGGTCTTGAGGTTAATGTTAAGGCTACTCTCCTCGTAAATGGTCTCGCTCTCGAGTCTCGTACTCTCAGAATCGTTGCTGAGGATCCTCTTACTCTTACAGTTGCTGACTTCGATGTAACTCGTCTCCACCGTGAGGACACATTCGTAAATGTTTACGATCACGTAGTTATCACAAGCACAGAGGAGCCTGAGAAGACTAACATCCTTACAATTGCTGATGGTAATGACTTCGAAGCAACAGTTAAGTACGCTAAGGATACTTATGGTGTTGATCTTAAGCTTATCCTTGATCCACAGGGAGTTTACTACTTCGACAACTCTGGTGACAAGGTTTATGTAGGCTCTAACAAGTTCAAGTATGAGAATGGTGTTCTCACAATTTATGGTGACGACTCTGTAGTTAAGAATTACTACGCTGAGTTCACAGCTGTAATGTCAAGCAGAATCTGCAAGGGTGAGCACAGAGAGTCATTCAGAATCACTATCAAGAAGTAATTTCTTATAGATTTAATATTGAGAGGTCGGCAAGCGCCGACCTCTTTTTTTATCTGCATACAAAAACAAAAAGCAGGCTTCCTGATGAATTTTCAGGAAGCCTGCTTTCGATTGGTTTTACCTTTATGAAATTATTACTTTCTCGATTATCGGGGTCTGGTGACTGTATGGTATGAATGCCAGGGATGGAAGTGGCTTAGTTATTATCAGATTGGCTTTCTTGCCGATGGTTATTGAACCAAGGGAGTTGCTTACGCCCATTGCGTATGCGGAATTTATCGTGCAGGCGTTGAATGATTGTTCCGGTGTAAGACGCATACGGATACAGCCGAGTGCCATCACGAAGCGCATATTTCCACTTGGGCTTGAGCCGGGATTGTAATCTGAAGCGAGGGCCACAGGAAGGCCGGCTTCTATGTATCCTTTCGCATTTCCGTAAGGTATGCCGAGGAAGAAGGAGCAGCCAGGGAGCATTGTTGGCATTGTGCAGCTGCCTCTCAGAGCCTCTATTTCAGCTTCAGTGGTCTTTTCAAGGTGATCGACTGACAGGGCGTTGTATTTCACTCCGACCTGCACTCCGCCGCAAACTTCCAGCTCATTTGCGTGGATCTTTGGGCGGATACCGTATTCGGCTGCTTTTTCGAGGATTCTTGCGGTTTCTTCCACGGTGAAGAATCCTGTATCGCAGAATACATCCACATAGTCAGCAAGGCCTTCTTCTGCTACTTTTGGCAGCATTTCGTTGCATACGAGATCTACGTATTCGCTCTGACGCCCGCGGTATGCACGTCCTACTGCGTGCGCTCCGAGAAAGTTCGCCTTGACGGTCAGAGGTGTAGTCTCCTTTATTCGTCTTATGACGCGAAGCATCTTCAGCTCGTCTTCGACTGTCAGACCATATCCGCTCTTGATTTCTACAGCTCCGGTACCCATTGCCATTATCTCATTCACGCGCTCCATTGACTGTCTGTATAGTTCATCTTCTGAAGTGTTGTGAAGCAGATCGGCCGAATTAAGGATACCGCCTCCGCGTGCGGCGATTTCTTCGTAGCTCAGTCCGGCTATCTTGTCACGGAATTCTCCGTCACGACATCCTGCGTAGACGATGTGGGTGTGGGAGTCGCAGAATGTGGGGAGGACGAAGCCGCCTTTGGCGTTGATAAGATTCTCACGTCGCCCTACGGGCTCCTCAGAATGACAATTTGTGGCGGGCTCCTCAGAATGACAGTAAGTATGCTCTTCAGAATGACAATTTGTGGCGGGCTCGCCAGAATGACAGTTAGTATGCTCTTCAGAATGACATCTTGTTTGTTTTTCATAATGATATTCGGCATACTCTTCTGGACCATAGTTGGTCGGTTCGTCAGCCGGTATGTAAGGACAGTTCTCCATAGGTCCGAAGTCTGAAATGATACCGTCCTCGATTACTAGGTATGCATTCCCGATGCAATTGACCTCATTCATCTGCGCTCCTTCCAGCTTCAGCACCCCCTGAGGCAGAATTCCCGCCAAAGTACCTATATTATAAATGATTGTTTTCATATTATAATTTATTATATAGCAATTGGAAACATTTGTATGGAAGTGACATCTTCGCACCCCCGCGTAGGGGGAGGGGCCCGCTCCGCAGGAGTGGGAGGGGGGCACTGGAATACAATGTTTCCAATTGATACTATCTGATAAATTCTACAGACTTCTCGATAAGAGGATGCATATAGCGGTCGTCGTCAATGAAAGGAACCACCTTTCTATACTTCGCGAAGATCTTCTCGATGCTCCAGGAAGAACGAAGCGGACGACGGAACTCCAAAGCCTGAGCTGCATTGAAAAGCTCGATGGCAAGAACTCTCTCTGTATTCTCCACCACGCGCACAAGCTTGGTAGCAGCATTGGCACCCATACTCACGTGATCCTCCTGACCCTGTGAAGAAGGGATCGAATCAGCTGAAGCAGGCATACAAAGACCCTTGCTCTGGCTTACGATCGATGCCGCCGTATACTGAGGAATCATAAATCCGCTGTTAAGTCCCGGCTTGGCCACAAGGAAGTTTGGAAGACCTCTCTGACCTGAGATCAGCTTGTAGATACGGCGCTCAGAGATATTTGAAAGCTCTGAAAGAGCCAGAGTAAGCATATCCATTGGAATAGCTATAGGCTGACCGTGGAAGTTTCCTGCTGAGATGATCAGATCTTCATCAGGGAATACGGTAGGATTATCGGTGGCGCTGTTGATCTCAATTTCGATTACAGATTTCACGTATCTGATTGTATCCTTTGACGCTCCGTGTACCTGAGGGATGCAGCGGAATGAATATGGGTCCTGAACGTGCACTTTCTTCTGCTTGATGATTTCACTGCCTTCAAGGAGTTCTCTGAAACGGGCAGCAGTCTCGATCTGTCCTTTGTGAGCTCGCACCTCGTGAACCTGAGGGTAGAATGGCTCGATTCTTCCGTCGTATGCCTCCAGAGACATTGCGCCGATCTTATCTGCCCAGTCAGAAAGCCTTTCTGCCTGAATAAGAGACCAGACAGCGTGTGCGCTCATAAACTGAGTTCCGTTGAGCAGGGCAAGGCCTTCCTTCGATTTGAGCCTGATTGGCTCCCAGCCTAATTCAGCCCATACATCAGCGCTCTGACGTACTTCGCCCTTGTAATTGACCTCTCCCATACCGATGAGCGGAAGGCAAAGATGAGCCAAAGGCGCCAGGTCACCGGATGCTCCTAATGAGCCCTGCTGGTATACTACAGGAAGGATGTCATTATTGAACATATCGATGAGGCGCTGCACAGTGATGAGCTGCACTCCGGAATATCCGTATGAAAGTGACTGGATCTTGAGCAGGAGCATAAGTTTCACAATCTCCGGGCGTACGGTTTCACCGGTTCCGCAAGCGTGCGACATTACCAGATTATGCTGAAGCTGTGAAAGATCCTCTGCCGGAATGGTTATGTTGCAGAGAGAACCGAATCCTGTGGTCACTCCGTAAACAGGTCTTCCGATGTCTTCCATCTTAGTGTCCAGAAATTTACGGCATTTCACGATGGCTTCCTCAGCTTCTTGTCCGAGGCTCAGATGAGCGCCTTCAGAAATGATGGATTTGACCTTTTCGATAGATAGAGTCTTGTGTGAAATTATATGGTCCATATTCTTTTGGGTATTATTCAATCATACAAATATATGAAATATATGGTTATCTTTGCCGGTATGAAAAGAAATAATTATAGCCTTTATATCTTGTCATTCTGTGTGATGATCCTTATTTCGGTTTCAGCCTATGGTCAGTCCGGATGGACACTTCATTGGGAGGGCAATGCATATCTGAACGGAAGTACAGCTGAGTACCTGCCTTTCTGGCAAAGAACCGGGAATGACGGCATATTGCCTTATACTTCTTCAGCTGTCCTTACGGCAGGTGCCGATCTTAAGTATAAGGCCGAGAATGGCATATTCTTCGAGACCGGGGCCAATCTGGCTGGGCAGGCAATGACAGGAAGTGCTTGGAATACCGGGGGAGTGAAAGGTATTGTCGACAGACTATATGTTTCTGCCGGATGGCGTATGCTGCACCTGGATGTGGGAATGAAGCCTCGCAGACGCGAACTGGGAGATCTGTCATTGACAGGAGGCAATATGGTCTTTACCGGGAATACTCGTAACATTCCGGGGGTAAATGCCTGGTCGGACTGGATTTACTTCGAGAAGGGGCATTGGTTCGGTATAAGGGGAAATTTCGCTCATTATCAGATGATAGATCCGCGCTACATAGATGGGACAATGATACATAACAAATCCTTTGCATTCAAGATTGCTCTGGGACGAAAGGTGGATTTCGAGGCGGGACTCGACCATTGGGCACAATGGGGAGGTGTATCACCGACAGCGGGCAGCCGTCCTGCATCATTTGAGGATTATGTCAGGGTGCTTTTTGGAAAGAGCGGAGGGACAGATGCTACTCTTTCCGATCAGCTCAATGCTTTGGGAAATCATTTTGGCCGTGAATATGTCCGGCTGACCTGGCGTTCTTCTTCCTTTGACCTTACTTTTCAGTATGATATGCCTTTTGAGGATGGATGGGTAATCATAAAGACTGAGCCGATGCCTGATGGAGTCTATACTTTGAAGTTCTCCTTGAAAGACAGACAGAAGTTCGTTACGGATGTGTTGTATGAATTTGTCAGCACGACTTGGCAGAGCGGCCCTATACACGACCGTCCTGCCACAGAGGAGGAAATGACTAAAGATTACGGTAAGAATGTTTATTGGCAGGATCCGAACCACCATTTCTATGGCAGGATGGTGCCAGGAGGAATAGATGATTATTTCAATAACAGCGAATACAAGTCAGGTTGGACATATTATGGCCGCACTATTTCTCTTCCTTTGCTGATTCCTGCTGCTCCGGGAGAGGATGGAATCACACGTGGAATCGTGTCCAACAGGGTTCGTGCCCATCATATCGGTATCAAGGGAGTAGCCTGGAGGCTGCCATATACTTTCAAGGCGACATACAGCTCCAATTGGGGACGTTATTTCGACAAAGGACAGGGCTTCTTCGCATCCCACCCTAAACAATTGTCACTTGCTCTGGAGGTGGAACTCTCAGAACAAGTGACAAATATGCCGGTGGCTTTTGCGGTCGGAGCTTATGGCGACTTCGGAAAAGTCTACCGTAACAGCGCCGGTCTGAGCCTAAGGGTCATCTATAGCGGCTCCCGTTCTCTAAAGCGTTAGAACAGCTTTCTGATCATATCTTCATCTGCGAGGTTCGGCAGAGTGACCTTCAAGCCTGGAGTTCGCTCCATTTCACGCTTGATGGCATTCATTGCGCCCTCGTTGCGTGCCCAGCTGCGGCGTGCGATACCGTTATTCACATCCCAGAGGAGCATCTCTCTGATGTGACGGTCTGAGTCTTCGCTTCCGTCGATTACCATTCCGAATCCTCCGTTCATAACTTCTCCCCAGCCTACACCGCCTCCATTGTGGATCGATACCCAGGTAGCGCCGCGGAATCCGTCACCGATTACATTGTGGACTGCCATATCGGCGCAGAACTGCGAACCGTCATAGATATTGGATGTTTCGCGGAATGGTGAGTCTGTTCCGGATACGTCGTGATGGTCTCGGCCGAGGACGATCGGAGCTGTGATTTCGCCATTGCGGATAGCCTCATTGAATGCAAGTGCAATCTTTGTACGGCCTTCGCAGTCGGCATAGAGGATGCGGGCCTGTGAACCTACGACGAGATTGTTCTTTCCAGCTTCTTCTATCCAACGGATATTGTCCATCATCTGGCCCTGGATTTCCTCCGGTGCTTCTGTCATAATCTTTCTAAGCACCTTGGCTGCGATAGCATCTGACTTTGCGAGATCTTCAGGATTCTCAGACATACATACCCAGCGGAAAGGTCCGAAGCCGTAGTCGAAGAAAAGAGGTCCCATAATGTCCTGAACATAAGATGGATAGCGGAACTTGCCGTCCTCACGAAGTACATCAGCTCCTGCTCGTGAAGCCTCCAGAAGGAATGCATTGCCGTAGTCGAAGAAGTACATTCCCTTGTCAGCAAGTCTGTTCACTGCAGCAGCGTGTCTGCGAAGGGATTCACGGACGCACTCCTTGAATCTTTCAGGCTCTTCTGCCATCATACGGTTCGATTCCTCATAGCTGTATCCGACAGGGTAGTATCCTCCTGCCCAAGGATTATGGAGGGATGTCTGGTCTGATCCGAGATCTACATTGATATCCTCGTCCGCGAGTCTTTCCCAGAGATCCACTACATTACCCACGTATGCGATTGACACCACTTCCTTGTCGGCAACTGCCTTGCGGATGCGTGGGATGAGCTCGTCGAGGTCCTCGTGGATTTCATCTACCCAGCCCTGGCTGTGTCTCTTATGGGCAGCGTGCGGATTGACCTCTGCGCATACGCTCACTACTCCGGAGATTACTCCGGCCTTAGGCTGAGCGCCTGACATTCCGCCGAGTCCTGCAGTGATGAAGAGCATTCCCTTCATATTCTCCTCTGTGCCCTCTATATCTCTGGCTTTGAGCTGCTTGCGTGCTGCGTTCATCACTGTGATGGTAGTTCCGTGCACTATGCCCTGAGGACCGATGTACATATACGATCCTGCTGTCATCTGACCGTACTGTGATACTCCGATAGCATTGAATTTTTCCCAATGGTCAGGCTTAGAATAGTTCGGAATCACCATTCCGTTGGTCACGATTACGCGAGGTGCGTCCTTTTGGCTTGGGAAGAGTCCGAGTGGGTGTCCTGAATACATTACGAGGGTCTGCTCGTCTGTCATTGTAGCCAGATACTGCATCACCAGGCGATATTGAGCCCAGTTCTGGAATACAGCTCCGTTTCCTCCGTATGTGATGAGCTCGTGAGGATGCTGGGCCACGCGGTAGTCCAGATTGTTCTGGATCATTGCCATAATTGCAGCAGCCTGCTTTGATCTGGCAGGGTATTCGTCGATCGGACGTGCATACATTTCATAGTCCGGACGCAGGCGGTACATATATATACGGCCGTAGTCCTTCAGCTCCTGTGCAAACTCTGCTGCCAGTTCTTCGTGGTTCTCTGCAGGGAAGTATCTGAGGGCGTTCTTTATCGCCAGGACTTTTTCCTCTGGACTGAGAATCTCCTTGCGCTTCGGGGCGTGGTTCACTGTCGTGTCATATGGCTTTGGCTGCGGGAGGACTGCCGGAATACCAGCCAATATATCTTCGTGGAATGTATTGTGCATTGTCTTTTGGCGTAAGTTATTGGTTTACTGTATCTTGCTGTTTACGATCTCGAGCACCTGAGCTTCTTCTTCGATTGCCTTTGCCGCGATTTCAGCTGCTTCTGCGCAAAGACGGTCTGCTGCTTCGCGGTCATTAAGGCCAGCTGCGTTGATGCGGACGTTAAGCTGTGCGCCGAGTACGGCAGAGCGTGCTGCCAATGCACCAACTCCGGCATCAGATACGGACGCTGGATTGCCCTCAGCTGCCATTGCACGTACAATAGGGAATACCTCCAATGCGGCCTTCATTGTCTTTAAAGGAACCTCAGTAGCATAAAGGGTTGCGGCTTCCATTGCTTCAGCGCGAGCCTTTTTCTCTTCTTCTGATCCCTTAGGCATACCGATGGCTGCCATAATCTTGTCGAAGGCTGCTGTGTCTTCGTCAACGAGGGCAAGAAGCCTTGTCATAAGTGCCTGACCCTTGTCTGCCCAGTCAGAAAATTCCTTCCAGCGGGCATCCCAGCCTGCCTTGTGAGATGATAGATTGGCTACCATTGTACCGAGTGCTGCACCGAGAGCTCCCATATATGCTGAAATAGATCCGCCTCCTGGCGCTGGTGATTCCGATGCTGTTTCGTGAGCGAATCCCTTGCAGGTCATACGTATGAGTCTTTCTTTAGCGGCTGCTTCAGCAGGATCTTCGATAAGGTATTCGATTACCTTCTCCTTTGGTTCGAAAGGCTTGAGGTCATCGAGGCCCATTGACTTTACTGCAATCTTCATAATCTCTTCTTCAGAGATACCGGTCGAACGCTGCTGCTTTTCGAGGAAGTAGCGGCCGGCTTCGATCAAGGTGCGCTTAGGTACGAGACCTACGATTTCAGTACCTGTGACGCGAAGACCGCGAGCCTGTGCTGCACGGCACACTTCGTCGAATGCTATGTGGAGTGGGGTAGTGTTGATATCTGTGATGTTCATTGACACCTGAGCAATGCCGTATTCGTCTATGAACCAGCCGATTGCCTTACATCCTTTCAATGTGCCCGGAATCATTACGGTCTTGCCGTTCTCGTCTTTGACAATCTTTCCTGTGATAGGGTTGCCTTCTCTCTTCGGACGGCCTTTCTCTCGTACGTCGAATGCGATCGCATTGGCACGACGGGTCGATGTTGTGTTGAGATTGTAATTGACTGCAATGAGGAAATCGCGGGCTCCGACGTTGGTGGCACCGGCCTGGGCAGCACGCTCTGTATATTGTCCGGGGCCGAAGTCCGGACAGCGTGAAGGGTCGCCCATCTTTTCAGGAAGAGCCTCGTATTCCCCTGCGCGGCATACAGCAAGATTCTTTCTTTCCGGCTTCTGTGCGGCAGCTTCATAGCAGTAACAAGGAATTTCGAGTTCTGTGTAGATGCGCTCTGCAAGTTTTCTTGCCATCTGGGCACATTCCTCGAGAGTGACTCCTGAAATCGGAATCAGAGGAAGAACGTCTGTTGCTCCTGAACGTGGATGAGCACCGTGATGCTGGCGCATATCGATGAGTTCGCCGGCCTTCTTGACTCCCTGGAAGGCGGCTTCCACGACAGCTTCAGGGCTGCCTACAAAAGTCACGACTGTGCGGTTGGTAGCTTCACCCGGATCAACGTCCAATACTTTTACTCCACCGGATTTCTCAATTGATGCGACAATGGCATTGATTACTTCCATATTGCGGCCTTCGCTGAAATTAGGCACGCACTCTATGATTCTTTCCATATATGAGGTTATAAGTTTTATGAATTTTCAAACAATCTTTAAAGTTAGATGTTTTCTGCCAATATTCAAAAAAAACCGGCAGACTGGTCGATCAGTCTGCCGGATGTTTATTTATGGAAGATGTATTAGAACATCTCTGGTTCGTTGTTCTGCTCTGGAGCCTCTGCCGGACGCTCACGACGTGGACCTCTTGGACCTCTGTCATCGCGGCGTGGACCACGGTCGCCTCTACGGTCATCGCGGCGTGGAGCACCGTTGCGGTCATCACGACGTGGACCTCTGTCTCCGCGTGGCTTGCGCTCTGGTTCTACATAACCCTCTGGCTTCTCGAGGAGAGCCTTGCGTGAAAGTCTCATCTTGCCGGTCTTCTCGTCGATCTCGAGGAGCTTTACATCCACCTCGTCACCTACCTTGAGGACATCCTCTACCTTTTCAGTCTTCTCCCAAGCGATCTCTGATACGTGGAGGAGGCCTTCCTTACCAGGGAGAATCTCTACGAATGCACCGAACTCGAGGATTGAAACGATCTTACCGTGATATACTGTACCCACTTCAGGAACTGCTGTGATACCGTTGATCCAGTTAAGAGCCTTGTCCATTGACTCCTTGTCAAGACCGAAGATGTCTACAACACCCTGTGATACGCCGTCTACCTGCTCCTCAGTGATAGTGATGGTAGTGCCGGTCTCACGCTGGATGCGCTGGATAGTCTCTCCACCCTTTCCGATGATAGCTCCGATGAATTCACCTGCAACGCGGATCTGTACCATACGTGGAACGAACTCCTTGTACTCGGCACGTGGCTCGCTGATGGTCTTCATCATTTCGCCCATAATGTGGAGACGACCCTGACGTGCCTGCTCGAGAGCCTTCTCGAGGACGTCGTATGAAAGTCCGTCTACCTTGATGTCCATCTGAGTGGCTGTGATACCGTCCTTTGTACCTGTCACCTTGAAGTCCATATCTCCGAGGTGGTCCTCGTCACCGAGGATGTCGGTAAGGATAGCGTAACGCTCGTTAGGGTTGTCCTTGTCTGTGATAAGACCCATTGCCACACCTGCTACAGGCTTCTTGATCTTCACACCTGCGTCCATAAGGGCGAGGCAGCCTGCGCACACTGTAGCCATTGATGAAGAACCGTTAGACTCGAGGATATCTGAAACCACGCGAACTGCGTATGGGTTCTCCGGAGCCATCGGGATCATCGGCTTAAGAGCTCTGTATGCAAGGTTTCCGTGTCCGATCTCACGACGGCCTATGCCACGCTGTGGACGAGCCTCACCTGTAGAGAAAGGAGGGAAGTTATAGTGAAGTACGAACTGGTCTGTGTCCTGGATGAGAACCTCGTCGCGCTCCTTCATATCGAGCTTTGTTCCGAGGGTTACAGTCGAGAGTGACTGAGTCTCCCCGCGTGTGAAGATAGCTGAACCGTGAGCGCAAGGGAGGTAGTCGGTCTCGCACCAGATAGGACGTACTGTAGTGGTATCGCGTCCGTCGAGACGTACACCCTCGTCGAGGATCATATTTCTCATCGCAGCCTTCTCGACAGCGTGATAGTATCTCTCGATCATCATTCTCTTCTCTTCCTGCTCCTCTTCCGGAAGTGTTGCGTAGAACTCCTCCTTGAGGGCCTCGAATGCGTCAGAACGCTCGTGCTTTGCAGAACCTGACTTCGCGATAGCGTAACATCTGTCGTAGCAGAACTCCTGGATAGCCTGACGAAGCTCCTCGTCGTTCTCCTCGTGGCAGTATGCTCTCTTCTGGGTCTTGCCTACAGCCTCCATAAGTTCCATCTGCACCTTACAGTGCTTCTTGATCTCCTCGTGAGCGAACTTGATGGCCTCGAGCATATCGTGCTCGCTTACCTCCTTCATCTCACCCTCGACCATCATAATGTTGTCGTATGTAGCGGCAACCATAATGTCGATGTCGGCATCAGCCATCTCGCTGAAGTTAGGGTTGATTCTGAGTTCGCCTCCGATACGTGCCACACGTACCTCTGAGATAGGACCCTCGAAAGGAATGTCGCTGACAGCGAGAGCTGAAGATGCGGCGAGACCAGCGAGTGCATCAGGCTGGATGTCCTTCTCAGCTGAGATAAGGTTTACATTCACGAAAACTTCTGCGTGGAAATCCTCTGGGAAAAGTGGTCTGAGGGCACGGTCAACAAGACGTGCAATCAGGATCTCATAGTCTGAAGCCTTTCCTTCACGCTTCATAAAACCTCCCGGGAAACGACCCGCAGAAGCATATTTCTCCTTGTAGTCTACCTGAAGTGGCATAAAGTCCACGTCCTCCTTGGCATCCTTAGCGCAAGTTACTGTCGCGAGGAGCATTGTGCCGCCCATCTTTACGACTACAGAACCGTCTGCCTGCTTTGCAAGCTTACCGGTCTCGATTTCGATTACCCTTCCGTCGGATAATTCGATTGTCTTTTTTACAATATTCATTTTTCTTTTTCTTCAACCTGCCTCCCCCTATGGGAGTTATTCTTAATTGATCATTTTCCGCCCATACGAAGCCCCGTTGGCTTCTAGATACAGTTACGTATATATATTGTTCTGCCCCGCTCGAGCGCCGCAGGTCGATTTGTTAGCGCTCAGGAAGCGTCTTTGCGTGAAAAAAGGGGGAAACCCAAAACGTGTTTTGAGTGCTCCCCCTCGTCGGTTCCTACTATGATGTAGCTTATCGACGGAGACCAAGCTCCTTAACGATAGCTCTGTATCTCTCAATGTCAATTGCCTTGAGATAATCAAGTACACGACGACGCTTACCTACAAGCTTAAGAAGTGAACGACGAGTCACGTAGTCGTGCTTGTTGCTCTTAAGATGCTCGGTAAGGTGAGCGATACGGTAGGAGAATAATGCCACCTGGCTCTCTGGAGAACCTGTGTCAGTATTGGACTTTCCGTACTTCTCGAAAAGCTCCTGTTTTTTCTCTGGTGCTAAATATTCAGCCATTTTTAGAAAAAATTAGAGGTTGTTAATTAATGTTTTCGTGCTTGTTCCCGAACTCTGGGTTAAAGCGGGCGCAAAGATACGCATAAATTCCGATAAAACAATTCGATGCGTTAAATTTTTCCGTATAATTTGTATCTTCGCTTCCGATATGGCAAAGACATCGGAAAAAATAATCAATGACCCTCAGATCGGCCCCTTGACGTTTCGCAAAAGTGTGCGGAGCCGGGGCATCAGCATACGTGTTCATCCCATCAAAGGAGTTAGCGTGACCCTGCCATATATAATGCCGTATGCTGCGGCCCAGGCCTTTTTCCTGCTGAAGCGTGAATGGATCCTTGCCACAATGGCACGGCAGAAGGAAAAAGCCCGCAATACAGTCGTTCCTTCCGCTGCCGAAATCGAGTCATTGCGCCGTCAGGCCAAGGCCGAACTTCCTCCGCGTCTTTCGGCCCTCGCGGCCCGATATGGATTTACATACAACAGGGTGACAATCAAGCACAATGCTACCAACTGGGGCAGCTGCTCATCCAAAGGCAATATAAATCTCAATCTCAATATCGTCCGTCTACCTCGTCTTCTTCAGGATTATGTCCTTCTGCACGAACTGTGTCATCTTCGTCATCAGGACCACGGCCACGGCTTTCATCTCCTTCTTGAGCACGTACTGACGGATCATCTGATGAGGCTTATTGATGATGTTGGACTTTCCGAGGCTGATAGAGCGATCGTGATGGATGTGGCGCGGAAATCCGCTGTTTCGAAGGCACGCTATCCGTTGGATCATACCATTACGCGTTTTGTGAAAAAGTATTCCCTAGTATAGGTGGCGCCTGAGGTATTGGTGTGCTTCTTTATATATTGCGGTTCTTCCATCTGCCGCTGCGCAGATACCACCAGCTGCAGATCAGGAGCATTCCTGAATAGATGTGCTCGGCAGTCCAGCATACGGCTACGTCAAGTTTGAGCCATCCTATTATCACGGAGCAGTAGATCATATAGACTGTCAGGGCTATAAGCTCCAGTCGGAAAGCTGTCTTTGTGCTGCCTGTGCCGGATACGGCAAGGAAGAATACCTGTCCTCCGACTGCAAGGAAATATGAAGAGCACATCACAATCAATGAAGGCACGGATGCGTAGATAAGGTCCGGTATGTCGGTGTAGATGCGTGCGATGGTTTCCGGGAAAATACAGAACAATATGATCATCACGGAAATGATTCCGTATGACAGTTTCATTATGCGTTTTACCAGTGACATCACCTTCTCCTGGTGTCCTTCACCTATGATGTTGCTGACGAGGGTACTGCAGGTCGAAGAAAATGCCTGAAGCACGACCCATAGAAGTCCGGATACGCTTCTTGTGATGTTTGAGATGGCGAGCGCCCTTTCTCCTAGATGCTCGATATAGAGAAAGAATATGAACCAGGTGGAAATGGATATCGTATGCTGGATCATTGTCCAGGTGCAGACCGGCATCATTCCTTTCAACTCTTCCTTTTCGAATCTCGCCGCCTTGTCCAGACCGTATTTCCTCCTGTCACATCTGATGTATGTATATGCTATGAAGAATATCAATGAGACCAGTTCTGCGAGGCTTGAGCCGATGGCAGCTCCTGTAATGCCCAGGGCCGGACATCCGAATTTTCCGAAAATAAGGATCCAGTTGAACAGGACGTTTGAAGCGACCATAACTATTGAGTTTAGTGTCAGTGTCTTGGTCTGTGTCGTGCCGACATAGAATGCTCGGAACATAGCTGTAATGAAGGCGAACACCATACCCGGCAGCCTCCACCGGACGTAGCTTAATGCTGCGTCGTAAATGGCTGCGGATGAGACCATAGATTTCATCATCCGGGGAGAGAAGATCTCCGACAGCAGGATGATTGCTCCCGAAAGTCCGAGCACGAAGTACAATCCTGTCCAGAATACTTTTCCTGTGTCCTTGAAACGACCTTCTCCGTTTCTTCTGCCGATGATGATCTGTGCTCCGATGCTGAATCCGAAGCCGATCATAAACAGGACCATATAATATATGATGGCAATGGCAGATGCTCCCAGCTCCACTTCTCCGACTCGTCCTAAGAATGCAGTGTCGGTAAGTCCGATCATCTGCTCCATCACGAGGCTGATCAGGATAGGGTAGGCTACCTTCCAGATATTGCGGTATGAATATGTTCCTGCGGTGGTCACTATTATTTCTGTAATACGTCGATGGCCTGTTCTACTGTCAGTGCATTCTCTACGCGGAAAATTCCGCTGCCGCTGCGTTGGAGACTGTCCAGATGGGCTCCGCTGCCAAGTGCTTCACCTAAGTCTCTGGCAAATGCTCTGACATAGGTTCCTTTGCTGCAAGCCATTCTTACCACAGCACGAGGAAGTCCCAGAGCGGAATTGTCAGTTACATTGATCCTGCTCGATGCTGATGGAGTTTTCACGTCGCTTTCTGACAATGCAGGTTTTGAAAACAACCCCTCCCACTCCTTCGTCGTGGGCCCCTCCCCCTGCGGCCAGGGGGGGAGCACGGTTTTCAAAACCGCATTGCCAGACGCTTTGTGAAACTCCATCAGCTCCAGTTCCGTAATATTGATTCTGGACACTCTGATCAATTCTTCAGCTGCTTTATCTATTTCACTGGCATTTGGAACTGTTGCTGTAGGTGACGTGCCACCCCCGGCTAGGGGGTGCCTGTCGATAGACAGGCGGGGGTCACCGGAAGCAACAGTTCCAAATGCAGCACCCTCTTTATGAAGCTTTCGGGCAAGTTCATAGGCGCGTACACCGTCCACGGACTTTGCCGAGAACAATGGAGCGATCTGATCCTGCTCTCCGATGAATGCGGGAAGTGCTTCAGCCACAGATGCTTCCGTGATATGCTCGTAAGGGAAGAATCTGTCGATCTCCTTCTCCAGGTCGTATGACGGGGTAGTGGCACCGAAAGTTATCCCGGCAATATATTCCTTGTGATGGGACTGGAGCCATTCGGCCAGCTTGGTAGCTTTGCCGATGCATACCAGAAGAACCCCTGTGGCCAGAGGGTCGAGGGTGCCGGCGTGGCCGACCTTCAGGTTCTTCTTGCCGAAATGACGGATAGCGGCGAACTTGATCTTTCTGATCACGTCCGCCGATGTCCATCTGTATGGTTTGTCTATCGGGATTATTATCCCTTCCGGATAGTCGTCTATATTCCTTGAAAGGAAGACATCTTCCGGAGTCAGTATTTTCGCATTAATCTCCATTTATCTGCAAGGTATCTTGTCAATGCGGGTCTGGTGACGACCACCCTCGAATGTTTCTTCGAGCCAGGCATCAGTGATTTCCAATACAGTTTCGAAAGGAATGAATCTTGCCGGCATTACCAGAACATTGGCATTGTTGTGCTGCTTGATGAGCTTGCCGATCTCCGGACTCCAGCAGAGGCCGGCGCGGATTCCCTGATGTTTGTTCAGGGCCATTGCCATACCGTTTCCTGTGCCGCAGAAAGCTATTCCAAGTTCCACTTCGTTGTTCTCCACAGCCGAAGCAAGAGGATGTGCTACATCCGGATAGTCCATACTGTCGGTGGTGTCTGTGCCGAAATTCACTATTTCGTGACCTTTTGTCTCAAGGTACTCAGCCAGTCGGAACTTATAGTCCACACCTGCGTGGTCATTGCATATACCTATTTTCATAATGTTATAATGTTGCCTTGATAAATTCGATTCTCTTTGCAAACTCATCTTTTCCGATGAGAGTTACGATATCGGCGATTCCGAGTCCGCTTGATGCTCCCACGAGAGCGAGGCGGAGGCAGTTCATCACCTTACCCATAGGCCATTCATTGCCACGGATATATTCCTCGAGCGGTCCTTCAAGTGACTCCTTGGTGAACTCGCCGTCAAAGCCGAGGATGAAGTCTGCAACCTGAAGTGCGAGAGTGTAGTTCTCTTCCTTCCAGAATTTTGCCGCATCCTTTTCTACGAATGATGTCGGTGCGATGAAAAGATATGATGCAATGTCCCAGAAGTCAGCCACGAACGTAGCTCTTTCCTGGATAAGGGCCACGATTCTTTCGACATATTGACGTGAGAATATCTTGTTCTCGAAATCAGCACCTGTAACTGTCATTGCAGAACCTGCTGTAATGGCACAGGCTGGGCAATCCACTATCTGGAGTCCCTTCTCTTCAAGAACAGGGATGTACAGTGAGGCAAGTTCTTCTACGCTCTTGGTACGGAGGTATTCCTTATTGTACCATTTAGCCTTGTCTGCATTGAATCGTGCTCCTGACTTGACGACTCTTTCGAGAGAGAATGCCGCTACGAGTTCTTCAAGAGAGAAGATTTCCTGGTCGTTGCCAGGATTCCATCCGAGCATCGCGAGAAGATTCACGAATGCTTCAGGGAAATATCCGTCTTCACGATATCCACGTGAAACTTCACCTTCAGCATTAACCCATTTGAGCGGGAATACAGGGAAGCCGAGACGGTCACCGTCGCGCTTGCTGAGCTTGCCCTTTCCGTCAGGCTTCAGCAGAAGTGAGAGATGGGCGAAGCGAGGCTGAGTCTCTGTCCAGCCGAAAGCCTCGTAAAGGAGGTAATGGAGCGGGAGTGACGGAAGCCATTCCTCACCGCGGATAACCTCTGTGATCTCCATCAGGTGGTCGTCCACGATGTTGGCCAGATGGTAGGTAGGGAGTTCGTCAGCTCTCTTCCAGAGTACTTTGTCGTCAAGAGTGTCGGTGTTGACTTCCACGTGACCACGGATGAGGTCATCCATCTTAACGATTCTGTTTTCAGGCATCTTGAAGCGGATGGTCCAGTCTGTGCGTGTCTCGAGAAGCTCCTTCCACTCAGCTTCTGGCATTGAGAGCGAATTGCGTAGTCCCAGACGTGTAGTCTGATTATAGATGAATGTCTGGCCGGCAGTTTCCATTTCGGCGCGCTTTGCACCGAGCTCTTCAGCTGTGTCGAATGCATAGTATGCAAAGCCGTTTGCTACGAGTTCCTCTGCATACTTGCGGTAGATAGGCTTTCTCTGGCTCTGTCTGTACGGAGCGTGCGGATGGCGCTCTGAAGCGGTCTCCACTACATTTCCTGTGGCGTCCACTCCTTCGTCCGGTACAATACCGCACCAGTTCAAAGCTTCGATTATATATTTCTCTGCTCCAGGGACAAATCTCTGAGAGTCAGTGTCTTCAATCCTTATGATGAAGTCTCCTCCGTGCTGTTTTGCGAAGAGATAATTGTAAAGTGCAGTCCTTACTCCACCCATATGGAGAGGTCCTGTCGGAGAGGGGGCGAATCTAACCCTTGTCTTGCGTTCCATATCCTTTAATTTTAATCGGTCGCAAAAATAATAAAAATTTCCTATTCCTTGCTTCTTCCGGCAACTCTCTTGATGGCCGGAATGTTCTCAAGCTCACTCTTGTCGTCACCTTCATTTATAAGCAATGCCGGTTTTCTGCCATCTTCGAATGAGATGCGTTTTCTGACTGCTGTATTATTATAGCCTATCTTCTGACTGCGCACCTCCGGAAGTTCGATCTCCTCTTCCGATGATTGCTCGTGTTTCTTATAGACGAAATTGCTGTCAACGTGAATCAGGTTGCCGATCTCGATCTGTGGCTGTATTATTGGCATCTTGATGCCGGTGACGATGACTGTGATATTCACCTTGTCTCCGAATTCGGGATCATCGTCGAAAACAAGTCCGGTCTTGAAATTGTTAGCCTTGCCTGTGTATGCCTTGATCATTTCTGTCACCTTGGAATATTGGGTGGCAGTCAGACCCTGGTCGTTGTTTCCCACAGTGATGTTGATTATGAAATTCTGGGCTGTAGTGAGATCGTAGTCGTTGAGCAGAGGTGACTCCAGAGCATTCTTTACGGCATTCTCGATACGATGTTCGCCTGTTCCGCTTCCGCATCCCATAAGAGCGTAGCCGCTGTTCTGCATCATTGTGCGTACATCCTTGAAGTCGACATTCATATATCCTCTCTTCTTTATGATCTCTGTAATGCCTCTGACGGCAGTAGCCAGGACCTCGTCAGCCTTAGGGAACATCTTCTGAAGAAGGAGTTCACCGTAAACGTCGAGAAGTTTTTCGTTGTTGATGATCAGAAGGCTGTCGACGTTCTTTTCCAGTTCGCTGATTCCGTCGATGGCCTTTGTCATTGTCTCCGGTCCCTGACTTTTGAAAGGAATCGTCACGACTCCCACTGTCAGGATGCCTTTCTTCTTGGCCATTGAAGCAATGACCGGAGCGGCACCGGTTCCTGTTCCACCGCCCATACCTGCAGTGATGAAAAGCATTTCCGTATTGCCGCTCAGAACCTTCTCTTCGATTATATCCTGTGAGTTAAGCGCTGCGTTACGTCCTTCTACAGGATTTGTTCCTGCACCCAGACCGTCTTCTCCGAGCTGGATCTTGATAGGAACATCGCATTGTTCGAGGACTTGTGCGTCAGTGTTGCAGACGATGAAGGTACATCCTTCGATCTGCTGGTTGTACATATAATTGACTGCGTTGCAGCCACCTCCACCTACTCCGAGAACCTTGATGATCGAGTTCGCAGGCTTCCAGGTGTTAGGCATTATATCGTTTGCTGTGTTGAAATTGTCCATATCCATATCGGGATTTTATGTTTCAGACTTGTTCGTTGCGGATTGTATCCAGCTTTTCTCCCACTCCTCTCCAGAATATCTTGATTCCTTCCATCCAGGATTTTTTCGGTTCCTCCTTGACTACAGGCTGTTCATTTTCATCCTTCTCATCTTCCTTTCCCTCTTCCTCATTCGGAATCACATATTCATTGACAGGGAATTCCGTATTCAGATATGTATCTTCTTCAGTCTCAATCGTTACGCTGGTTTCCGAAGTTCTGCACACCTGGGCGCAATTGATGCCAAGCTCATCCTTGGCCGCCAGTATCAGACCGACTGATGTCGCGGCAGACGGATCCTTGATGCCATTGCATCCGGAAGTGGAGAAATGTCCTTTCGGATAGCCTGTCCTGACTCTGTAGCCGGAAAGCTCATATATGAAATTGCTGAGGTTGGCTGTCTCAGCCACACCTCCTGTTATGACAAGTCCGCTCTTGAGCATATCACCGAAGCCGCTTTCTTCTATTTCATAGAGGATAGCCATAATGATTTCCTCGATCCTGGCAGTGATGATCTCCGAAAGATATTTCACTGTGATCTGCTTGCTAGGCTCATTGTTGCTGCTCATTATCTGCAATACCTTTTCGCTGAGACTCTGAAGTTTTTCAGGCATACACGCTCCGTATGCGAGCTTGATGTTTTCGGCCAGTCTCTCCGAAATCTGGCATTCGCTCTTGATGTCATCCGTGATGTTCTTGCCTCCGAAAGGAATCGAAGCGTAATGGCGCATTACCTTGCCGTGGTAGATGGTCACTGATGTGCTTCCGCCTCCGAAGTCGATCAGAGCTACTCCGTTTTCCATCTCAGCGTCTGTAAGGACGGCTTTTGCAGTGGTTTCAGCCGTGAAATATTTCTTTCTTGCCGAAATGCCGGTCTTGGTCATCACGGTATCCACCTTCTTTAGATTGCTCTTCTTGCCGATGAATATCTTGAAATGGCCTTCCAGCACATCGCTGACCATTCCTATGATGTCATCCTCGATGATCTGGAAATTCTCGCTGTCCGAGAAGGATTGTGCCACCACACCGTAGATCGCTTCCTTAGAAGGATCCTCGAGCGGATAGGAGTCCTCTGCATAGCTTTTGAGTTCAGATATGTCATCAGCTGTGATGTCGGCATCTTCTCCTCTGTCATTCACCACAACGCTGTTGGTTTCCTGTCTTACCGGATATTTCGGCATACCTACGACCACCTGACTTATCTTTATGTCAAGTGCTTCTTCCGCTTCGCTGATGATTCGTGCAAGCGGTTCTGTCGCGTGCATTATATTGTATACGCTGCTGTACCTTATTCCGGCCGAAGGTCTCTCCTTGTAATATGTCACCTGGACATCATTGCCGTTGACATTCGCTACCGTCAAGGCAATCTTCGATGATCCAAGGTCAATCGCAACAATGTTCTTCTCTTCCATATATATTGTTTTTTTTATTTACACACAATCTGTCCGTCGTATTCTACACTTACCGAAGTATAAGCGACCTGACCCTTTGCAGGGATGATATTGCTGTAATACATTTCCATCCTGCGGAACTTGTCCTCGATATTCACCGGCTGCCCGAACAGGAAAACTTCCTGTCCTCTTCTTGGCACCATCTTCAATTCGCCGCCGTCGCACACTGTTATCTGGACAATCTTATCCTTCCATACCTTGCTGTTTTCCATATAGTTCACGACTGCCAGCACTTTGTCCAGCCACTCCTGTTCCTTCGGATCGGTCACCGCTCCCTTGTAGCCGCTGTTGGCTTTCAATGGAATCTCACCGTCGATAATCTGTACTCTTGAGGCGTAACTGCTCTGCAACGGGAACAGATAGCCTTCGGCATCAGCATAAAATCCACCGTCACTTTTCTGGAATCTTACCGCAGGAGTCCTCTGGGTTACGGTTACATTGAGTTTACCGTCTCTGGTAGTGAAGGCCTCGCTCTTGTATACTGCGCTTCTGGAGTCTATTATCTTCTCTACCCTGCAAAGGTCGATGCTGTCGATATGTTGTCCTATATAATCTCCGTATTCCTTCTTCAGGAATTTCTCCACATCTGCTCTGGTCACAAACCTGTTGACCGCACTGTCTGCGATAGTGACGGACAGTCCGGTGCACTTGAGAGGCTCCCTGTATGCCTTTCCGCAAAGGAATGACGCTACAAGCCCTCCTGCAAGCAGGATCCCGCAGATGGAAACGATTATATATCTTACAATCTTTGACATAGCATATCTGTTATAGGCTTTATGTATCTGTCAATATTTCCTGCTCCGAATGTGATCAGTGTATCTACCGGCTCATTCTGCAGGTAATCCATCAGTTCTTCCTTCTTCATAATCACCTTCTCAGGCGCTGTCACATTTTCGAAAATGATTTCCGATGTGACTCCCGGTATAGGCTCTTCCCTGGCCGGATAAATATCCAGAAGGATAAGTTTGTCCACCTGGCTGAGTGCCTGTGCAAATTCATCTGCAAAATCTCTTGTCCTTGTATAGAGATGAGGCTGGAAAATAGCTGTGAGCTTTCTGCCCGGAAACATTTCCCGCATTGAACTTACTGCAGCGGCAATTTCCTTAGGGTGGTGGGCGTAATCGTCAATGTATGAGCATTCCGGAGTGTTGAGGTGAATGTCGAATCTTCTCTTGACTCCCTGGAATGAAGCCAGAGCGGCCTTTACCTTTTCCGGCTCCAGACCGTATGTGAGGGCGATGGCAGATGCTGCCACAGCATTCTCTACATTGATCCAGCCGGGGATTCCCACCTTGCACTCCTGGATAACTCCTCCCGGCCAATGAAGGTCGAAAGTGAAATATCCGCACTCATCCACTTTGATGGAGGCAGCATAGAAATCAGCTTCTGCGCTGTCATATGAATATCTGAGTATATCCGCCTTGGTGTCTTCCTTGGTTATAGGAAGTCCGAGTTTTGTTATTACCGTTCCGCTGACCTGTGCTGCAAATGCCTTGAAGGCCTCGTGCATATTGCTGATGTCCGAATAAATGTCCAGATGGTCGGCATCCATAGATGTGATTACAGCAGTTTCCGGGAAAAGCTGGAGGAACGAACGGTCGAATTCATCAGCTTCGGCCACTATAGTGTTGTTTTCGCTGACAAGAAGGTTCGTGTTATGGTTCTTCGATATTCCTCCAAGGAATGCAGAGCATCCTTCGCCGCTGTCCTGGAAAATGTGGGCCAGAAGCGTACTGGTGGTCGTCTTTCCGTGTGTTCCGGCTACGGCCAGACATCGCTGACCTTGAGCTATCTCTCCCAGAGTACGTGAACGCTTGATCACTCTGTATCCCTTTTCCTGTACATACACAAGCTCTCCCATATCCTTAGGAATGGCAGGAGTATATACTACCAATGTCTTTTCCACATCCTTCGGGATATAGTCAGTATTGTCTTCATAATGTACCTCTATACCCTCGTTTTCAAGTGCAAGGGTGAGCTCTGAAGGTGTCTTGTCATATCCTGTCACCTTCAGTCCCTTCTGATGATAATATCGGGCAATGGCACTCATTCCGATGCCTCCGATTCCTATGAAATATATATTGCTGTACATTATCCTATTATCTTATAAGCTTCATCTACGATCTCACGGGCAGCCTCGGTCTTGGCCAATGCCGCTATATTTCTTTCCATAAGAGCGATCTTTTCCGGGTTTTCTATCAATGCGCAGGCAGTCTGCATCAGTTTCGCATCAGCCTCGCTGTCCTTTACGATCATTCCGGCATCCTTTCTCACCAATGCCATCGCGTTATGTGTCTGATGATCTTCCGTCACATTCGGAGACGGGACGAAAATTGATGCCTTATGCGCTGCGCAAAGCTCTGAAATCGAGCTTGCTCCAGACCTTGAAATGACAATGTCGGCTGCTGCGTAAGCCAGGTCCATCCTCTTTATGAAGTCTGAATGATGGATGTATTTCAGGCAGTCTCCTCCAAGTCCTTTCTCCAGAGCTTCATTCATAAAGGCATCTACAGATGGCTTGTAGTATTTTCCGCACTGCCATATTATTTCCAATCCTTCTCCTCCGGGGCATCCCTCGTTTATCCATTTCTTCATCGCATTGTTCAGAGTCCCGCTTCCAAGGCTTCCACCCACGATGAATATATGCTTTCTTGCAGGGTCGAGATTGTAGAAACCCATAGCCTCCTGCTTCATCTGTTCAGTAGCAGGAACAATCTCCTTCCTGATAGGATTTCCCGTAAGTATGATCCTGTCGGCAGGGAAAAATCTTTCCATTCCCTCGTATGCCACGCATATGGCTTTTGCCTTCTTTCCTAGAATCTTGTTGGTAAGTCCGGCGAATCCGTTCTGTTCCTGGATGAGGGTCGGTATGCCCAGACGTGACGCTGCCCAGAGCAGGGGAGCGCTGGCATATCCTCCGACTCCTATGGCAATGTCAGGACGGAATTCTCTGATCAGCTTCTTTGCCATTCTTACGCTTTTGATCACCTTGAACGGCAGGGCGAGATTTGACAATGTCAGGCTTCTCTTGAGTCCTGCTACAGGCAGTCCTACGATTTCATATCCGGCTGCCGGTACACGCTCCATTTCCATCCTTCCTTCTGCTCCGACAAAAAGGATTTCGGTTTCAGGATTCATCTCCTTGAGCTTGTTCGCTATGGAAAGGGCCGGGAAGATATGACCTCCTGTGCCGCCTCCGCTGATTATTGCCTTTATCTTTCTGTAATTTCCCATTTCTCTATAGATGTGTTTCGTCTTCGATCTGTTCCAGCTGGTTGATTCTTTCCCGGATCTCGTCTGTGCTGCTGAGCTGTGCTTCTTCCATCTGCTTCATCTTCGTGTTGACCATCTTGCTGATGGACAGTATTATTCCGAAGGCCATACAGAAGACGAGGAAGGCAGTCGCTCCGTCGCTCAGCAATGGCAATGTCTGTCCTGTCAAAGGTATGATACCGGCATTTACTGCTATGTGGAGGAATGCCTGTCCGGTTATGAGGAATGCCAGTCCGCCTATCGCCACCTTCGCGAATTCGTTGCGGCACAGGCTCGTTATGGTCGAACATCGGGCTATCAGGCTAAGGTACAGCAGTATTATGAAGATACCTCCTATAAGTCCTGATTCTTCGATGATGAAGCTGAACATATAATCGGAATATATGTGCGTAACATAATATTTCTGTGTACTGTTACCGATTCTTTTACCAAGGAGGCCACCTTCGTGTATGGCTACCTTGGCGCCATATGGCTGTCTGAGCGAATCAAGAGCCTCGTAAAATTCCGTCGTTCCTTTCTCGTATCTTTCAAGTCTTTCGGTGGTGATCTTGTTACCTATACGACCTTCCAGTGTTCCCATTCGCTTCATCATCTGCCCATCCGAAGCCTTGTATATACCGAAACAGACGCCGATAAGGATCAGCAGGGCTGCTCCGGCTGCAAGGATTTCTTTGAAAGGGATTCCGCCTATGAGCATAGTGCCCAGGAGGATGGCTCCGATAAAGAAACCGCTGGAATTACTTCCAACCAGTACCATACCGCTTATCAGCAGTGCCGGTATATATATGTAGAACAGGCGTTTGGCCAGAGGCTTTTTCAAAAATTCAAGATTCCTGACCTTTGACAGCCTGTTTGCCAGACGGAATGTCGGGCTTTCCGTTCCTTTTTCCATTGCCTCATTATCCTCCTTCATTCCGTGCAGAGCCCAAGCCAGGTACATCACCATCGCCACTTTGACTACTTCGAAAACGTGAAGCTGCAGACCGAATACATTCAGAGTTCTCCAGGCTTTGTTGATTTCTTCTGCACGTATGGGGCCGATATCAAGCTTACCGTGTGCATCAAGGATAGCCAGCAATATGAATGATATTATGAAGCCAAGCTGCGAAAAGAATCGGTATATGCCGATTCTCGTTATGCACTTGTACAAAAAGAATATCAGGCACAGACCTCCAAGGGCCAGGACTCCCTGGTCCTTCATAATGTCGATGCGGCTCTTCTCGGAGAGCATTGGTGTAGAAGAGAATATTGCCAATACGGATATGACGATGAGAAGGAGAGCAACGATCCAGATGACCTTGTCTCCTTCAATACTGTCTATGATGTTCCCGAGGCCCCATTTGCCGGCCTCCTTCTTTTTGCTTTCTTCCATATGTTGTTACACCTCCCGGTCTAAAGATTCCTTACAGCTTCCTTGAACTGTCTTCCTCTGTCTTCGTAATTCTTGAAGAGGTCGAAGCTTGCGCAGCAAGGTGAAAGCAGTACGACGTCTCCTGACTGAGCCAGTTCGCTGGCAAGCTGAACGGCGTCCTTTGCAGATGTCACGTCGTGAATTTCCGGAACGATTCCCTCGAATGACTCGTGGAATTTTGCATTGTCCAGTCCCATACAGATCATTGCCCTGCATTTCTCCTGAGCAAGAGGTATAAGGCTGGTGTAATCGTTGCCCTTGTCAGTGCCTCCGACAATCCATACTACAGGACGTGTCTGGCACTCGAGTGCATACCAGGCTGCGTCCACGTTTGTTGCCT
Source organism: Bacteroidia bacterium (assembly GCA_021153285.1). Taxonomy (GTDB): domain Bacteria; phylum Bacteroidota; class Bacteroidia; order Bacteroidales; family UBA932; genus Cryptobacteroides. The sequence goes on from JAGKTT010000006.1 coordinate 47,933, forward strand.
TGGAGTCATTTATGTAAAGTACATCCTTGATGCTCAGGACTTTCTCCAATCTATGCTCGACAGACTGGAATGTCGCTAGACCATTGCGTATGACCTCATTGTCAATGTCCATAGCCTTTGCGGCAATAGCGGCTGCCATTGAGTTATATACATTGTGTTTTCCGCCGAGCGCCAGCTCCTGGAGGTACATATCGCATTCTTCCTCCTTGTAGCGGACAATCATCCTGTCCTCCTTGACGAATGCTCCCTGTGCCACCTCCTCTTTCTGAGAGAAAGGAAGCTTCTGGGCCTTCATCACTATCTGGTCCAGATGCCTGATGGTGATGTCGTCGTCAGAGCAGAAAATGAAACAGTCGTCACTGGACATATTGCGTGTGATGCGGAATTTTGACTTTACATAGTTCTCCATCTTGTAGTCATATCTGTCCAGATGATCAGGTGTGATATTGGTGATGATGGCGATGTCAGCCTTGAAGTCGTATACGTTGTCCAGCTGGAAGCTGCTGAGTTCCAGGACATAGATGTCGTGTTTTTCTGTCGCCACCTGATATGCGTAGCTTTTTCCGATATTGCCTCCAAGTCCTACATTCAGTCCAGCCTGCTGGAGCAGATGGTATATCAGGGAGGTAGTGGTGGTCTTGCCGTTGCTTCCGGTGATGCAGACCTTCTTCGCAGTGTCATAGCGACCTGCAAATTCTATTTCAGAGATGATTCCGATGCCGTTTTCCACGATTTTCTGCACCATCGGAGCCTTAGGCGGAATGCCCGGACTCTTGACTACTTCATCAGCATTGAGGATGAGCTCCTCTGAATGCCTGCCCTGCTCATATGGGATTTCCCACTCGTCGAGTACGGCGGTGTACTTCTGAGGTATCTGACCCATATCAGAGAGGAAAACATCATAACCTTTAACTTTTGCGAGGACAGCAGAACCTACTCCGCTTTCGCCTCCACCAAGAACCACTAATCTTGACATATATATTATATATAAAGTACTTTATCTGATCTTCAATAATGCTATTGTAATTACGGCGAGGATCATTCCTACAATCCAGAATCTTGTGACGATCTTCGCCTCCGGAAGAGCTTTCTTCGGCCACTGGATAAGGGCTGGTACTCCTTCTTTCTGGTAGTGATGATGAAGAGGTGCCATCCTGAATATTCTTCGGCCTTCACCGTATTTCTTCTTTGTGTATTTGAAATAGAATCTCTGCATCAGAACCGAGAGGCTTTCCACGAAGAAGATTCCGCAGAGGATCGGGAGCAGAAGTTCCTTTCTGATCAATACCGCACAGACTCCGATGATTCCTCCCAGCATAAGGCTTCCGGTGTCACCCATAAAAACCTGTGCAGGGAATGAATTGTACCACAGGAATCCGATGAGCGCTCCCACGAATGCTGACATAAACACCGCGATTTCACCGCTTCCCGGGATATACATAATGTTGAGGTATTCCGCGTTGACTATATTGCCTGAGAGCCAGGCAAATATGCCCAATACTACCCCTACGATGGCAGATGAGCCTGTGGCCAGGCCGTCCATTCCGTCTGTGAGATTCACTCCGTTGGAGCAGGCGGTGATTACTATGATGATCATCAGCATATATATCGCCCATTTGCAATACCAGCCGAACGTTCCTTTGAAAGGGGAGAGCCACTTATAGTCGAACTCGTGATCCTTTATAAAAGGAATCGTGGTCTTTGTGCTTTTTATCACGTCGTGGTTTTCCACTACTCTGATTGTTCCTTCGTCACCTGAAGCTTCTTCCACTGCTTCAGCGGTAATGCTTTCCTGAACATTTACTTTTTCTCTGACTACAATGTCATCACTGAAGCATACTGCAAGCGCTATTGCAAGTCCGAGCAGTCCTTGGGCAATCAGTTTGCCCTTCTCGCTCATACCCTCCTTGTTCTTTCTGAATACCTTGATATAGTCATCTGCAAATCCGATAAGGAAGAACCATACAGTGCTGACAATCAGTAGTATATTGTAGATGTTAGTCAGGTCTGCGAACAACAGTACAGGAATGATGATGGAAAGGAATATGATGATTCCTCCCATTGTCGGAGTACCTTTCTTCTGCATCTGGCCTTCCAGTCCGAGATCTCTGATCTCTTCTCCGATCTGTTTCTTCTGAATCCATCTGATGATGTTCTTGCCTGCAAATATCGATATGAGCAGGGCTAATGTGAATGATGTAATGGCCCTGAAGGACAGATAGCTGAAAAGGCCCTGTCCCGGAATGTCGATTCCGATCTCCTTCAGGTATTCTATCAAGTGGTATATCATTGTTTATATTGCTTCAAAAATTTCTGTTACTATCTCTCTTTCGTCGAAATGCTTCTTCTCTGTTCCGATGATCTGGTATGTCTCGTGTCCTTTGCCGGCAAGAAGGATCGTAGCTCCCTGTCCCGCTATCATTATTGCCGTACGGATGGCTTCTTCGCGGTCCTCGATGAACAGTGATCTCGCTCTTCCGCTTATATCCAGACCTTCTTTGATGTCTGCCATTATGTCAGCGGTTTTTTCTGTGCGGCTGTTATCGGATGTCACGATGATCCTGTCAGCGAATTTCTGTGCGATTGCCGCCATTTCCGGTCTCTTGGTCCTGTCCCTGTCTCCTCCGCATCCGAAAAGGCATATCAGCTCGTGTTCCGGAGCAATTTCTCTTAGGGTTTTCAATACGTTCTCAAGTGCATCAGGTGTGTGAGCGTAATCTATGATGACCGAAATGTCCTTCGGGCCTCTGATATTTTCCAGTCTTCCAAGTGCAGGTCTCAGACTGCTCAGTGCTACCAATGCTTCCTGAGGGTCGGCTCCCAATGTTATTGCGGTAGTGTAGATGGCCAGCAGGTTGTAGGCGTTATGGATGCCGATGAGGCAGCTCCAGCTGTCGCGGTCATCGATCCTCAATAGCATTCCTTCGAAACTCTGTTCAATGATTCTGCAGGTATGGTCCGCTATCTTCCTGCACGAATATGTCACTACCTTTGCCTTGGTGTTCTGCATCATCACCATTCCGTTGCGGTCGTCTATGTTAGTGATGGCATAGGCCTCGGGACTGAGATTGTCAAAGAAAAGCTTCTTGCATCTGAGATACTCAGCGAATGTCTTATGATAGTCCAGGTGGTCGTGAGTAAGATTCGAGAAGATTCCTACCTTGAATTCCAGTCCTGCGATTCTTTCCTGCTCCACTCCGATAGAGCTCACTTCCATAAAGCAATATGCACATCCTGCATCGACCATTTCGCTCAACAGTGAGTTGATGGTGAGTGGGTCAGATGTGGTGTTGACAGCTTCTGTTCCCTTTGAACCCACATAGTTCGCAATGGTGGAAAGCAGTCCGCAGCTGTATCCCATAGCTGTGAACATCCTGTAAAGGAGTGTCACGGTAGTGGTCTTGCCGTTTGTTCCGGTAATTCCTACGAGGGTAAGCTTGCGTGAAGGATTGTCGTAAAAATTGGCCGCAATGATGGCCAGCGCATATCTTGCGGACTCAGCTTTTATCAGTACGATGTTTTTGTTGCCTGATTCATTGACTTGATTCTCAGTGGTTTTCGAGTCTTCGTATACTATGGCGGCAGCTCCTTTGCTGATGGCTGAAGCTATATATCTATGACCGTCGCTTGCAAATCCCTTTACAGCCACGAAAAGCGATCCGGGAGTTACCTTCCTCGAATCGCAGCATATGGCGCTTATCTCGGTCTTTCCATCTCCGGAAATCAGAACGCAGCCGCTGTTCTTTATTATGGTGTCAAGTCTCATTGCAATGTTATGGTAATGGTTTCTCCTTTTTTCAGTTTTTCTCCGGCAGAAGGCGTCTGGGATGTTACGTGTCCGGTGCCTGTGTGTCTGCATCTGTAACCGTTGTTCTCGATGGCGAATATCGCATCTCTAAGCCCCAGCCCTGTCAGATCCGGAATCGGTGTGTCAGATGAATTGCCTGTAGTGATATGATCAGCAAGCATCTGCGGTACCTCTCCTCTTGATTTCAGCCTGTCTCCCCATTCAGGGCTGTATGCCCATAGCTCGTCAGCTATATCCTTGAATGTAAGTGCCGGAATGCTTCCTCCGTAGACATTGTGACTTATCAGCCTGGTATAGACTACTACTATTGCTGTGTATTGCGGTTCATCTGCAGGGAAGAATCCTACGAATGTGGCCTGATGCTTCTTTCTGCCTTCTATGTCTTCATAAGGATCCCTGCTCCCCGGCCTTTCTTCTGGAAGAAGGTGCATTCTTGATGTGCCTGTCTTTCCCGCTACGATACACTTGGTGTTTTTCAGCTGTTTTGCTGTACCTTCCAATGTTACCATCTTCAAGGCTCGTGTAAGAGTGTCAGCAGTCGCTTTGGAACAGATCGCTCCGTTGAGTATCACCGGTTCGAATTTCTGCAGCACTTTTCCATTGTCTTCTATGCTTTCCACGACATATGGCTTCATCATCTTGCCGTCATTTGCAATTGCATTGTAGAAGGTGGCTACCTGAAGAGGGGTGACACTGGTCGAATATCCGATCGAAACGTTTGCCAGGTCATAAATTGTCCATCTTGGGTTCGACGGGTCCGGAATTACCGGGCTGCCAAAGCCGTATTCCTTCAGGTCGAATTCGTACGCATCACCGAAATTGTATGCGTGCAGCCTGTCGATGAACCTTTCCGGATGCTCCCCGTAATTATCCTTCACAAGCCTGCGGAACACATAGTTCGATGAAATCTTGAATCCGTCGATGACCGATATTTTATCAGTATGGTTCCTCTGCTCGTACGTGGTTATATAATTGTCCGGTTTGAATTTCGGCATATCGCTCATAATGCCGTGGTTGGTCGGCATCTTGTCTTCGAGCTTCACCTTTCCGTCTTCCAGAAGAGTAGTAAGGGTGACTGCCTTGAATACGGAACCAGGTTCTGCCGGTCTTCCTGCAGCGAGATTGAATATTTCCTTGAATTCTCCCTGTTTGTTCTTCTGGAGATTCACCATTGCCCTGACGGCTCCTGTCTCCACCTCGAGAATCACCACGCAGCCTCCCACGATGTCTTCTTCGACGGCAATGTTCTTTCTGAGTGCTCTGTCAGCGATGTCCTGAATGTCAATGTCCAGAGTGCTTCTGATGTCGAATCCGTGCTCGACAGCGACGATATTGCTGTCTACATCCTTGATCATTGCCCTCTTGTCGGTGACCTTCTTCCATTCTGCACCTTTCTTTCCGTGCAGGATGTAGTCATATTTGCCTTCTATGCCGATATGTTTGCTGTTAGTGTCGCTGTTGTGCTTTACGTATCCTATGACTCTACCTGCCAGATCTCCGTATGGATATTGTCTGGTCTCTCTTTTTTCTACAATAAGGCCTCCCTTGGTCTGCTTCTCATTGAAAAGCGGGAGCTCCTTGAGCTGAAGCAGTACGCCGTGGTCGATGTTCTTGACAATGGAAACGTACTTGCGCTTCTTGTTTCTTCCGTCAATGATGAGATTCCTGTAGTATTCCTCATTCTTCCCTTCTTCCTTCAGCACCTGAGGCAGTCTTGCCGCCAGCTCATATGCTTTCGCAATCCATTTGTCTTCGTTCTCCTTACCCTTCTTGGAATCCTTGTCGTGGGCTTCTTTCATAACATAGCAGTCCATATAGATGTCGTACATAGGTGTAGACATCGCGAGCAGCTTGCCGTTATGGTCGATGATCGCACCTCTGTCCGGATTTATGTCCTGCTTCTTTCTTGATGGCTGGAAATAGGTGATATATTGGGGATCCGGTTCCCAGAAGTACTGAGTGATGAATATGCTTATTACGGATGCAATGGCCAGACCGATGAATACGACGTGGAATAAGGTCAGCACGTCGCTGGCCCTTTGATTCTGCCTGTCTGTCGTTTTTTTAATCATCTGTCCCTTATTTTATGATGCCGGCCGGTTTTTCCGGTGCCTTTACTTCCGAGTTGTTTTCAATGAGCAGCTGCTCTATCGTGCTTATCCTGTCCAAGCCTACAAATTCGCAGGTCTTCTGAGCGTGATATATTTTCAATGACTCAAGTTCAAGCTTGTTCTTCTCTACTATGGTCATAGTCTGCTCTGATTTGTAGCTTATCCAGATGCTGATCCATCCAAGTATGAAGAAATAGAGAATGTATGGTAAAAGCCTGTCGGCCCTCAGCAGGAGAAGGATGTCTCCGTTGATGATGGCTTTCAATAATCTGAACCTTGGCTTTTTCTCTGACATTTTCCTATTCCTTTTCTGCTATTCTCAGTTTTGCGCTTCGTGCTCTTGTGTTGGCTGCAATTTCGCTTTCCTGCGGCAAGATCGGTTTCTTGTTCACGGCCTTGAGCGGTGTCTTGGCATTGCCGTAAAAGTCTTTTTCTATTTTTCCTTCGATGTTGCCGGCCTTGATGAAGTTCTTGACCATCCTGTCTTCGAGGGAGTGGTAGGTGATGATCACCATCCTTCCGCCTGGTTTCAATGCCTTGGCCGCCCCGCTGAGGAATTTTTCCAATGACTTCATTTCCTGATTCACCTCGATTCTCAGCGCCTGATAGACCTTGGCGAGGAACTTATGCTCTGCGAATTTCGGAAGGGCGCTTTCGATGGCCTTGCCCAGATCGGAGGTAGTCTGTATTGCCGATGTTTCGCGAGCCTTGCATATCAGCTGGGCTATTCTGCGGCTGTTGTCCACTTCACCGTAAAGCCTCAATATCTTCTCCAGATCTTCCTGCTCGTATGTGTTGACGATATCTGCGGCATTCAGAGTGGCCTCCTGGTTCATCCTCATATCCAGAGGTGCCTCATATCTGAAGGAAAATCCTCTTTCCGCTGTGTCAAACTGGTGTGATGATACTCCCAGATCGGCTAGGACTCCGTCGATTCCCTCTTTGTAACCTTGGTGCAGGATGTGGTTGTGAATCCATCGGAAATCGCTTCTTATCAAAGTCAATCTGCTGTCATCCGGTTTGTTGGCGATCGCATCGCTGTCTCTGTCGAATGCAATGACACGACCCTCGGGAGAAAGTCTCCTGAGAATTTCGGATGTGTGTCCTCCACCACCGAATGTGGCGTCTGCGTAAATTCCTGATGCTGAGCTGATCAAAGCAGAAACGCTTTCATCAAGCAATACTGAAGTGTGATATTCTGACATCTTTTCGGCCCTCCTTCCAATTAAAGATCAGAAAGCATATTGGCGATAGATGTGAACTCTTCGTTAGAAATGATTCCGGACTCAAAGTTCTCTTTGGCCCAGATTTCTATCTTATGGTCGTTGCCCGAGAAGGTTACCTCCTTGGTCACACCGATCAGTTCCAAGAGTTTCTTTGGTATGGAGATACGTCCAAGTTTTGCATCCGGCTCCACTATAGCGCTGTTGTGCATATATGCTCTCCAGAATCTTGCGTGCTTTTCGTTGAATGTTATATTGAGCTTCGATCTGACAAGTTCGGACTGACGTTCCCATTCCTCGAATGTGTACATCTCGAGACATTTCTCGAAGACATCCTTGCGTACCACGAATCTCATATCTCCATCGGCAGGCATAATGCTCTTGAAGGCGGCAGGGAAAATCACTCTTCCCTTGTCGTCTACCTTGACATTGTATTCGCCGATGAATTTAACCATAGTATTGCACACGCTAATTGATGCAAAAGTAAGAATAATTTTCCACTTTCTTACACTTTCTTCCAAAATTTTCCACAAAAAGTTTTATTTTTGCAACTGTTCAATAAATCAGCAGATTATGACAATTTCAAATATGTGGCGTACGGCGCTTTCTGCAGCCGTTTTTACTGTTCTGGCTGTCTCTTGCGCGAGCAAAGGGGAGCCAGTGGAAGACGGGCTGCAGACCGTTGGTGTGTGTGAGGTGGAAAACCCTTTGGGCTTTTGCCCGGATTCATTGGAAATGGTGGAAGGAAAGGTGAAAAACGGACAGTTCTTTTCTACACTTCTTCACAGTCTGGGAATGAGTCAGCAGGAGGCATACAATCTCACTGAGGCTTGTGATTCGGTCTTCGATGTCAGGAGCCTCAGGATAGGTAATTCCTATCAGGCCTATTATGATTCTTCTGTTCTGGAATATCTTGTGTATGAAAGAGATAGGGCCAGCAATATTGTTTTTGACTGCCGCCCTCCCTATGCGGCTTGGGTGTATGAAAAGCCGGTGACAGTGGGGAGCAGGTATGCCGATGTCACTATCAATACATCTCTGTGGAACGATATGCTTGCAGCTGATGTTTCGCCACTGCTGATCGTCAGTCTTTCGGATATATATGCCTGGACAATTGACTTTTTTGCTCTCCAGAAAGGCGACCGTTTCAGGGTTCTTTATGACGAGCGTGTATGTGACGGAGATGTGATTGCAGTGGATACTGTACGATATGCCGTATTTTCTCACGGCGGTCAGGAGCTGCCTATGATTATGTTCGATCAGAAGGATGGAGGTAACATCTGGTGGAATGAGAAAGGGGAGAGTATGAGAAAGGCCTTCCTGAAGGCTCCGCTTCAGTATTCTCGTGTAAGTTCCGGATTTTCATATGCAAGAAAGCACCCTGTGACCCGTAAGGTACAGCCTCATACCGGTGTGGACTATGCTGCTCCTAAGGGGACCCCGGTAATGACTATCGGAGATGGAGTCGTCACCAGTGTGAAATATGAAGGTGCCGGCGGCAATACGGTGAGAATCAGACATAATTCGGTATATTCTACAGCCTATCTGCATCTCTCCAAATATGCTAAGGGACTGAAGGCCGGCCAGCGGGTGCGCCAGGGTGAGGTAATCGGTTACGTGGGTTCTACCGGTCGTTCGACAGGACCGCATCTGGATTTCCGTGTATGGAAGAACGGTACTCCTATAAATCCTCTCAAGATGGATTCTCCTCCTGCCGAGCCGATCAAGGACTCCAATCGTCCGGCATTCGAAGCGGCCTCTTTGCGCTGCCGTGCCCAGGTCGATACAATTCAGGGACATAAACTGATGATGGAATTGATGGAAGTTCTTTAATCTTCTGAAAATCAATATGATAAACGAAATCACCTGCGGCCCCGGCCGCAGGTGATTTCGTTTGAATTGTTCGGTATCAATGATTTTAGTATCTGTTGAGTGGCATTCCGTTGGTCTTCATACGGACCTGCTTTCTGACGTTGGCAAGTACCTCTTCGTATGCCTGACGACCTTCCTCGGTCTTGCCTGCAATCAGATCAAGATTTGCAGCTGCATTTGTAAGTACCTGATCGATGAGGTTTACGATGAACTCCATATCCTTCTCCACGAAACCGCGTGAAGTGATTGCCGGTGTTCCTACGCGTATACCTGAAGTCTGGAATGGGGTGCGTGAGTCGAAAGGAACCATATTCTTGTTCACTGTGATGTCAGCCTTTCCGAGTTCCTTCTCTGCTACCTTACCTGTGAGTTCTGGGAATTTGGTGCGGAGATCGATGAGCATCAGGTGGTTGTCAGTACCGCCGGATACTATCTTGTAACCTCTTGAAACAAAAGCTTCTGCCATAGCCTGTGCATTTGAGCATACCTGTTTCTGGTACTCCTTGAATTCCGGCTGGAGAGCTTCGTAGAATGAAACGGCCTTAGCTGCAATGCAGTGTTCGAGAGGTCCGCCCTGTACTCCAGGGAATACGCTTGAATTCAGGATCTGTGACATCTTCTTTACTGCACCCTTTGGAGTGGTAAGTCCCCAAGGATTGTCAAAATCCTTACCAAGAAGAATGATACCTCCACGTGGTCCTCTAAGGGTCTTGTGTGTAGTGGATGTAACTATATGTGCATATTTGACAGGGTTGCTGAGAAGACCTGCAGCGATAAGACCGGCTGTATGTGCCATATCTATCCAGAGGATTGCTCCGACCTTATCTGCAATCTCGCGCATACGGGCATAATCCCACTCTCTTGAATATGCTGATGCACCACCGATGATGAGCTTCGGCTTGAACTCGAGTGCTCTCTGCTCCATCTGCTCATAATCTATCATACCTGTTGTCTCGCTGAGTCCGTATGCCACAGCATTGTATAGGATACCTGACATATTGACTGGAGAACCGTGGGTGAGATGTCCGCCGTGTGCGAGATCAAGACCCATAAAAGTCTCGCCGGGCTTGAGGCAGGCCATCATTACAGCCATATTGGCCTGAGCACCGGAATGAGGCTGTACATTTGCGTACTCAGCTTCGTAAAGCTCGCAGAGACGGTCGATCGCAAGCTGTTCAATCTGGTCAACCACTTCACATCCTCCGTAGTATCTTGCTCCCGGATAACCCTCTGCATATTTGTTTGTACAAATCGATCCGAGGGCCTCAAGCACCTGCTGGCTTACGTAGTTTTCAGATGCGATGAGCTCGATTCCTGAGGTCTGTCTGTCCTCTTCCTTCTTGATAAGATTGAAAATCTGAAGATCCTGTTTCATAAATTGTCGTTTAAAGCAACTGCAAAAATACTCATTTTTTTATTTTTTGTATCTTTGTGTTGATAACTTTTTTTGTTTATATGTCTAATCGCAAGCTTTTGAATATCGAGCTCGGCAGAATCTCGCCCGAGGAATATAAGGAACTGCCTGAAACAGGAATAGTTGTGGTACTTGACAATATAAGGAGTGCGCATAATGTGGGCTCCGCCTTCCGAACATCCGATTCTTTCAAGATTGACAAGGTATGGCTGTGCGGAATATGTGCGGTCCCGCCATCTGCAGAAATACATAAGTCCGCCCTCGGTGCGGAAGACAGTGTCGCCTGGGAACATACTGCGGATACGATGGATGCCGTCAGCCGTCTTAAGGAAGAAGGATATACGATAGTTTGTGCCGAGCAGACAGTCGGATCTGTGATGCTGGACAATTTCAGACCGGAACCAGACAGGAAATATGCCGTAGTCTTCGGCAATGAAGTCTCTGGCGTGCGGCAGGATGTGGTAGATGCTGCCGATATGTGTCTGGAGATCCCGCAGTTCGGTACCAAACACTCCTTGAATGTGTCTGTCAGTGTCGGAGTCATTCTCTGGCATTTCAGACTTTTTCTCTAAAATGACAAAATGTCAGTCAGGGATCAATGGCATTTCTTTTGCCCATATCCCGCCTGCAGTCTTCTGTCACCCTTCGGTAACAAGGACCGCCGGATCTAACAGGATTAATTAAATGATAAAATACAATAACTATGATCAGACCATTAGCAGACAGAGTTGTGATCGAGCCTAAAGCGGCTGAGACACAGACAGCATCAGGACTCTTTATTCCTGATACAGCAAAGGAAAAACCGCAGCAGGGAACAGTAGTTGCTGCCGGTCCCGGTAAAAAGGACGAACCGATGGAAGTTAAGGTAGGTGATGTTGTCATCTACGGAAAATATGCTGGCACAGAGGTGTCGGTGGAGGGAAAGGACTACCTCATTATGAAACAGTCTGACATATTGGCAATACTTTAAGAATTATGGCAAAGGATATAAAATTCAATATAGACGCTCGCGCCAAGATGAAGGAAGGCGCTGATGCATTGGCTGATGCAGTAAAGGTAACCCTTGGACCTAAGGGTCGTAATGTGGTGATCGCCAAGAAGTTCGGTGCACCTCAGGTTACAAAGGACGGTGTGACCGTCGCTAAGGAGATTTCTCTGGAGGACCAGTTTGCGGATATGGGAGCCCAGATGGTGAAGGAGGTCGCTTCGAAGACCAACGAACAGGCAGGTGACGGTACTACCACAGCTACAGTCCTCGCTCAGGCCATCATCAATGTAGGACTCAAGAATGTTACAGCCGGAGCAAATCCGATGGACCTCAAGAGGGGTATCGACAAGGCTGTCGCTGCTGTCGTGGAAAGTCTCCGCGAACAGAGCCAGGAAGTGGGAGAGGATTATGCGAAGATCGAGCAGGTCGGAACAATCTCTGCCAATAACGACAATTACATCGGAAAACTCATCGCTGATGCAATGTCAAAGGTGAAGAAAGATGGTGTGATCACAGTGGAGGAGGCAAAGGGTACTGAGACAGAGGTGAAGGTCGTGGAAGGAATGCAGTTTGACAGAGGTTACATTTCACCGTATTTTATGACAAACGGTGACAAGATGGAGGCTGTACTTGATGCTCCGTATATCCTCGTTACTGACAAGAAGATTTCCACAATGAAGGATCTTCTTCCTGTTCTCGAACCGATCGCACGTGAGGGTAAAGCCCTTCTTATCGTGGCTGAAGATGTTGATGGAGAGGCACTCACTACTCTTGTTGTGAACAAGCTTCGCGGTACTCTCAAGATTGCTGCAGTCAAGGCACCGGGCTTTGGCGACCGTCGTAAGGAGATGCTTCAGGATATCGCGGTTCTGACAGGAGGTATGGTTATCTCCGAGGAAAGAGGATTTAGTCTTGAGAATACTACCCCTGATATGCTTGGAAAGGCTGAGAAGGTCGTGGTGACAAAGGACAATACTACCGTGGTTAACGGTGCCGGTGCAGCTGATGCTATCCAGGAGCGTGCAGACCTTATCCGCAAGCAGATCGAGACCACCACTTCGGATTATGACCGTGAGAAGCTTCAGGAACGCCTTGGCAAGCTCGCAGGTGGAGTGGCCGTACTTTATGTAGGTGCTGCTACTGAAGTGGAAATGAAAGAGAAGAAGGATCGTGTGGAGGATGCACTCAGTGCTACCCGTGCGGCTGTCGAGGAAGGAATCGTTCCGGGTGGTGGAGTCGCTTATATCCGTGCATCGGAGGCTATCAGGAATCTCAAGGGCGCCAACGAGGATGAGACTACAGGTATTCACATCGTTGCTCGCGCAATCGAGGAACCTCTCCGTCAGATCGCTGCCAATGCAGGTGTAGAAGGCAGTGTGATCATCAACAAGATCCGTGAAGGTAAGGGTGATTTCGGATACAATGCCCGTACTGACGAGTATGTGAATATGTTCGAGGCCGGCGTGATCGATCCTACAAAAGTGTCGCGTGTAGCACTTGAGAACGCTGCATCTGTGGCAGGTATGTTCCTTACTACCGAGTGTGCTATCGCTGATATTCCGGAACCGGCTGCTGCTCCTGCAATGCCTGCAGGCGGTATGGGCGGAATGATGTAAGATACCTCATATTGATGAATCTCAGACGAGCGCGTTTCGAATGGAAACGTGCTCGTCTTGCTTTATGTCTGCGCCATATAAATGAAAAAGCGGCAGTCGATAGACTACCGCTCTCCAGCTATAAGAAAACCCTTAAAAGGGAACCTTTCTTTATGAAAGTTTATTGATATAAACTGCGATACCGCTCTTGAGGTTTGCAGCTTTGTTCTTGTGGATAACACCGATCTTTGCGAGCTTGTCGATCATTGCATAGACCTTAGGAGCGTTAGCCTCGGCTGCTGCCTTGTCGGTTGTGTTACGAATCGCACGGATTGCGTTTCTTGTGGTTTTTGCATAATACTTATTATGCAATCTGCGCCTTTCGCTCTGGCGATAGCGCTTGTCTGCTGATGCGTGATTTGCCATTGTTTTTATTTTTTATATT
>JAGKTT010000045.1 GCA_021153285.1 Bacteroidia bacterium
TGTTGTTTAATGGATTTCAGAAGAAGACACAGAAAACGCCAACTAGTGAAATAACAAAGGCATTAAAGATCAAGGAGGAATACTATGAATACAAGCGAACCAATGATTCAGGACTATGATGCAGTCCTTGATGCGCGATATGGAAAGGAGGGGACTCCCAAGCGCCTCAAGTTTGAAGAAGATGCATACGCATATTACACAGGATTGATCCTCCGTGATGCAAGAAAGGATGCGAAGGTGTCGCAGGCAGAACTGGCGCGTCGCACCCAGACTACCAAGTCGTATATATCGCGTATCGAAAACGGAGTTATAATACCCAGCGTTGCCGTTTTCTATCGGATGATTGCCGCTCTGGGAATGACGGTGGAAATCGTCAGACCTGGAGTCTGCGGATATGGATATGCTCCGCAGACAAAATACCTCAGCGAGCCGGAGCAGGCTCCGTATGGGAAGAACAAATAAAAGATAGCGCCCTCCCGATTCACATCGGGAGGGCGCCGCAATTCTAACCTAAAACTTAACCTATGAAAAAACTATTCGATTTCTTTATAGGCAAATTCTGTACCGGAGTATATTTCGTTCTGATAAATGTTCATTGAAATTTCGCTGCTGTCTCCATTTTGCAGCGGATCTGCTCGGTGCAGAGATTTCCAAGGCTTCCAAGGGAAGTGTGCTTAAGATCTGCAGGAGTCAGTTCTCCGTTGGTTTTGCCAGGAGCTCCCTGATATGAGAATCTACCCTCATTGACTTCTATACCGACAGATTTGTAGGCGTCGCGGAAAGGCATTCCTTCGAGGGTGCGGCGGTTCACTTCTTCGACTGTAAACAGATATTCATAAATCGGGGCTTCCAGGATATTCTCATTGATCCTGATATGCTGGAGCATATAGTCAGCCATATAGAGGCATTTGTGCATAAGTTCCAGGGCAGGGAAGAGGATGTCCTTCAGCAGCTGGAATTCGCGGTGGTATCCGTGCGGCATATTGCTGCATAGCATCGAGATCTGACTTTCTGTGGCCAGGATCCTGTTGCAATTGCCCCTCATAATCTCCCAGACGTCAGGATTCTTTTTATGAGGCATAATGCTTGAACCGGTAGTGAGCTCATCGGGAAACTTGATGAAACCGTAATTCGGGCTCATATACATACAGCAGTCAGATGCAAACTTATTGAGGGTCAACGCTATCGCTCCCATTGCCGATGCTACGGCACGCTCAGATTTTCCACGGCTCAGCTGAGCGGCCACGACATTATAATCCAGGCTTCCGAAGTCCAGCAGATCTGTAGTCATCTGACGGTCCAGAGGGAAGGAACTTCCATATCCGGCTGCAGAACCAAGAGGATTCTGGTCGGTTACATTGAAAGCCCCGCGGAGCATATACATATCGTCAGCAAGTGCCTCAGCGTAGGCTCCGAACCACAGACCGAATGATGAAGGCATCGCGACCTGACCGTGAGTATATCCCGGCAGAAGCACATCCTTATGTTTTTCGCTCAATGACTGAAGTGTATGGAACAGCTGCAGAACCTCATTCCGCAGGGTCAGTACCTCGTCTTTCAGGAATAGTTTTACATCCACGAGCACCTGGTCGTTACGGGAACGTCCCGAATGAATCTTCTTTCCGATATCCCCAAGGCGACGTGTCAGCAGAAGCTCCACCTGTGAATGGATATCCTCCACATCATCTTCCAGAACAAATTCTCCTGTATTGATTTCGCTCAAAATCCTATCCAAGGCTTCTGTCAATATCACCAGCTCTTCAGACGTCAACAATCCTATCGATTCCAGCATCCTGATATGTGCCTTCGAACCGATGACGTCATATTTAGCCAGACGCATATCCAGAATCCGGTCATTTCCTACTGTAAAATCCTCCACCAGTTCAGTCGCCTGAACTCCTTTACTCCATAATGTGCTCATAGATTCTTTATAAATTCAATATATGTTTCTATTCCATTTCTGATTTCTTCGACAAATACAAACTCGTCCTTTCTATGTGATCTTGCAGAATCTCCCGGTCCCATCTTCAATGCATCACATCCGATCCTCATCCAATCCGATGTCGTCGGAGAAGAAAATGTCTCGATTCCCAATCTTTCTGCTACCTTCTGAAGAGGGGAGTCTTCGAATGTCGCGCTGGAGCGATTGGCCAGATTCCTTGGTCTTAGCTCGCTTTCGCAGATTTCCTGAAGTTCGGCGAGAATCTCTTCATTGTTGTATTTCTCTGTCGGACGGATGTCTATCACGAAGTCGCAACGGTCCGGGACCACATTGTGAGCAGTGCCGGCATTGATCTGAGTGATATTGAGATTGACCTTTCCCATTCTCGCTGAAATCTTGTCGAAGTTATGCTTTCGCAGCTTTTCGACATCTTCCAATGCCTTGTATAGCGCATTGCACCCTTCGTTTCTGGCCGCGTGTCCGCTGACTCCGTGGGCTGTTGCATCTATCACCAGCAATCCTCTTTCCGAGGTCGCCGCCTTCATTCCGGTCGGTTCTCCGATAATGGCGAAATCGACCTTTCGTGCCAGTTCCGGCCACAGTCCCGTCATTCCGCCTGTTCCCGATCTCTCTTCCTCGCAGGTCAATACCAGGATCAGATTTCTGCCAGCGGCACAATGACTGCAGAAGTGCCTGTATGCACCTATCATTGACACCACTGATGCTCCGTCATCATTGCTTCCAAGCCCTTGAACCATATCTTCCGGGCAATTTTCAGGCTTGTACGGGTCGAAACTGTATTCAGGACTCGGGCTTACTGTATCAATATGGGCACAAAGCATCAGTGTCGGCTTGTCCGCATTTGTGATATTCTCCGCAATGATATTGTTTCCAATGCGTTGATGCTCAATCTTTCTCGCTCTCAGCCAGGAACAGATATGACTGCACACCGCATCCTCCTCGAAAGAAGGTGACGGTATAGCTATCATTTCCCTCAGCAGGTTTACTGCGTCTTCAGTAAGGCGATTTATATCCATTTTATATTAGAATTGTACCTTTGTCGTTAAGCAGATTCCTTGCGTGCTTGATCACCACTCTGGCCACTCCGCTGTCTATTGCCTTGAATGAATTGGTCAGTTTCGGAATCATTCCGTCTGCGACAATTCCTTCTTCTTTCAGCTGGGCAAACTTTTCTTTGTCGATTTCAGGAATCACGCTTGCATCATCATCCTTGTCATATAGCACCCCATCCTTTTCGAAGCAATATATCAGATCGGTTTCGTGAGTAAGTCTGCCGTCATCGCAGCAATGGGTACATTCTTCGCAACGGCAGCATACCTCTCGTGGTGAACGGTATCTATAATTGGCCATTGCAACGGCAATTGATGATGCTATAGTGTCTGCGTTGGTATTCAGTAAGTTACCCTTTCCGTCGTGGTTTATCGCATTGAAGACCGGGATAATTCCCCTGGACAGAAGAGAGTATATGAAGGGGGCGTTAACACTCTGGGCCGAAACATCTCCTACATATCCGTAGTCTATATCTTTTCCAAGACTATCGACATATACCGGAGGTCTCTTATCGGCCTTTATGGCATTCCCATCCGCTCCTGTCAGACCTATTGCATTGCAGCCTTGAGCCTGAAGCATTGCTGTGATGTTCTTGTTGCACCAGCCTGCATAAACCATTGTCACTACTTTCAAGGAGGCCTCGTCCGTGACCCTTCTTCCTTCGATCATCAATGGCGTCATTCCCATAGCCTTCTGCATCTGGCTTGCCATCACTCCGCCACCGTGCACAAGTATCTTCATTCCCGGCATTGCCGCGAAATCCTTGACAAATTCCCTCAACAGCTCGGGATTGTCCACAACATTTCCCCCTATTTTTATGACTTTGATCATTGTTTGTTATCTATGTTGCTGATATTTACAACTCACGCAGAATTTCCTTCAGGATAGTCTGGGCAGAGACCACGCGGTTGGCAGCCTCCGGGATGACGAGTGACTGAGGACTTTCTATCACGTCATCGGTCACGATCATATTTCTACGTACAGGCAGACAATGCATAAAGAAGGCATTATTGGTCAATCCCATCTTTTCTGCATCCACTGTCCAGTCACGGTCTGTGCAGAGAATCTTACCGTAATTCTCTCCTGAATATGCCGACCAGTTCTTGGCGTAAATGAAATCCGCCCCTTCGAAAGCCTTTCTCTGGTCGTATTCTATACGCGCACGGCCTGTGAATGCCGGGTCAAGCTCGTATCCGTGAGGGTGTGTGATAACGAATTCGTAATCGGTCATATTGATTCCTTCTGCAAAGGAATTCGGAACTGCCTGTGGAAGAGCTTTAGGGTGCGGAGCCCAGGTCATAACTATCTTAGGCTTCTCGACTTTCTTATATTCCTCGATGGTGATCAGGTCTGCGAATGTCTGGAGCGGGTGTCTTGTAGCTGCCTCCATACTGAATACCGGCTTGCCTGAATATTTTATGAACTGATTGATGATCACCTCGTTATAGTCGTCCTCCTTGCTCTCGAACTTTGCAAAGGCGCGCACTCCGATCACATCGCAATAACTTCCCATCACTGGTATTGCTTCCAGAAGATGCTCCGGTTTGTCGCTGTCCATAATTACTCCTCTCTCGGTCTCCAGTTTCCAAGCTCCCTGATTTACGTCCAGCACGATGACATTCATTCCAAGATTCAATGCTGCCTTCTGAGTGCTGAGGCGCGTACGGAGACTTGAGTTGAAGAAAATCATCAGCAGAGTCTTCTTTCTGCCAAGCTCCTGGTCAGCGAAAGGGTTTTCCTTTACATATTTTGCCGCCTTCAGAGCCTCTGAGAGGTCTGTCAGCTGTGTTATCGAGGTAAAATGTTTCATAATGTCAGTTCTTTCCAAGCGTTTACAAATGATTCTGCAGTCTCTTGTGATACGGTCAATGAAGGAAGCAGACGGATTACCTGTGCTCCGGCCGCTCCTGTGAAGAAATGTTTCTCGAATAGCAGTCTGTCACGCAATCCGACATACTCATCTCTCAGTTCAAGACCGATCATCAGGCCTTTCCCTCGGTATTCCTTCAATGCCTTGTCATCGCAGAAAGCCATAGTGAAATACTCTCCAATTTTAGCAGCGTTCTCTACAAGATGTTCATTATCGATGATATCCAATACTGCAAGAGCGGCAGTACAAGCCAGATGATTACCTCCGAAAGTTGTTCCCAGCATACCATATGAAGCCTTGATGGCTGGAGATATCAGAATACCTCCGATCGGGAAACCGTTACCCATTCCCTTCGCCATAGTGATGATGTCAGCGCGGACTCCATAATGCTGATGCGCGAAGAATTTGCCTGTACGACCATATCCCGACTGTATTTCGTCCAGAATCAGCAGACAACCATACTTGTCACATAGAAGACGCAACCCGTTTATGAATTCCTCGGTCGGCTCGTAAATACCAGCCACTCCCTGGATTCCTTCAATGATTACTGCCGCAAAACCTCCCCTTGAAAGCTCATTGTCAACAGCTTCAAGATCATTCAGCGGAGCAAAGACAATATTGTCCGTTGCATTGAATGGAGCCTGTATCTTAGGATTGTCAGTTGCTGCCACAGCTCCGGATGTCCTGCCGTGGAATGCCTTGCGGAATGCCAGGACCCTGGCTTTTCCTGTATGGAAAGACGCTACCTTCAGAGCATTTTCATTGGCCTCTGCACCGCTGTTGCAGAGAAAAAGAGAATAATCGTCGTACCCGCATATTCTTCCCAATCTCTGAGCCAGATCCCTCTGCAGAGAATTCTGTACTGCATTTGAATAAAATCCCAGCTTTCCGAGCTGCTCGGAAATCATCTTTACATAATGCGGATGACAGTGTCCCACAGAAATAACTGCGTGACCTCCGTAAAGATCGGTGTATTCCGCTCCATCCTTATCCCAAAGCTTAGTATCCAAGCCCCTCACCGGCTCGATATCCCAAAGCTTATATACTTCAAATAAATTCATATTTCATTCGGATCGGGTGCCATTGCTGCTTCGATGTTTTGCAAACATCTCGCTGACGCGAATGGCACGGCGCTGATTCGCCCTTATTACTATTAAGGTAAACTATACTTATATTATTACTCTCGTGTTTTTTAAGGTATTCGTATCACGGCTCCTTCTGCTGGTAAAGGAGGTAGGCTTTAGTGCGGAATCGGCATCTTGCCACCCCCGGCTAGGGGGAGGGGCCCACTCGTAGAGTGGGAGGGGGCCGATGTAGTACAAAGCCTGCCGACTGTTTAAAAAGCAGAAGGCTTGAGGCGAAGGCCGGTGTCTTCCGGCAGCCCGAACATAAGGTTCATATTCTGCACCGCCTGTCCTGCTGCACCCTTCACCAGATTATCAATAGCTGAAGCAATATGCACATATCCCTCGTGTACCTCCACGTGAACCAGTCCCTTGTTCGTATTCACTACCTCCTTCATCGAAATTCCCTCCGCACTATGGAAAACAAAAGGCGACTGGGCATAATAATCTTCAAAAATCTTCCTGTAATCCTCCTCGGAAACTCCCTCCACAGCCCTCGTATACACACTTGCAAAGATTCCTCTGGCAAAATCCCCTCTCAGAGGTACAAAATTCACCACCGGATTTAATGCCTGCTCCGCTACCCTCGCCAGATTCTGCCTGATCTCTGCCAGATGCTGATGACTGAACAATTTGTAAATAGAAATATTGTCGCTTCTATAGCTGAAATGTGTAGTTTCACCAGGTTTCTTTCCTGCTCCAGTCGATCCTGTGATGGCAGTCACGTGTATCTCGTCAACAATAAGGCCAGCAGCTGCCAATGGTAATGTAGCCAGCTGGATAGCGGTAGCAAAGCATCCCGGATTAGCCACATCGTGGGCTTTGCGCACAGAATCGCGCGCACTCTCACACAGACCATAAACGAAATGCCTTCCGGCGTAATCACCATCCAGCCTGAAATCATTTCCCAGATCGATGATCCTGCACTCAGGCTTGATCTCGTGAGTATCGACGAACTGCCTTGAAATACCGTGTCCCAGACAAAGGAAAATCACATCCGGGTCATTCAGCTCCTTTCCGAAACAAAGATCAGTCTCACCGATCAGATCCCTATGAACCGAGGCCACAGGAGTACCCTCCGAAGAAGTAGTTGTCGCGGCTACAATCTCCACAGCTGGATGGTTCAGCAATATCCTGAACAACTCTCCACCGGTGTATCCCGTACCTCCGGCTATCGCCACCCGGATCTTTTTATTCATTGTCTGAACCGTTTACAGAGTAATAAATCTTCAAAGGATTGGCAATCACCTTTGTGAATCCTACTACATCACGTCCTGTATATGACTTGTTCACCTCGCCATATTCTCCGAACTTAGAACTCATAAGGTCGTGGTCGCTCTTGCATCCCAGCACAGAGAAATGATAAGGCATAAGTGCCACTTCCACCTCTCCGGTCACATTTTTCTCGATGCTGTCCATCATTGCCTCCATATCCCTGCACACAGGATCCAGATACATTGCTTCGTGCATCTGCTGTCCATACCAGCCTGCAATCTGCTCTTTCCAGTAAAGCTGTCCTTTGGTCAGAGTATGCTTCTCAAGCAGGTGGTGCGCCTTTATAATCACAAGCGGAGCTGCAGCTTCGAAGCCCACGCGTCCCTTGATGCCGATGATGGTGTCTCCGATATGGATGTCGCGACCGATTCCGAATGGACCTGCAGCATCACGAACAGCCTTGATGACATCTACAGGATGCATCTCTACTCCATTGAAAGAGACTGGCTCACCCTTGCGGAATCCGATCTTTATATGTTCCGGTACTGTCTTGGTGACTTTTGTAGGATAAGCCTCTTCAGGAAGATATCCGTCAGAAGACAATGTCTCCACACCACCGATACTTGTTCCCCAAAGACCCTGATTGATAGAATATTTAGCTTTTTCCCAGCTGAAATCGAATCCGTGCTTCTGGAGGAAATCTATCTCAAACTGACGTGTGAAGCAATTCTCACGTACTGGAGCAATGATTTCCACTTCCGGTGCAAGTACTTCGAATACAATGTCGAAGCGAACCTGGTCATTGCCCGCTCCGGTACTTCCGTGGGCTACAGCGTCAGCACCGATCTCCTTCACGTGCTTCAGTACCTCAAGTGCCTGAAAAACACGTTCCGAACTTACTGAAAGAGGATATGTCGCATTCTTGAGAATATTACCGTATATAAGATATTTTATACCTTTATCATAATATGTATCTACGGCATTGACATTCTTATGCGACGCGGCTCCCAAGGCAAGGGCACGCTTCTGGATCGAAGCTTCTTCCTCTGCTGAGAATCCGCCTGTATTTACCATAACCGTATGTACCTCATAGCCTTGTGCCTTGAGGTATGGGACACAGAATGATGTGTCCAGTCCGCCGCTGAAGGCGAGTACGACTTTCTTGCTCATATCTTTATCTCTTTTGTTCTCCATCTTTTAGATTGACCAGCTCGGGATGAGCCGGATCGTTTACCTTTATATGTTCTGAAGGATCGTATAGAAGTCCGGTGCAGAGACACATCCTCTGCTCGTTGGCCTCCAGGATTTCGTAATTCCTGCATCCCTGACATCCTTTCCAGAATTCAGGATCGTCAGTCAATGCTGCAAATGTCACCGGCCTGAAGCCAAGCTCATAGTTCATCTTCATTACAGCTGCTCCGGTGGTGATGCTGAAGATCTTTGCATTCGGGAAAAGTTCACGGGAAAGCTGGAAAATCCGGGTCTTTATCCTCATAGCCAGGCCTATACCCCTGAATCCGTGGGCTACGATCAGTCCGGAATTGGCTACATATTCCTTGCCTCCCCAGGTCTCGATATAAGAGAATCCTGCAAAACGGCCGTCGTCTGTCAAGGCAATGACTGCCTTTCCTGCCAATATCTTTTCGGAAATGTATTCCGGAGTTCTTCTTGCGATACCCGTTCCTCTTTCACGGGCTGAGATGAGTATTTCCTCGCAGACTTCATCTGCATACACTACGTGGCTCGGCTGAGCCACCACTACATTTATTTCCATAAGTTTCAATTCAGGCCTGGTACGGCTCAAATAAATTCAGTCCCGTTTGAGCGGAACCTTGATTTTCTGTATTTTAACGGATTGCCCTCATTGAGGGAGTCGATCTGGACCCTAAGGCAAGACAAACCGAGATTGTCAATTGCAATTGGGAGGGAAATGCTTCGAGAGCCCCTCCTAAATTCGGACGAATATGTGGTTAGAAATGACCATAACTCCTACAAAGATATATATTCTTCTGAAAAATTGCTAACTTTGACGGAAATTTATTTTAATTGCAATTGGGAATCATAATTCATCCGGAAGTGGCAAAGAAGAAGACCAGAAAGACAGATATCGATCCTGAATATCTGAAAAAGCAGAAGGAGGCGCTGGTGCGTCGTCACAGACAGGTTATATATCTGAATGACAGTGAGATGGCCGCAATAAGGCAGTATTGTGACCGCTTTCGTGTAGGTACAAAGGCTGTCCTGTTCCGTGAGGCCATAATGGAGAAGGTTCTTTCGGAGCTTGATGACAATCATCCAACGCTTTTTTAGAATATTACTTAAACAAAAATATGAGAACATTTATTACAGTTTGCGTCCTCATCTTTATGGGTGTGACGCTCAATGCTCAGCAGCAGAAGGTTATGGATAATGTACAGCAGGTGCAGGTGACTGACACGGAAGATTATGCAATCGTGAAAGATGAAATCGTTGATGGAGTCAGGTATGTCGTAGCTACACCAAGTGCAAAGGTGTGTTCAAAGCAGATCGATATCGAGATCAAAGACGGAGTCATTCAGAAAGTGGTTTATACGCGCGGATGTGAAGGAAACGCCAAAGGTATCGGAGCGCTTATAAAGGATATGACAGTTGAAGAAGCAATCAAGCGTCTTGAAGGAATTACCTGCGGTAAGCGCGGAACCTCTTGTCCGGATCAGCTGGCCAAAGTGCTTAAGGCTTTGAAGTAAAAGAAAAAAGGAATCGTCAGTGCGATTCCTTTTATTGTTTCATAGGTTAGTTGTCTTCCTTAAGTGCAGCGTTGTAGCAATGTCTGCAGAGAGGTTCGTATATGTCGGTTTCTCCCAGTACCACAAGTTCATTGTTTTTAGAGAGTCTGTGAGAATGGTTGGCCGGACTTCCGCATTTTACACATATTGCGTGTACTTTCTGAATGTCCTCCGCTACAGCCATAAGTGCCGGCATCGGGCCGAAAGGCTTTCCGAGGAAGTCTGTATCAAGTCCGGCAATAATGACTCTTACACCTCTGTTGGCCAATGCCTGGACTACCTCTATGATGGAATTGTCAAAGAACTGAGCCTCGTCAATGCCTACTACTTCCACGTCGCTTGATATTTCCAACATTTTGGTCGGAGTGTCGATAGGAACGGAAGGAATGCTATGAGCATCGTGTGATACGACCTGGTCTTCTGAATAGCGTACATCGATGCAAGGCTTGTAGATCGCCACTTTCTGCTTGGCGAACTGAGCTCTTTTCATCCTTCTAATAAGTTCTTCTGTCTTTCCTGAGAACATTGAACCGCAGATTACTTCGATTGAACCTGCTTTTTTTGCGATTTCTAAAAACATTTCCTTACTTTGTATATTACTCCGGTGATTAATCAGTTTCCCTGCTTTTCGAGGGATGCAAATATAGATAATAATTGCTTTATGGAAAATAGAGAGCAGCAGATTTTATCTGAAATAAAATCTATGATAACTTCTATCAGAAGTCAATTGGAAAGGTTGGATGCCAAAATGGTGGAACTTCATCAGACCGTAGATCCTGAAGGCTTCAAGACGGAGTCAATCAATGTAATAATCGATGATATTGCCATTCTGCCTCCTCCGATTGAGACAGAAATCGTTGAAATTCCTCTGGGACTTGATGTTCCTGAAGAGACTGATGATGATCTTCCATTCGGTGACCTTCCGGAAGAGGAACCACAGGAAGCCCTTCAGCCTGAAGCAACAGTAGAATCGGAAGCAACAGTAGAACCAGAAGTAGCAGTAGAATCGGAAGAAATTGTCGAGCCGGAAGAATCCGATGAGCCGGAGCCAGAGGCTGTAGAGGTGGAGCAGGGACCGGAACCGGAGCCAGAACCAGAACCTGAGACCGTACGGCAGGAACTGCCAGCAGAGGAGGAAGACGATGATGATCTTCCGGGCTTTTTCTCAGTGCCTGAGACTGTTACAGTAGCGGCTAAAGCCTCGGCTGTTGCAAAACCTACCATCAATGATGCACATTCTACCGATCAGGCTTGGCGAAAGGATATGCCTGGTTCTCCTGTAAAGGATATAAGAAGCGCTATTTCATTGAATGACAGAGTCTTCTTTATCAATAATCTTTTTGATGAAGACGCTCAGGCATTTGTGAATGCTCTATCCAGCATAAATGCAATGAATTCTCTGGAGGAAGTCGTGGAATTTATTATTGAAAATTTCCCGCATTGGAATCTCAACTCCGACGTCGTATACAGGTTTATGATGGCTGTGCGCCGTAAGGTTAATTGATAATGTCAGGAATCTTATATATAGTACCGACTCCGGTCGGAAATCTTGAAGATATGACTTTCAGGGCTATAAAAGTCCTGAAGGAAGCAGATCTCATATTGGCAGAAGATACCAGGACAAGTTCCGTTCTGCTCAAACATTACGATATCAAAGGCCGTCTTGAGTCCCATCATAAGTTCAATGAACATAAGATGGCTTCAATAATCAAGGAACGTATTTTGGCCGGACTTAATGTCGCCTTGATAAGCGATGCCGGTACTCCGGGAATTTCTGATCCCGGATTCCTTCTTGTAAGGACTTGTGCACAGGAAGGTATCGAGGTGCAGACTCTTCCAGGGGCAACAGCATTTGTCCCAGCACTGGTTTCTTCAGGATATCCTTGTGACCGTTTCTGTTTTGAAGGCTTCCTGCCTCAGAAAAAAGGACGTCAGACCCGTCTGACGGAACTCGCGCAGGAGCAGAGAACAATGATATTTTATGAGTCACCTTATCGATTGGTAAAGACATTGGAACAGTTTGCGGAGTTTTTCGGTCCGGACAGAGAGTGCTCGGTGGCCAGGGAAATATCCAAGAAATTTGAGGAACATAAGAGAGGATCCCTTGCTGATGTGGCCACCTGGTACCGAGAACACGAGCCGAAAGGGGAGATCGTAATCATCGTGGCTGGTGCTCCTGAAAAGAAAAAGGAGAAGAAATCATATCATAAAGCCGATGAGGAAGCATAAAAAAAGTTGAAAAGACATAAAAAAGAGAAAAACTTTACATAAAAAAGAGCAAAACTTTGCAGAACGCATTGTTTTGCTCTTTTAGTTTATGGACTTTTGTCGAAAGCCTTTGATGATGAGTAAAGAGAAGAAGTCTGGACTTTCGGAGTCTTTCATAACAGGAGTGATTGCTCTTGTCTTTCTGGTAGTGGGATATCAGACAGCATTGCTGATCCATAATGCTGCATTGGTGAAGATAGCCTCCGTCCGTGATGAGCCTGATACCGTATTTGTATATCAAAGTGAACCTGAGGAATCCTCTCAAGGTGAATCTTCAGGTGCTATTCCCAGGTCGGATATTAGGAAAAACTCCGCACATTCACCTCGTGTCGATGCTGTCAGAAAGAATATTACCCGTAAAAAAGTAGAGAGTTTCCGGTTTGATCCTAATGCAGTATCAGTCGATGAATTATGTCGCTTGGGGTTTACTCTAAAGCAGGCTGAAAGTATTGACAAGTATCGCAGCAGCGGAGGCAGATTCCGAAGAAAGGAGGATTTCAGGAAATCATATGTCGTGTCTGACAGTATTTACAGACGGTTGGAAAAATATATTGACATACCTCTGGTGGATCTGAATGTTGCGGATTCTGCCGATTTCGATGCTTTGCCCGGTATAGGTGGCTGGTTTGCAAAGAAGATGATAGAGCATAGGAAGGCCCTTGGAGGCTATTCGTATAAGGAACAGCTGCTGGAAATTTATCGCTTCGATCAGGAGAAATATGATGGCCTGTCTGATCTGATAACTGTATCTCCTGAGCATATTACACCTTATCCTTTGTGGTCGTATCCGGCGGACTCCCTACGAATGCATCCATATATCAGTAATCTGGAAACGGCTAAAGCCATAGTCCTTTATCGGCAGAATACCCCGCGTGAAGAATGGACAGTGGATGGACTCCGCGATGCGGGGATACTGACTTCTGAAAATGCAAACAAATTATCAAAATGTTTATTTGATTAGATAAAATGGAACTTATTGATATCCCTACTGGTAATGATCTGGATTCAATTCTGACATATGCAGTAAGGAAAAAGGTAACTATTTCCAAGGCTTCTGTGAAAAATCAGAGGATGTTCGAAAAGATCATAATTATGGAGTATATGTGTCCAGGTATTGGGAAGATCAAGCTTACAGTTGGAGTCCGAAAGTCAACGCACGAAAAAGTACAGTATTGCATAACTGCGATGACGGTAAATGAAAAAAGCATCCCGGAGGATGCTTAAATTGTGCCCCGGAATGCATTATGGAGTTTTACCTACGGTGAGGCATCGCGGGCGGGGACTTTGCTCTGAACGAATACCTCTTCCTATAAATGTCTTATTTCCGATGGCAAATATACAAATTATTTAATCTTATCGCTATAATTCCTAAATAAAAAGAGCCTGCAAAATCTTGCAGGCTCGATTTTTTAGTCTTCTGCTGTAAGGAGTGCCTCACGTATCTTTGCTTCGATTTCTTCGCAAAGCTCTACATTGTCTGTAAGGAGCTGCTTTACAGCCTCGCGTCCCTGGGCCAGCTTGCTTTCACCGTAGCTGAACCACGATCCGCTCTTCTTGATGATGCCGAACTCCACTCCCAGGTCGATGATTTCTCCTACACGTGAGATACCTTCTCCGAATACGATGTCGAACTCTGCCTTCTTGAAAGGTGGAGCCATCTTGTTCTTCACGATCTTCACCTTGGTGCGGTTACCGAGTGCCTCATCTCCGTCCTTGATCTGAGTGGTGCGGCGTACGTCCACACGGACAGATGCGTAGAATTTGAGTGCGTTACCTCCTGTAGTGGTCTCCGGGTTTCCGAACATAACTCCGATCTTATCGCGAAGCTGATTGATGAAGATACAGCAGGTGTTGGTCTTGCTGATGTTTGCAGTGAGCTTTCTGAGGGCCTGGCTCATAAGCCTTGCCTGTAGTCCCATCTTTGCGTCACCCATTTCTCCTTCGATTTCGGCCTTTGGCGTAAGAGCCGCTACAGAGTCGATCACGATGATGTCGATAGCGCCTGAACGGATAAGGTTGTCTGCGATTTCCAATGCCTGTTCTCCGTTATCAGGCTGTGAGATGAGCAGAGTCTCCAGGTCAACGCCCAGATTACGTGCGTAGGTTCTGTCGAAAGCGTGCTCTGCATCGATGATAGCTGCTATGCCGCCCTGTTTCTGTGCCTGTGCGATGGCGTGGATGGCAAGGGTGGTCTTACCGCTGGATTCAGGTCCGTAGATCTCGATTACCCTTCCACGTGGATAACCTCCGATACCGAGGGCTGCGTCAAGCGCAATGGAACCGCTCGGGATGACCGAAACCTCCCATTTTGGCTGATCTCCCAGCTTCATAATTGTACCTTTGCCGTAATCTTTCTCAATCTTGTCAATCGTCGCCTGCAATGCCTTGAGTTTCGCAGCATTGATGCCGGTACCGTCCTTAACTTCTTCTTTAGCCATAAATGTA
>JAGKTT010000046.1 GCA_021153285.1 Bacteroidia bacterium
GGAATGGAAATGCCGTTTTCAGCCAATGCGCGGGCAATCGGCTCTGAAACCTGTGTCACAGTACGAGCTGATGCCATATAAGCCTTATGTCTCTCCATTCGCTGTGCAGTTCCCTTTCCAGGCTGCACTGTCGGATCGTAAGTAATGAGATTTCCATCATTATGGTTACCCAGATACAGCTCTACAAGCTCAGTAAGCTGGCCAATTGCAGGAGAGAGGTCTCCATAGAAGCCGAATTCACTGAGATTGATAAGGGCGACACGACCATTGGAGTGAAGGGAGATACCCGGCTGGTCACCCCAGAGATCAGGATCCTTGTTAAAGTCCCAGTTGCATCCGCGAGGATGATCTTCTCCGACATAATACCAATCTGGTCCATTGAGAGACTTCCATATCTCGTAAAGGGCATAATAATCCTTGAGATACTCATCACTCTCGTGAAGTCTTACAGGTACATCCGCTTCTGTAGTCTTGTTATCTTCTACAGCAAAAGTGGCACGCACCTCGTTATTGGTTTCAAGCAGTCTCTTTCCTGCATCAAAGACACTGTAAGAAAGGATCTGATAATCACCTGCTCTGAGAGACAGAAGACTGTCGCAGACACAAGAAGAAGTCTGATAGCCATCTGTATCGTCATCATTCTCCTCAAAATGAATGGAGAACTCTGCAGGAAGCATTTCAAACTGAGTTACGGTATTGCCTGTCTTGACAGACACAGTAAGATACTCGATTTCATCGAAGGTGTATTCTCTGTCAGCTGCCTTTGTCTGAGGAGTGTCCTTAAAATCAGACATATCCTTGACAATAGTGAATTTCACCTTACCTCTTTCCACTACATCAGCCAGCAAGTCGTGCACAGCAAGACCTCCCGCCATAATTGAGAAGGCACTATGTCCTTCAGATGGAGTAGCCTCATACACCGGTTCGTCCACCTTGTTGTAAAGAGTATATGTAACCACCTGGTAATCACCAGAAAGAAGCTTCAGCTTATCACTTCTGAGGCCATACTCGGCAGCAGCATCCGAAGATGCCCCCATAACAAGGGTCTGGGAAATCAGATTATCTTCAAAACGGAGAGTCACCTTGAGCTTGGCCACGTCAGCCAGATAATCCAGCTGAGAGCCGAGGATCACTGCAATGACCGCAGATATGCTGATTCTTGATAATTTCATATTATTTAAGTATTCTACCTGTTATTATTCCGAAAGATCAAGTGTACAGACCAGAACGAATACCACAGCATCCGAGCGGTCTACGAAATTGATTACCGACCTATATACATTTGCAGGGAGTTCTTCGCCACCTATATGTACATTGGTATCCGGTCTGTTCATATAAATCTCCACGGCACCTTCGTTATCAAGCTCTACCTCTCCAAGAAGATCGCTTGGTCCGAAATACTCATCATACACGAGGTTATTTACCTTGAAGAATGTTCTGTAAGAATAAGGATTTACATTGTGCTTCTTGACTGTTGCCGGAATCTTGACCTTCAGCGGCATTCCCTCCATTTTGTATGTAAGGTGATATACAGTGTACATACCATCACTGAACTGATCGAAAAGCGGGCCTTCTTTCAGATGTTCGAGAGATGCTCCTACCATAGATGCATACTGTGCAGCCTCTGCGGTGAACTCCACAACTACGTCTTCTACAACCACTTCAGGATCGAAGACACACTCAATGATTGCAAGTACACTTGCATCTGTATCATAGAACACTACATATCCTGTCTCTTTCTTCTCAGACGGAGTCATATCCATATACATATCTATGACACCGCCATTATTCTCCTCACTTGTAGGGATAAATCTGAGCCAGAAATCCGAAGACGAAGTCATATCCTTTCTTACACCGTTGAATACTTTGTAAGAGGCATATGGCTTTGCAAAGGACATATAAGCATTATCTCTTGCATAGACATTTGAATATGTGAGCTGATATCTGTACTCTGTATCACCGAACCATCCTGTGAGTCTTGGATTCTCAGAATCAACGAATGTCGCTCCGCCTGCATTCATAGTGCTTTCTGATGCAATCATTGTCACATAATCCATATCACTTCCGTGCTGGACAATGTTTACAGCATATGCACTCATATTCTCATTAAGAGTACCGTCCGCTGCAAAGAATGAATCAGCATTTCCATCCTTGCAGAAAAGAAGGAGAGCTGTACGCTCCTGAGCAGTATTTTCAGCCACACTGAGGGTGATACCTCTCTGCTGAAGAACCTCCTCACCCTGAACATATGCCTGAACATCAAGAGTGATCCAGTCAGGATTCTCTGAAACCTTCTTTCCATCCTTCATTTCCACCAGAGACACAGAAGCACTCTGTGTACCCTTTATCCAGGCTGTTGCAGGCATATCCTGGAAACCAAGAGAGGTCATAAGCTGACCGGTAGTATTGAACTCCCACTCTGTAAGACCCATATCAATACCGAAACTGAATCTGTCCTTGCATCCAGGAATAGTGACTGCAATCTGATGCACTGTCTGTCCTTTAAATTTGAACACAACCTCTCCTGTAGTGTCCTCGAGCGGATACTTCATAGGATTACCCATAAGAGTGAACTCAATGATACCTGCTTTTACTGCTGGAGCATCTTCTGTATATCTGGCTTCGAGCCACTCAGGGAGTTCCAAAGTCCAGTCACACTTGGCATCTACCATAACCGGCAATCTATAATCACTTCCCGGCCATACAAGAGTTACAGCCTCGACAGGATCTGTAGTATAGAGATATCCGCCATCCTCAGCAAACATAAATTCGCCATCCTCACCGATCTGAGCAGCATATACTTCCATTGCGCCACATCCGGGAACTGTCACATTCAGTTCCTTCAGAACAGCATCACCGGCCTTGAACACGATCGTACCTGCAGCATCCTCTATGGAAGCTCCTGTAAATACCAGTTCTACTGTTCCTTCTGTACTCTCAGGAGCCTGAACATCCAGCCACTCAGGTGTTTCCACCAGCCACTGGCAGTTAGCATCCACTTTCACGGGCATTCTGAAATCTGCAGTCGACGCTGACCATACAAGGTCAAGAGAAGATGCCTCCACAGTGCCATATACATAGGCTCCGTTCTCATCTGCAACCAATTCTCCACCTTCCACAACCGCAGCATAAACCGATATGGTCCTGTTCTTGGCCGGACGCATATATTTAGCGATCACTTTCGATTCTCCTCCCATTGTCAAGGTAACATCGCAGGATCTGTTCATATCGAACTCTTCTGTATCCGACACTCCGATCTGAACTGTAACTGTCTCCTTCTGACCTTCTGCTACCTTTCCTGATACTTTTTCAGCCTTGAAGGAGCCATCCTGAATCCAGAACCACTGGAAAGTTGCCGATGGTACTGTAACAGTCCAATCCATATTGGCCTGGAATGTAAGGGTCAGTACCTCACCTGGAGCCACCTCATTGTTCTGAACAAGTGACGGGAACTCCGGCTTTACCACATCGGGAGCATCCGGTCCGTCAGGAGTAGGATTATCACAAGAAGCAGCCATCAAGGCGCTGACAGCGAAAATCGCTGCAAATGATCTGATTATATTCATTGTCTTCATATTTTTCAGTGTTTAAGTGGTTTACATTCCTGCCTCATTCTTGAGTCTGTCGGCTTCCTCGTCGCTGATCCATTCCATAATATTATAGAAATGGCCGACTGTACCTACAGGAACTCCAAGGTTTTCCACATATATTTCAGTCCACACATAAAGGTAATTTCCGCACGGATAGAAAATCGAGTCATAAAGCGGACTTGTACGGATCAGAATCTTGTCATCACCGTGAGCGGTGCCGAAGAATGATCCTTCGTCGCTCGCAACCTGGCCTTCATCAATTGTTACAAAAGGCATCATAGGATCTTCGGAATTGAATCTCATCGTCACATCATATCCGTCATTGAGGAGACCGCGACAGATGATCATATTTTCCTCCGTAGGATGCTTTTCAGTATACACAAGTCTCTGATAAGAGCCTGTTATACTATAATCATACAGGAACATAGATGTAAGGACACAATAACCGGTGAAGTTATTTATATCGAAAGGACAACTCTTCATCAGAACTGCCTTTGTATCCTTGCCGTACAAAGGCATTACAAGATTATCGTTCATCACAAGACGAAGCTGGAATCCAAGCGAATCAGTTGCCTCGATATTATCATAATGACCGTGAACAAGCACATCGGCACGATTATCCCCTGCCTTGATGGTCACGGTATTGGACTTAAGGGAGTAATGATATTTTTCAATGGCATTGCTTCCCTTGTCGATGATCTCCACACCGAAGGTGCGGTCATAATCCCTTGTCACGGTCGAAACTACAGGAATGCTGAAATACTCAACATCCTGCTGCACCGGATATGTGGCAAGAGTATCGGTGGTTAGGGATAGGCCATACGAAGAGAGGGTCTGAGGCGTCAATCTTCATCGAACTGCCCTCCGACTGAGTCTGAGACTGCGGAGTACGCTGGAAGCCTTGTCCCCATCTCTTAAGGTCGTGAAGGCGGAAGCCTTCCATATAAAGTTCACGCACACGCTCATCTGAAATGGTCTGGAGCCAATTACCTGCATTTACAGAGATGCTGCCTCCATTGACATATCTGGCCTGGCCAAGTGTAGAAAGGTCTGAAGAAGCCTTGGCAAAATTTCCTTTCCTGCAATAAGCCTCAGCACGGATGAGATACTGCTCGGCAAGACGAAGCGGCTTAGGCATATTGACGTGATATATCATATTAGACATAAGCGATTCATTACCATAGTACTTGACAAGCAGAGGCCAGGTCAGCTGATGGGCGTATCCTGTCTGGAGCCGGGCAAAATATGCATTGTATCTGGCGTCACTGCTTCCATACAGATCGAGCACCCACTGAGCCGGAACATAGTCAGGATAATAATAGTAGTAATCTGTAGTGAAATTCAGGAAGACAGATCCCTGGGCTCCACCGAATGATGTAGCAGTGTAACCTATTCTCCAGATATCCTCGAATGAGGCATCATTGGTCCACATATACTGAAGGTATGTCTGAGAACTTGTCGCATAGCTTCTCGCTGAAGCAAGTGCGAAATTATCAGACTCGATGAGCTTTGTGGAATGCTCGACAGCAGCATCCCAGTCCTGCATATAAAGAGCCACACGAGCGTGGATGGCGTGAGCCGCAGCCTGAGTGAAATATGGTGCATCATAACCATCATTTTCCTCATCCAGAAGTTCCTGAGCCTTCTTCAGGTCCTCGATCACAAATGCATACGAATCCTTCAATGTAGCACGCTTGGCAGGTTTTTCGCCAAAATATGTATCAGCCAGCACCACACCAAGTTCACTTTCTGCTGTAGCAGGATCATATGCCTTGCAGAAACACTTGATAAGTTCGGAGTATGCAAGAGCACGCGCACAATAAACCTCACCGGTATAATAGTCAAGATACTGGATTTCAGCATCATCAGTCAGGCTTGAGCGAAGTTTGTCCACCTGGTCAAGATAGAAGTTGCATCGTCCTATGACTCTGTAAAGACCGGCATAGACAGCTTCAATTTCTGAATTTGTAGATCTGATATCCCAAAGCCAGTGCGTACCGTACTGGTTGGAATTACCCTGCACAGCATATACAAGGTCAGCCTGAATGTCAGGACAGAGGGTCAGGTATCCGCTGTAAAGAGCGCTGCTCATATAGGCAGTATAGATACCGGTCAATGTCTGTTCTGCATCAGACAGGGTCTGCATCGCCTCTTCCTCGAGGATATAGTCTCCGGGGAGCTTCTCAAGGCAGGAGTTCAGACCGAAGGCAACGGCAATCACTGCCGTCATCTTCAATATTGTATTATATATATTCTTCATCTTCTTCATTCTTTAGAACATAAGGTCAAGTCCGAAGGTATACTGGCGCGACATAGGATACTGAGCCGCATAGACATTGGTCACACCTTCCGGATCAAGGCCGGAGAAGTTTGTGAAAGTCAGAAGGTTCTGTCCCTGAGCATATACTCTGAGGCCTCTGATGAAACCTGTCTTCTTCAAGAGATTCGATGGCAGATTGTACGAAATCATCAGATTCTTCAGACGAAGGAATGAGGCATCCTCCAGAAGACGGCTGT
Organism: Bacteroidia bacterium; assembly: GCA_021153285.1. GTDB lineage: Bacteria > Bacteroidota > Bacteroidia > Bacteroidales > UBA932 > Cryptobacteroides. The sequence continues at coordinate 6,108 of JAGKTT010000046.1, forward strand.
CAAACTCCGTGTACTCTCCGTGACGAGGAATGTCTGTGACATCACCCGGATTCTTCCATCTGTTGAGAAGCCTCTTAGACTGGTTATATGTCATAAAGCGTCCATTGGATTCATCGAAATAACGGTCATTATTGATCATCCAACGGTCACCCACCCAGCTGAACTGGGCGCTGAGACTGAGGCCCTTCCAAGAAAGTGATGTACCGAATCCACCCTGCCAAGGAGCGTGGTACGTCTTTCCTACGAGCACCTTGTCCTCATCACGCAGCTCATTGGTTATATTTCCATCCTTGTCGTACCAGAGAGCATCTCCGTTTGCCGGATTAACACCTGCATATCTGTTGATATAGAACTCTCCGACAGGATGTCCGACCACGAGTTTGGTACTTGTATTCGAAGTCTCATACTCATCCACTCCATTATAAAGTTCGGTAAGTCTGTTATGGTTGTAGCCTATGTTGGCATTGACGTTCCATACAAAGTCTCTTACCTGAAGAACTACAGCATTCAGGTTAAGCTCCACTCCTCTGTTGACCATCGCACCTACATTGTCCCATTTATAGCCATAGCCGTTTGACTGCGAATAGGCCAGAGGAACTGACATAAGCATATCGGTTGTCTTCTTGTTATAGAATTCGAGGTCGAGATTAAGTCTGTTCCAAAAGCCGAAGTGGAGAGCGAGATTTGTAGTCCAGGTATTCTCCCAGGTCAGGTCCTCATTACCAGGCTGAATAGGTGCCACACCAGCATCACCTATGTAGTCCGATCCACCTCCGATGAGTGCAAGATGCTCATAATTAGGAATTTCAGAGTTACCGGAAGTTCCTGAGCTGAATGCAACCTGGCCCATAGTCAGCCAATCACGTGTGCCGGACATAAAGTTTTCGTTTCTGAGATTCCACATAAAACCTACAGCACCGAATACACCCCAACGGTTGTTCTTACCGAAACGTGAAGAACCGTCAGTACGGACCGAGACCTCAGCATAGTAACGGTCAGCATAATTGTACTCGCCACGACCGAAGAACGAAACTCTTGAATAGTCAGAGTCCGCAGTGCTGGTCCAGGAAGTTGCTCTCGTACCGGTAGAAATGTCGGTCAGTTTCGAATTAGTCTGACCTGCGGTGCTTACGCTGAATGCCTCCACGTGGTAATCCTGCCACTCGTGACCGAGGAGGAAATTGAAATCGTGTACATTATCTTTGTCGAAACGATAGGTCAGCGTATTGGTAAGGTGAAGACCAAGACCGTCTGTAGAACTTCTTGCAGCAGATCCTTCTCCAAGATTAGGCTCATAATCAGGGAATGACTGGCTGAAACCTGTTGTATGGGAGAAATCGACAGCGAACTGCGATCTGAACACAAGATTACGATACAATGTGAGATCGGCGAATACAGTCGATATCATCTTATACTTCTTGTATCTCAGAGGATTGTTCTCAAGCCACTCCAGAGGATTCTGTCCTTGTCCAGTCCACGATCCGTCGTTGATGGATGCAAGAGTACCGTCAGCCCTGTACGGATTCCAGTAAGGCTGCATAAAGCGGGCTGCTGAGATCGGTGTCACAAGCGTGTAAGCTCCCTCGTCAGCCTGACGGATGTTCTGGTAATTGAACATTGTGTTCGTACCCATCTTCAGCCACTTGGCCATCTGCTGTTCGAAATTGAAACGCATCGAATAGCGCTCGAACTCAGAACCGGGAGCAATACCCTGCTGATCGTAGTATCCTCCTGAGAAATAATAATTTGTAACATCTGTCGCACCAGCTACGGAAAGTTCGTGACTCTGAAGCATTGCAGAATCATTGAAAACGGCATCCATCCAGTTCACATCGATCCTGGACAGATAGTCGTAGTTCTGGCCGGCAGTCAGGCCAAGCTCCTTCTCGTACTGGATACGTTCTGCCGTATTCATCAGGTCCCAGTTGCCGTGAGCAAGGGAAGACCAACCCATCTGCATACGGTAATTTACGTTCGGACGCTCCATATTGCGGCCTCGCTTGGTAGTGATCACGATCACACCATTGGCAGCACGTGCACCGTAAATGGAAGTCGACGATGCATCCTTAAGTATGGACATACTCTCGATATCAGCCGGATTGATCGTATTGAAGTCGGCAGCTGAGATCGCTACTCCATCGAGGATGTAAAGAGGCGATGTACCTGAATTGATTGAATTTGTTCCACGGATAGTCATTGTTGCAGATGCACTTGGCTCACCGGTGCTTGAAAGTACGGTAAGACCTGCGACCTGACCCTGAAGAGCCTGGTCGAATGCAGCTGTAGGCGTATTCTCGAGCTTCTCCGACTTCACCGTCGAAACGGATCCCGCCACGGTACCCTTCTTGCGTACTCCGTAGGCTATGACGACAGCATCTTCGATATTCATAGTTTCCGTCTTCATAACGACATTGTAATTGAATGTCTCGACAGAAGGAACCACGACCTTATCGTCAAGGAAACCGATGCTTGAGAATATCAGTTCGGTGCCGGGAGCCACCTCGATCTCATACTCACCGTCGAGAGAGGTGATGACACCGTTGCCTGGGCCGGCCATCACGGCCACGCCAATCATCGGCAGACCATCATCAGCAGAGGTCACGACTCCGCTCACTTTAACGGAGGTCTGAGCCCATAGAGATGCTCCGCAGATGGCTGACAATAAAATTGTCAGAATCAGTCTTTGAAATTTTCTCATCAGTTCTATAAAAATTAATATGCAAAACGTGCAAATTTAATGTTTTTTTTCAAGTACTCAAAGCATTACCGGCAGCCATAGAAGCTTTTCACCCCAATTGTATGTTTTTCAAGATGAAAGTCATAATTTCCCGGATGAATAAAACCAGACAGGGCAAGCATCTCGCCCACCCTGTATCTGTCAGAGCCAAGTTTTAAAGAAGATTTATCCAACCGCAAGTTTCCGGACAGATTTCTTCCAGAAAATGTATTATATGATAACCTCGTCCCTGTTCATCCACATATGCCCCGCAGGAACTCGGGCAGAAATGATAAGGAGTTCTGGTAATCACCTTATTATTCTGCATATCAGCACCTTTGGTCATATCGTGCAGAGTATAGCAAGGAGCCATTGCCGGTGCTCCTCTGCCACTTGAAGGCTGATAACCGAAGAACCAGAACTTAAGGTCTATACCACTCACCGTACCACTATGAGTCGACTGAAGCAATGCCCTGTAAAGAATCCGGCCTATTCCTTTTCTCGGACCATAAGTTTCCCCAGCAACAGATATACGGCTGTCGGAACCATTCATCACGGAATAAAGCATACGGGTATTAGGATTCAGTTCTCCGTCAGATACTGAAGGCCTGACAATATCCAGAGCATCCATCCAGGAAGTACCGGACTGAACGGCTGTCTTCATCCTGTTCAAGACATAGACTTCAGACACATCAGTCATCCACTCCAATGAAACATCAATATAATGAACCATCGCAGAAGGCGAGGTGGAAGTATAGACAGTCCGTCCCGCCACCCTGTTATAGACCAATGCAAAGGTCTCATTTCCATATGGACTATAAATGCAGTTCTGAGATCCGAATACAGCTTTTGCACCAATTGCTGTATGTACATATACATCCAAGGTCCCACAAGACAGCCCTATCTTTTCCTTGGAATACCTGTTCGTCACGTAAAGCATCATATTATGACGTCCGGCACTATGTTCTGTCGTAGGCAAGAGAGAGTTGTAGCTGAGCTTGATCTTTCCCGAGGCAGGGTTGAACTCAGCCTTGAACACACCGTTCGCATTACTGAAGTTTCCAGCCCAGGCCGGTTCGAGAGCCGCTGACACATATTGACTCGAAACAGAAGGTACAATAGTCTGATACTCAAAGGATTTATTAGCTTCTATCTTATCTTGGAAACGTGTCTTCAAAACACTGTTCACATTAGATTGAGAGAATAAAGTGTAGTCATCCACATACCCGTAATCCCGCGAAATCATACCGGCAAAAGGATTCTTGACCTGCAATGTAATTTCTTCAGGGGACACTTCTTCGCAGCCGGAGGCCTTGACAACAGCGGAATAGTCTTTTCCCAGTTCCAAAGAGCTCCCATCGACATTCAAAGAAACTATCTTCAGAGAAATGACGGAAGAGCTCACATCCGGTGCAAAACAAGACTTGGTCTCCACCACAGGCAGAAGGATGGAATCAAAAGCTGATGCATTCAGATCCGTAAGAATCTTCCCTTCAGCATCCCTATATCTGTAAGACACGGTAACCGTCTCTCCATCCGGATTCAAGATGAGCGAAGACCTGTCCACCTCAAGAGAAGGAGCCTTGATATCAAGCTGAGTCACAGCACTTTTAGAACCTGAGGCATTACGGACACATATAGTCACCGGTCCTGGTTCAAGAGCTATGATTCTGAACGAGCGGTCAGAAATCCCCATACAAGACACTTTTGATCCGTCAGACAGGTTCACTGACAGAGGAAGATCCGATTCTGCTATATCCGGGAAAGACATCACACCCTCCTGTGCTACATATTCCGGCCGAAAACTCCATTTCGGAGAAAAGGCTGAAGGAGCAGCCACCGAAATGACAGTCCGGTCAGATACTCTCCCATCATATGTCACCGCAGTTATCGGAATCGAGGCACCCACTCTGGCATCTTCAGAAGCGACAACCCTTATACAGAAATCCTTATACCCGTTCTTCCCTGTAACCAGGACAGAGGGATCGAATGAATAAGTCAGCCCGGCAGAAGCCATTGCCTCATCATCCACCTGCAGCATCCAATCTCCAGGAATATGCTGGGAATCGACACCATTTCGGCCTGCACGATGATAGTGAATCATTATATCGGCACTTTCTCCAGGCTGAACAGAAAAGGAATCTCCAAGAAATTTGAGCACTCTGGTATCATTCCAGTCTCCACCTCTGGTAACTTTCCAGCTTTCAGCAAAAAATCCATCTTCCGTAAAGTCCAGAATAACGTCATAACGCTTGTTACGCACCAGGCTGAAGTCGGAAGTATTGTCAGCTCCAAGATAATACCTGTACATAACATCACCGGAATAGCCCTGAGTATTCTCTCTGCGGGCATTGAACTCCAGATATGTGCACAGATCCGAATAGGACTGCCCACCTATATCCGAAATTTCCTCATAGACCTTTCCGAACGGATCATCATTCTCCGGAAGAAGATTACCCTGAACATTTTCAGGCACATAGAAGACCAGAGTGGTATCCTGAGCATAGCCCGGCCCAGGTCCGAGTCCGCTTTGGGAAAGGGATCCCTGATAGGCATTCTTATCATTCAGATTCTGATAGCTGTCAGAAACATCCAGAATATCAGCTGCACTCAAGGCCTTGCTCTTCTGTTCCGAAAACGGAAGAAGACGCCTGTTTGCCTGTCTCACATACAAACTCTTATTGCACATATTGTAGGAATAATAAGAAGAAGGGGAATAACCGGAAAGACCGGCGTGAGTGATCCTGACACAGAGTTTGGCAAAAAGCCGATACACGTCTATCACTGAAACCGAACGTTCCGGAGCATATCCCCTTAATACTCCGCTCATAGGAAAGCCCTTATGATCGATCTCATCATATGACTGTATACGATATTCCATACCTGGCACCTCAGTTTCCTTCTGCGGAAATCTCCCGCTCATATCTCCCATATTCACCAGAGCGTATATATTGCTCAGGCCATCTGACTTTACTGAAAGAAGCATAGAATCAAATCCTGAATCATAATATCTTGCTTCTGTAAGTCTGCCATCCGCTCCATAAGAAGCTAAAGTGAGGTCTGATACTTTTGACTCCACATCAGCTGCCAATATACTTCTGACTTCCGCTCCAGACTCTCCATCTATTAGCATCGTAAAAGACACATCAGAAACTGCTTCAGGAGTAAAATTTTCTTCTGACTCCTGCCAGCCGCTTACTGTACAGGAGACAATAATGCACATATATAAAAACAATGAGATTTTTTTCATATCGGATAATTTTTAAAAAAGCGGCGGTACCTCACGGCAGCGCCGCCTGCACTAATTCAAGTAACTGAATGAAACAAACTGATTTATTGCAATTCGTATTCTGATATATTCTTGATCCCCGGTATGCCGTAATAGGCTTCGACGATATCACCTCTGAGACAGATCTTGCGTCCCAGAAGCTGAGGATTATCCACCAGATTCAGATCATCACGCAGATATCCGGAGGGCAACTGCACTGACAGGCAGGAAGACTTTTCTGTGGTCGAAGAACGAGGTCCGATCAGCAGATTGGTACGTGATGAAAACGGCTTTTCAAAGGATGCAGAAGATGAGGTAAGGTCTCCTCCCACAATATATCCACAGACCGTTACATCTTCCTCCCCGACCATATCATACGCCTGAGATATCGACAAGACACTTTTAGAACCCCCTCCAAGAACATATTCTTCCGACAGCCAGACTCTTGAAGTATCAATTGCAACATCAATCCCTTTGGGAGACTGTGCGGAAGAGGACTCCTTCGATCCGGTCACACTGACCTTCAGTTCAAGAATCTCCTGTGCCTTGAGAGTCTTTGTCATAAGGGTCTCGTCAGTACCCTTGTCAGTAAGGATCAACGAAATATTGCCAGGCGTGAAATATGCCACCCTTTTCTCCGAATATGGATATAGAAGTTTTCCGAAAGATGATTTGAGCAGGAATGCGCCATCCGGGTATTTATCCAGAAATCCGGAATCGATTTTCAGACGTATACCAGAATTGATCTGGGTACATAGCAATCGTACTTGGGTTATAGTTCCCGAACTTACTACCACGCATTGTTCATCACCGAACTGTGGAGAAGAAAATGCCGGCTTTCTGAATTCTTCGGAAATTATACTCACCGTATAGCTTCCCGGATTCAAGGACATTGTCTCCGGAGAATCTCCGAACGCACCTTCATAGATTACCGTACCTTTAGAATTCTTTACTGTAAGGATGAAATCGCTGGTATCTGGAATCTCAATACCAGAGCGGGTCAGTATCTCCTGATCAGGGGCAAAACACACTCGTAATGTTCCTTCTTTCAATGATGATTCCCCCAGAAGATTACAGGAACATAAGGACAGCAAGATAGCTGTTACAGATAAAAGCCGGCCATATACACACAGGCTTTCAGACAGGTTTTTCATAATTTCAATCTCCTCAATTCTTTAGCTCCGCAACATTGCGGACAGCGGCAAAAGTAGGAGATGAAAATGAAACCGTATTTAAGAAAAAGAAAAATCTTCCGTTTCTTTTTTTTAGGTGGAAAATTTCTCTTTTTTAATGATTTTTAACTTTTCTTATGGGATTTTTCATCAGCGAACGAAAATAAATCCCATAGGGACAATAAAAAAATTCACGAGGCACCCGCATCAACTGCGAACGCCCCGCTACTTAACCTAAACTTAAACTATGAAAAACTTCGATACAAAGGTAGGTATATTTAATTATTTTCCAAACCTACAGCCCGAATTTTTGCATATTTAAGAATCAATATCTTCTCACCGTGCTCGTCAAAAGCGATTTTTGCCTTCATATCGGCCACACTTCCGGTAATCTCAAGTATCTTTCCATATCCGAATCGGTTATGTTCGATCCGTTGTCCGGCCTTGAGCTGAAGAATAGGAGTAGGTTCAAATTCAGCATCGGCTGTCCTCTTCGGCAAAGTCTGAGACCTTCTTACAGGAAGAGGCTCAGGACGTCTGACAGGTTCCGGCTTACGGGCAGACTGAGAGGCAGGTACCGGACGACGTTCTATCTGCACCTTGGACGACTGGCCATAAGCATATCCGGACCTGGAACCAAATGTTTTTCCCCAGCCCCCGAAACTTTGACGAGGCTGTTCGTCATCATCATCAAGCAGAGAGCTCAACGGATTGGCAATATACTGAGGGTCAACTTCTTTCACAAAACGCGAAGGAGAGTTGGATTCGTGCTTTCCGTTGCGTGTCCTTGTCTGGGCAAAAGAGAAAACCACGGCTTTCTTGGCACGGGTCATTGCCACATAAAACAATCTTCTTTCCTCCTCCACTTCCGTTTCAGATATCATAAATCCACCGGAAGGGAAAATATTCTCCTCCATTCCTGCCACAAAGACGTATGGAAATTCCAGTCCTTTGGAAGAATGGACTGTCATCAGCGTAACTTTATTGGACGATTCTTCGTCATCTACATCCACTGCACTGAGCAACGATACATTCTCGAGATAATCCCCCAATGTAACTATCGGCAGATCCGTCGCCACCACTTCAGAGCCATCATTCACAAGTCCCTCAGCCTGAAGCTCTTCCATATACTCATTCTGCTTCTCCTCAATATATATCTTTACACTGTTCAGAAGTTCCTCGACATTGGCTGTCCTGGATTGTCCTTCTATACTTGTATCACTCTTGTAGAACATCAGAAGTCCGGATTCCATCGCTGCCGCTGCCGCCACATCATATGCATCTTCATTGTTTGAACGCAGACACAGCTTTCCAATCATATCACAGAAGTCACGTATCTTCTTTATAGCCGGAGGCTTAAGCCCAAAATTCTCAAGATTTTCAGCATAAGCGGCCTTGAACAGGGAAATTTTCTGATTGGAAGCTGCCGCTGTCAAGGCTGAAACCGAAGTATCACCGATTCCCCTTGCCGGCTTGTTGACAATCCTCTTGAAAGATTCGTCATCATTCGGATTCACGATAAGCTTGAAATATGCCATCATATCCTTGACTTCCGCTCTCTCAAAGAATGAATTACCAGAGTATATCACATATGGAAGATTCCTTTTACGAAGAGCTTCCTCGAGCGCACGCGACTGGGCATTAGTTCTATACAATATCGCAAAATCCTGATATTGAGCCGATTCAGTCTGTATCCTTGAGACAATGGAAGAAGCGATAAGCAAAGCTTCCTCCTGCTCGGTGTAAGCCTGGATCAGCCTGATTTTCTCTCCCTGTTCTCCCATTGAATAGCATTCCTTAGGAATACGTGCCGAGTTCCTGGCAATCAAGGAATTGGCCGCATCCACTATAGTCCTGGTAGAACGGTAATTCTGCTCCAGACGGAAGATATGATGCTCCGGATAGTCCTTCTTGAAGTTCAGTATATTCTCTATCTTTGCTCCTCGAAAGGCATAGATAGACTGAGAATCATCTCCCACCACACAGATATTCTGATGGAACTGGCTGAGTTTCTTAAGAATCAGATACTGGGAGAAATTCGTATCCTGATACTCGTCGACCATTATATAGTCAAAACGACCGGCAATTGACTCCAAAGCAGCAGGATTATCACGCAGCAATATATTCATATTCAGGAGGATATCATCAAAATCCATTACTCCTGCCATCTTGCATTTATATGCGTAAAGTTCGTAAATATCGCAGATACGCGGCTTTTTAGAAGCCGCATCATTCTGAAGCGCATTTGCATTACGACGATAGGCTGATGCTGTAACGAGATTGTTTTTAGCCATTGATATTCTGGAAAGCACATCCTTCGGCTTATATACCTTCTCATCGAGCTGCAGTTCTTTAAGACAAGTCTTTATAGCACTGACCGAGTCACTGGTATCATAGATTGTAAATGCCGAGGGATATCCAAGAGAATCTGCGAATTCCCTTAAAAACCGTATGAAGACCGAATGGAAAGTACCCATATAAAGTCTTCGGGCACGTTTTTCACCCACCATCAGAGCAATTCTTTCCTTCATCTCCGATGCCGCCTTCTTGGTAAATGTAAGAGCGAGGATCCTCGACGGATCACAGCCTCCTTCCAAGATATAAGCGATCCTGCTTGTCAAGACCCTTGTCTTTCCCGACCCCGCACCCGCTACGATGAGCACCGGTCCTTCGACACAACTGACAGCAGCCTTCTGCTCGCTGTTCAGTCCCTCCAATATAGTACTGCACACATTTTCCATAACGGGTGCAAAATTATACAAAACATTGCAATTACTTCTAATAAATCTGCAAATTAGATTCTGTTTCGACATATCCTTCACTTCGCTCGGAGTGACAACGGGAAAGGCTGAGCAAAAAAGCTAGATTTACTTCGTAAATAAGGAAAAAAATCCGTATCTTCGCGGGCGCATTTTGAATATTCTACTCAAAACGGTTTATATAATGTCAAACAACATCTATTTGAAAAAGGGTCTTGACCTTCCGATCAATGGAACGGCGGCCCAGAACACCAAGAAGGTGATCGTTCCTGACGTTGTGGCCGTGAAGCCTACCGATTTCAGAGGTCTCGTACCGAAACTTCTGGTGAGGGAAGGCGACAAGGTCCTCGCAGGTACACCTGTATTGGCTGACAAGATGTCTCAGAACATCCTCTTTGCGTCTCCGGTAAGCGGAACCGTAGCTGAGGTGGTAAGAGGCGAAAAGAGAAAGTTGCTTGAGGTCCGCATCAAGCCGGACGGTAATCAGGAGTATGTTGACTTCGGAGTGAAGAAGGTGTCTTCTCTTTCTGCTGAGCAGATCAAGGAAGCGATTCTTGCAGCAGGCCTCTGGCCTGCACTCACTCAGAGGCCATACGGCATCATCGCCAACCCTGAGACCAAGCCTAAGGCAATCTTCGTATCAGCATTCTCTACTGCACCGCTTGCAGCCGACACTGAATTCGCGCTGAACGGACAGGCTGCACATCTGCAGACAGCGGTAGACGCTCTCGCAAAACTTGCAGGCTGCAAGGTACACGTATCTGTAAATTCATCAGCCTCGGCTTTTGCAAAGCTTCAGAACGTAGAGCTTCACACTGTTTCAGGAAAGCACCCTGCAGGTAACGTAGGCGTACAGATCCACCACATCGACCCTGTTAGAAAGGGAGAGATCGTATGGACAGTATCCCCTGTAATGTTAGTCGCAATCGGAAAGCTTTTCAACACAGGAAAGTACGATGTAAGCAGAAAGATCGCAGTTACAGGTCCTAAGGCCATCAGCCCTGCATACGTAGAGGGTTATCCTGGTATCTCAATGAAGGACCTCAAAGAGTTCTACAATGCAGAAGACAACCTCCGTTTCGTAAGCGGTGACGTCCTTTCAGGAACAAACATCGGAGCTGAAGGATTCCTCGGATTCTTCGACAATCAGGTAACAATCCTTGAAGAAGGCGACAAGTACGAGCTTCTCGGTTGGGCAAAGCCGTTCAGACCAAAACTCTTCAGTGCATCACGCACATACTTCTCGTGGCTTACCCCTAACAAGAAGTACGATATGGACACCAACCTTCACGGCGGTCCGCGTGCATTCGTTGTGAACGATGTCTACGGAAAGGTTCTTCCAATGGATCTTTACCCTGTATATCTTCTCAAGGCCTGCCTCGCAAACGACATCGACAAGATGGAGAAGTTCGGAATCTACGAGGTTCTCGAAGAGGATCTCGCACTTTGCGAATATGTATGTCCGTCTAAGATCTACATCCAGCAGATCATCACAGACGGTATCGCCCTTATGTTGAAAGAAATGTGCTAAAAGCTTAGAATATGAACGGATTAAGAAATTTAGTAGATAAGATCAAGCCGACTTTCGAAAAAGGCGGCAAGCTCGGATTCCTTCATTCGACATTCGACGCTTTCGAGACATTCCTCTTCGTTCCTAACACTGTGACCAAGAGAGGTGCACACGTCAGGGACTGCGTCGACTTGAAGAGAGTTATGATTATGGTGGTGATCGCCCTTGTTCCTGCAATGCTTTTCGGAGTATGGAACACAGGTTATCAGCACAGCCTCGCATTCGGCCTCGACTGGGGCTTCTGGAACATTGTACTTTACGGTCTCGCTAAGGTACTTCCACTTTATATCGTATCTTACCTTGTAGGTCTCGGCATCGAGTTCGTTTCGGCTCAGATCCAGGGCCACGAAGTGAACGAGGGTTACCTCGTATCAGGTATGCTCATTCCGCTTATCGTTCCTGTGGACGTTCCGCTCTGGATGCTTGCTATCGCAGTTGCATTCGCAGTGATCATCGGCAAGGAGGTATTCGGCGGTACAGGTATGAATATCTGGAACCCTGCTCTCCTCACACGTGCATTCCTCTTCTTCTCATACCCAAGTATGATGTCAGGTGACACAGTATGGACTGGTGGCGTGACTCGTTTTATGAACGAGGGTGTTGCATTCCAGGCAGGTAACGGTCTCGTTGACGGTTTCTCAGGAGCTACACCTCTTGCAAACGCAACATTCGAGAATCTCTCGCCTAAGTTTATGGATATGATCATCGGTACTATTCCTGGTTCTGTAGGTGAAACTTCAGTAATCGCGATCCTTATCGGTGCAATCATCCTCCTCTGGACAGGTGTTGCTAGCTGGAAGATTATGGTATCTTCAGTTATCGGAGGTCTCGCAATCGGATACCTCGGATATGCTGTCGGAGCTACAGACCTCCCTGGATACTACCAGCTCGTTATGGGTGGATTCCTTTTCGGTACAGTATTTATGGCTACAGACCCTGTGACATCAGCTCAGACAGAGTGCGGTAAGTGGATCTACGGTTTCCTCGTAGGTGCTCTTGCAGTTACAGTACGTATCTGGAACCCAGGTTACCCTGAGGGAATGATGCTTGCCATCCTCCTTATGAACACATTTGCACCGCTCATCGACCACTACGTTGTAGAGGGATCGATCAAGAGAAGAGCAAAGAAAGTAAAAACCGCTTAATATATATAAGGTATG
>JAGKTT010000047.1 GCA_021153285.1 Bacteroidia bacterium
CAGTCAGTCATAAAAGCCTTCCGTAGGCAAGGTATCGGCTCTGCCGATGAGTTTAATACTGCCCGCTTTCTCCTCTCCAGACTTGAAAGCCTTTCCGCTGCACCTACGTCACTATCGTTCCTTCGGTTCCGCTCCAAGTCTTCCAAATCTTCCGAGGGCGGGCAGGGCGAGACTGTGTGATTTATTCCGTTCCGCATTCGCTCCTCTCCATAAATCCCACAAACTCGCCTGACTCTCGCTTCAACGTTGGGGTGTTGGTTGTTCCTAGTGAATGTTTGTGCCAGTGGCGGAAGGAACATTATCTCCCGTATCAACCTTTGTCCGTCCGCCACCTGCCGCGCCCTACGGGCTTGCCTCCTCGCGATTCCAGAAGATTTATGCCACGTGCTACGCACGCGTCATAAATCTTCTTCCACCGCCGAGGTCAAGATAGCTGACGGACGCTTCCGCGTCGGTGACAACCTCACCGTCGTGCCCCGCCCGGAGGGTGTGCTTGTGGATATATGTATGGGGATGTGAAACTGTCTTGCAAGGATCCTCTCATGTCCCTCTGAGTTACCTCTGAGCTTAAGACTTATAATATATAGTGATACCCTATATTTCTGTCCTTACTGACAAGTTACTTTCCCTAGATCTGTGTCCGCTGTCCGCATCGATGAGGAAGTATCTCATGTGTACCTGGTACTCCTGTAACTCGACTCCGCAGATGGTCTTGAAGTCGGGTACTGTGAATGTCACATGGCCGGTACTGGTTACGGCGCCAATGTGGTTCCTGAACTTGCCTCGGTGGGCACTGTAGCCTGGTGCGGTGAGCTGGAGTTTGCCGATGATCCTCATGGTCTCGGGTATGGGTGCGTCGGTGATGCGGAAGGATATCTGCATGTCGGATTCATTGATGACTATTGAGGAGGAGTGCTTGAGGTGTATGACAGGGAAGTCCGGAATGGGTTGAGGTTCCGGGATCCGTTCGTCGCCTATGCAAGCGAGGCCGTGGTATGCGGACATAAACAGGTTGTAGCCGCTGATGTGGCTGGATGTGTTGAATGGTGGGCGTTTTGATCTGACGGTTCTGGCCAGAGCGTTCCACTCCAGCTGCTCGTCGTGGCTCAGGTTTCTCCACTCCTGGAGTCCTCGCTGGTGGATGGACAGCTGCACCTGCTGGCCAGCTGTACCGGGAAACACAGGCTTCGCCTTGGTGCGGAAGAAACATTCTCCGTCCCGGTGGTAGAATGTGATGTTGCCCACTGAAGCATAACAGTCAGTGAACCTGGAATTGGGGATATATTTCGGCATAGTCTTAAGGTTAGGATATGCAAAGTTCGTTAAAATTCTTTATGTTTTACATAAAGCGAAACTTTAGTTATGAAATCTTAAAACATTATTGCACAACATATTAAATAAATCCTTATCTTTGCCTTTGGAATTGAGGGGGCTGCACCGTAGCCTTATGATCGTAAAACCCTCAATAGCCTTCAATGACTTCGCCGGCACAGCGAAGGATGTCACCGCCCGCAATGTCAAGGGACGCAACATCCTCTCCTCACGTGCCCAGCATTCCAAGATAGTTACGCCTGCTCAGGCGGTCTCAAGAAACCGACTATCCAAGATCTCCCGCACATTCCGACAGCTCTCCGATTCCCAAATTAACCAGTGGGAGGTCTTGGCTGGTCATCTTAAGGGAATATCCACATTCGGCCAGGCAGCAAGCCTGACATTCCTATCGTTTGGTGGTCAAGATGTCTCCTGCTCAGAGTCCTGGAACTTCTTCGGGTTGGAGTAAGACTGTGATCGTGGCTCCTGGTATTATTGACGACTGGGGTGAGGCGAATATCACAAAGCTTTTCACAGAGACTATCGGTGTTGCTCCGCAGGAAGGACTCAAGTATTATCTGGAATGTTGGTGGCTCGATACTGAAACAGGCTTTACCGGAGAAAGCATGTGGATATCTGCAATCTGCAAGGCTGGGTCTACAGCTTATAATCAGGAATACACTCCACGTGCACGTGTAACCTTGAATGAGGTGGCCGACAGTGAAGGATTCGAGAGCTTGGATATTGAACTTTCGCACGGTTCTACAATTCTATCTGTGGATTCTGTCTATTCAAACAATACAGGCGTAGCTTCCGGTCAGTTTGTTCTCAAGAACCCTATCGAGAGTCTTCCTGATCTTCGTGCTTGGGCTCTTGCAAGATGTTCTAATCCTGAAAGAAATTGGATGGCAAGACCGAACTTGTTTGCTATATGGATTCACACATGGCAGAAGGAAACAGAAGGCACATTCGCTCATCGTGGCGGACAGTATGAAAGTGAGTTTGTAGAGGTGTTCGGCTCAGGACCTTGTATTAAGTACTAAAGATTGACGATTATGATTACAGCAATAGGAAATAATTTCGGAGCGGGTCAGATCTCGCTGAAAGATTATCAGAATGAGAAGCTTGTCGTACTTAATGGAAAGTTCTCATTCAACAATAAAGCTGAGGCATTCCTTTCGGCTTCGGTTCTTGAGATTTATCTGCCAGAACTCTCGATACCAAAGAGCGGAATGAGTGGCTGCTACATAATGTTTGAGTCAGAGGGCAAGTTCTACGGAACTACTTTGAAGACCTGGGTAAAGAATCGCAATACGCTCTGCATTGAGAAGCTGGACTACTGGTCTGACCAGACTGATGAGTACACAATCTATCTCTTGAGCTTGTATGTACCGAAGGGTCAGAGAGGCGTGTTCGAGTTAGGTAAAGAGACAAGACTGACTCTGAACAATACGACTTCAAACAACAACTATGGATACAACCAGCATTGCTATGTAGATGAGAACTGGTGCACAATCGCTTTGATGACCTCAGCTTACAATTCTGAGATTGATCCGTACGATGATGTTGTTGAGCTGGGAGGATTCCCAACTGATGTGGATATTGAATTGCCATTCGTTGGAGATAATGTAAACAGTCAGCAGACTTACGGCGTGGATATGCTTCAGGCAACTATCAAGAACGGAATTCTAACAGTGAAGGATATTGCGTTTGGATGGGGCGGAATGCCAAGAGACAACTTTCTGTATGCTGTATGTATCAGAGATAAATCCGTAGAGTAATAAGTTATGCCAAAGATGTCCCACATAGAAATCACACGTCTGCAGGGCGGTCTTGCGGTGGCGAGTTTCAGCTGCGGAGTCCTGATTGCAATGGTGTGCCTGTTCTGGATTGAACCGCTTGGAGAGATTACCTATTCTGCGATCTCGATCGTGAGCGAACTCCTGGTTCTCTGCGGTGCGATCCTCGGTGTGAAGGCATCATATGACATCAAATTCCACAAGTTTGAAGCAGAGCTGCTCAAGAAAGCGGATCGACACGAATAAAACCAACCTATGAAAAACTTCATCCTCGTTCTTTTCTCTGCCTTGTGTGTAGCCTGTGCGACTGCCCGCCAGGCTGCACCATCAGAGAAGATCATCACTGAAACTCGGATCGAGACGGTGTTTCAGACAGATACGGTCTTCCTCGAAGTCCCCAGGATTGTAGAGAAGATCGTCACTGCTGATACTGTCTCCTTTCTCGAGAACGACTATGCCATGAGTTCTGCGTCAGTGTCTGATGGATTGCTTTCTCATTCTCTTGAGACCAAGCCTGTGCAGCAGCCGGTGGAAGTTCAGACCAAGATCGTCTATCGTGACAGTGTCGTCTTCAAAGACGTGGTCGTGTATGAGACTGTGGAAGTGGAGAAAGAACTCACCGGATGGCAGACCTTCAAAATGAAGATGGGAGGCTGGATGCTCGGTCTCATCATAATAGCTATAGTATGTTTGATACTATATATTGTTAAACCCCTAAAACTTAAACTATCATGAAGTACGTTCCTTCAATCGCCTTCGACGAAATGTCAGGCTCAGCAAAGGGTGTAACCGCAGCCAAGGTGCGCGGTCGTAAGTACATCCGTAATCGTGGTTACGGCGGATCAGTCCGCACAAGTGCCCAGGCAGCAGTGAAGTCAATCTTCAAGCAGCTTTCACAGAGCTGGAAGAACCTCACCAACGCCCAGATCCTCGCGTGGAATGCCCTCGCTCAGACTCAGGCCGGAAAGTCCGTCCTCGGAACTTCTGCCAAGATCTCAGGTGCGAACCTTTATTCACGCCTCAACTATTGGATCGTAGCTTGTGGCGGCGAGGCCCTCGCAAACCCACCAGCACTCCAGGGCGTAGAGGCTCCGACAGAAGCCGTAGTAACCCTCACTCCAACCAAGTTCACCTTCGAACTCGAGAACGAGCCAGATGACGTAGCAAACCTCAAGCTCATCGTCATGGCATCAGCTCCACAGTCAAACGGTGTAACCCGCGCCTACAGCAAAGCCGTTCAGATCGGTGGAGTCCTCGAAGCAGTAACAGAAGAATACGACCTCAAGCAGGACTACGACGGCAAGCACGGCGCACCAAACGCCGCCGCTCCAAAGGTCTTCATCAAGTACTTCTTCGTGAACACCAAAACCGGCGAAAAATCCGGCGAAATGCTCACCCTGGCAACCCTTCAGGAAGATGTAGCTGGAGAGTAATCAACTCTCTTGATCAGTTGTCCTGATTGTAAAACGAAGCCCGCCACTCTGATTGTTCAGGGTGGCGGGTAATTTTATTGTTTGCTCTCCGACATTTGCGTTTGTAGTTAATGTCGGAGACTTTTGTTTATTTGAGACTTTTTTGCTGTTGTTCAAGAAATTAGCTCTCCGACATATCTCCGACATATCTCCGACATTAGTCTTGTTGCTCAATTCCCAGTTTCTTGAACATTTTGCCCAGTTCAGAGAATGTGTATCCTCTTTCTTCTGCCGTTTCCATAGACTTCTCTGCATTTGAGATTGCATCATATATTGATCCACCTTGCTTAGTAAAGAACTGATGCAGAGGATGCTTTCTGAAGAACTCGGTTGTCTTCATATAGCCACATTCCTTGCTGAGATCAGCCTCGACCTCATTTGAGTGGTTGTACAGCTTGGTAGTATACTTGAAGTAGTAAAGGAAGAAAAGTTCGGTACATCTTTCTGTTTCAAAGAATTCAATACGGCAGTTAATACCTTTCTTTGGCTTAGATATATGTTTGCCGTGGTATTTCTTCTTCAGATTGACATAGTCGGTTTTATTCTTGCCTTCCTTTTTATTATCAAGGTCAATCATGCAGTAAACATGATTATAGCCTTGATCAATAGCGTTCTTGATTTTCAACTCAAGTTCTGCCATACTCGTATGCTTCGGATATTGAGGGTCAATATTCTGAAGAGTTCTGAATTCGTCTTTCAATGAAGTCAGAAAGAAGTATTCAGTAGGGCCTTCGCCAATGATGATGAATGTTTCTTTCATTTGGTTCATTGTTAGTCGTTAAGAATGAATGGTGATCCCAGGGCTGGTTTTGCTCCGAGTTTTCCGATCTTGTATGCATTGTAAAGAGACTGGTTCTTGTGCAGACCATATTTGTCTGCTCGCTTGCAAGATGATGTAGCAGTCTCGATGTCTTTTTCCACGAAGTAGATGAGGTCCCTCTGCTCGTTGATCATATCTTCGGCCAGTAACGATGTAAGGTGTGAAGCGATGATCATCTGTGATTTGTCCGAGTTGTATAGGAACGCATTCAGATAGAACAGGAAGAGATCGTAATGCAAGTCATTCTCCGGCTCATCAAAGAGGTGGATGTTGTTTCCATGAATCAAGTCGTAAAGGATTCTTGTCTTCTCCAGGAATGCGATAGTACCTCCGGACTGATTGATGGTCTTCAGGTCGAAGCTGCTCTGACCAGCTTTGCTGGTGAAGAGGATGTCTTTTGTTTTCTCTCCGCTCTGGAGCATTACAGAGTCCTCATAGTGGAAATCAACAATGTTGAAGTCCGCTTTCTTGATCATCTGCAGGAAGAACTGCTTCATCTTTGGTTCTTCGTCCACCTTACGCATCATGTCGGCAAATGTCTCGTTCGGGTCGTGATATTCGTTGATGCCGTGCATAGACTTAGTGATCCACGCAAATAGGTCGGAAACAGCCTTCACATCCTCATCAAATGCAACTTTGGCATATGTTGAGAGTATAGTGTGGTTGTTCAGTGTATTGCTGACAAATGTATTCTCTGCCTTCTTTTTAATTTCGGCGCTGGTTCCGAAGGTGATGTTTGCAGCTGATGATTCAGACACAAATTCACGGCTATAGAAAAGAGCCTTATATCCTTTTGGATAGAAGTTCAAAGTCTCGCTGAGGATGTAGTCCTCGTTATATGAAATCTCATAGTCATATCGGATTGAATCGACATAGAAAGAGAGTCCCATTCTTGTAGGCTCACCTTTAGCCAGTGCGAAAGGATGGTAGCAGACAATCTTTTTGCTCCTGGTTGATTTAGGAGTTATCAGGAGTCTGAACGCAGTCTGGAGAGCATAAAGCATGTTGGATTTTCCTGATGCATTAGCTCCGTAAAGAATGGCGATCTTATTAAGTCTGACCTTGTCGTCAACCATTACCGAAGCAAAAGAATCTGAGTTGTTCTTTGCCTCGAAGTTCAATGTCTGTCTTTCCTTGATAGAGTAGAAGTTTTCCACCCAAAATTCTCTAATCATACCCGATATTTGATTAAAATTAGCCTTATTTCGTAAGTTTTGTACAAAAATAGATAAAATTTCCATAAAAACAACTAAAATTGGTTAAAACAAAATGCGTGCATTTACAAAAAATCCCTAACCCGAAAACTCCTGATTGCCGGCAGCTTGATCAGCCAGTCGCCGATATCGAGTCCGTCATCTTTATCCTTTTGAGTACTGTGCTTCATCAGCCAGGTGGAAACCTTGGCATTCTTGAGATGTGGGATAGAATCAGCTTGCATGATCCATTTTGTCTCGGCTCCCAAATCCGGAAATAAGATAACCTCACGTCCGGATAGACAGCGAGTCTTGTCGCTCTGCAGATTGTTGAGCCCTCCTGTGGCCAACCATATCGCATCAGAAAAGAAGAGGCTGGCGATTATGGCAGTCTTCTCACTCTCTACAATGGCAATAGGGCAGTCTTTCTCTTTGATCAAATGCTCCCCAAAAAGACATTGCTTCAGATTAAAATCACTGAACATCGGCAGTTTGTGTACCCACATTATTCTGCTGACAGGATCCTTGATTCGATGACCATTCTCGCGATTGTATAACATGATCTTTCCGGTACGGAATCGACCATCAGAGTCCTGCTGCCAAAATATAGTCGCACCTGGCCAAAACCGGCAGGTTCCTATCTGATATGACGTGGTGATTTTCTGAACTGCATCTTTGCCCCAGCGCGACTTGATGAAGGAAATGAGATTGTTCTTCTCATAAGCAGTCATAGTGTCTTTTGCCAGCTGTGATGAAACGATAGAAAAATGATTGTCAGAGCTAGCCTTTTTCACTGCTCTCGGGAAGAAATACTCTTTCTTTGGCCCGCCTCCATTCTCCTCAAAATAATCTCTTGGCTTCTTATGATATCCGCATTTTTCCTCTCGATCACACCTGCCTACATCAGTGGAAACATACTCACCACTTTCCAAATCCACATACCTGACAAAAGTCCGCTTCCTACAAGCCGGACAGATATGCTTTCTTACTTTCGGATCGTATGTTTCCAGAGTATATCTGTATTTTAATGATTTGTTATTCATGGAATTATTGCTTTTTGAATGATGGAAAACTGGAAACTTACAGGGTTTGCACACTTTCCATAGTTTCCACAATCTTATTACTGGAAACTGTGGAACTTTCGGAACCTATGGCATTTCTGTCAAGTTTCCATTTCCACGCTCTTTGAGCTCACCTCTGCGGATGAGTTCTGCTACAATCTTGTTGATAGTTGTGTGGCTGTATCCGGCCTGATCTGCAATGCTCCTGGCACTCTTGCCTTTGGGGTATTCTCGCTTAATAAGATCATAAAGTTTCTCTCTGTTCATAGGCTCTGCAGACTCCAGATGATCCATCTCGAGAGCAGTCCCTTGAATAACGAACTTCAAGAAATTTTCCTCCTTTACAATCTTACATATCAAAACATTGTCCTTATCAAACTGGTACCTCGCATTTCTACTCTTGACCTGCTTGATATAATGCAGCCCATTCTCCTGCTTACTGTCTCCAATCGCAAAGGCAGAATCCACCAGATTCATAATCTGCTTACTTCCGCTCAGATCGTTTTTCGTGATTGGCTTTGTGTTGTTGCGTTTGGGCGTATGTGCCAGGATAAGGAATGAAAACCCATTCTTCTTCTTGATTGCCTTGAGCATCTTGATCAATGGCGCAGCAGCTTTGCTCTTCTCAAGCTCGTCGCCCAGATAGGTGATATTGTCGATTATTCCGACCTTGGCTCCGACAGCATTCATAACAGACTCAATCGCATCGCAGATGAAATGAGTATAATTACCGACCGGAACATCTGCATCTTCGTTTATCTCCACTCTATTGAAGTTATCGTGCCATTGATAAGGATTCTGACCATTGACGGAATATCTGGCGCTGAACTGTGGAGCCTCCATCTCAAAATCAAAATATATCACAGGTTGAGCTTCAGCTGTAAGCTCAAGAGGATCAATCGCTGCACCGCGTGAAATAGAATCCGCAATCTGCACTGCAAGGATACTCTTGCCGGCATTCGTGTCAGCAAACAGAACAGCATTCTCACCCTCAAACCAAAGGTCTCCGGCAAGTTTCCTCCGGATAGGCATACTGTTAGCTTCTGTCATCCATTCAGATCCGCTCATAACCTTGAAATATCTTCCGACAGGATTCTCGACCGTCACTTCTTCTTGATATTTGTTGTGTTTCATAATCAACCCTCCAGAAATTATTTGTAACACTGATCCTGAGTTTTGTACAAACAGCAATTATCGTTTCTCCAAGCCTCAACATCATAAGTCTGAAAAACAATCATTGACAAGGACGCACATCGCTCCGTAATTTCAATCCCGTCTTTCTTTAGCTCCTCCTTGATGTGAAGATAGACTGCACTATGCTTCTTGAAATCCTTATTCTGCAGTGGCACAATTGCAATAATATTTTGCTCATCAATGCTTCTACCTGCAAACCACACCCATGGCTTGGTCTTGAGGAGATTGAAAATCCGTGTCCCATCTGTTGCTATTGGCACTTCCAATGCGATAATAGAATTATATCCTTGCATGTTCTCCTCGATGTGCTCGATGTCTATCCTGCTTTTAACCCTTGCCGGGATTATCGCAGCTGGGACTTGAGCCATGATTTTCTTTACCTTGGCTTGAAAATCTGTCTCACGCTTGATTGATCTCAATTTCGTCATCATCCAAGAATCAGGTTCAACAAATTCCTTAAGACTGATCAATGGAAGCTCAGAATAATTCATCTTATAGTCAGCTGCTTTTTCCACATCGCTGAGATGATGTCTTGTGTCAGGATAAAGTTTGGGGAGAATGCTCAAATAGACGGTCTCAGCGCGGAATCTACCGTCCTCAGGCAACAGATAGTTTTTCATTTCTTTGGTTTTAACGGTTTCTTGGCCCAGAGTTTTTCCTCTTTCATAAGATTCTCCAACTCAACAGTATCCACGAAAGTCAAGCCTCCTTGCTTGATCTTGTTAAGCTCGCCATTCTTGAACATGGAATAAATCTTACTCTGAGACATTCCATAAATTTCGGTAATTCTCTGTACTGGAACCAGATTCTTACCTTTAGACAAGATTTGCTCTGGCATAGCCTCGGCGACTGCACTTTTTACGATAGGAGTAATCAAGTCTGTTAAGAATGACTTGATAGGTTTCAAATTGTCCATGATAGTTCCTAATTTTATTACTAAAACCAGGAGTGGCCACTACCCGCATCAAACCAACGTTTGACACTGCAAATGTATATTGTAAAGTATTGAAAACAATATCCTCACAAATGCAGATTGCAAATGTGAAAGCGCGAAAAAAGGCTCTACGCATTTGCAAGAGCCCATTTAAGTATTTCTATTTTGCAGATGAACTGCAGAAAGTTCTCTATTTGTCTTTCATTAGAACTGGATTCTATACCCAGCAATGCCGGAACTTTTCAAGGTGAGCATATATCCCATAATTGGAAAACATATACGATGGCTTATCGCCTGAAAGATTAAGATCCCTATGGAATCCGTTGCTGCCATTGATCACGAAACATCTGTTCATAACCTTTGCTGAAAGCCCGAACGTCTTTGCGAAAATAGTTGCTTCAACTCGTTCTCCTTTCCAAAGGCTCTTCTTCCTAAAAGGCTTATTGTATAAGATCAAGCTTTCCAACTCAGTATCGGAAACTCCAACAAAGAAATCCCTGAACTCTGATGCCATGCCTCTGAATGGTTTCGCAACACTCGGACGCTTATTGCAGTATTCCTCAAAGCATACCATCAAATCTTTATGGATCTGCTCAAGCTCTAACATCAAAACAAAATACTTCCTCGCAATCCAGACATCACGAAACATATCGAATGCCTTTTCAGCGTTCTTGCAGAACATCTCCTCAAATATTCTCAATTGATGTAAAAATACCTTGACGCGTTCCAGATATTCAGCAACCTCAGCCTGCAGCATATTATTCTGCTCGATGTCAAGCCAATGTTCATAAATATATGTCCTTGACCTCATCATCAACGTCCCTACGTTAGAAAATTCGGACTCAATGTCATTAACCTGGTTAGCAACCCCAAATTGGCACCTGCTTTCAGCAACTCCATTACTCCAAAAACCAACAACCCCAGCCATGGCGCTTGCCACGGTCTGGGTTGTCCTTAATGTCTGTCTTAAGATATCCATAGAGAGTACTAATCGAAATAGTTGTACTTGTCAGTAATCTTCTCAATGATATCCAACTTATCAGCCTTGATATATTTTTTGAGCATAACAGGAGTCGTATGGCCGGTAATCTTCATAATGTCGTACAGGTCCATTCCGCTCAAATACATCAATGTCGCTCCTGTTCTACGAGCAGTATGAGTGTGTACCAAATCCCACTTCGGATAACGGTTCCTGACAGGAGTGCCACCCTTAGTCTCAAGAATCTCAACACTTTCAGTCAAACCAGCCTCTTTGCAGATGTCCTTCAAATAGCGATTGATGACCTGATCCTCGAGATGGGGGAGACAATAATCATATTTCTCAAGAATACCCTTTAACTCCGAACTGACCGGAATACTTACCTGAGCTCCAGTCTTCTTTTGAATAAGACTGATATACATAATCTCTTTGGTACGGATCTCTGCTTTAGTCTGACCTGGATTCTCCGGATCCGGAACATCCTCAATCCATCTTTTAGTATGAGTATAAATCTGCTCCTTAGTAATATAATTATAGTCAGACACTCGCTGAGCAGTCCAAACACCAACCATAAAAATATCTCGTGCCTGATCATGGCCAATGCCATGCTTGCTCAAATCAGCCTTCATAATCTTATCCAAATCCTCACGAGTCAGATAAATGCTTTCAGTCTCTATCCTGGTACCCTTGAACTTCTTGTCCTTCCAGATAGAATTAGAATGAAGACCCTCGCTTTCCGCAATAGAAAGAATATTCTTCAGTGTCCTGATACACTTGCCGGTAGTATTGACATTGTACGCTTCCTTAAGAACAGTTCCCTTTTTATCTTTTATCTCCGCCTTGAGATACGAAGTAAAGTCGTGATAGAACTGCATATCGATGTCACCGAAATTATATTCTTTCTTCTTGTATTTGCAGAATCTTTGAAACTGCACCAGAGCCTGTTTTACTGAACGCACGGTATTAGGGGAGAAGTTAGTACCCCTCTCAGTCTGCCTTGCTCCGGACTTAATCTCAGTAACATATTTGTCAATAAACTGAACGAGAGTGATCTTTGCCTTTTCTGCCGCCTGACGCTCCGCCTCCTCCTTTTCGACTCTTTGCTGCTCAATCTCTTCACGATAAACAATAGATTGAATCAATTCACGAAGCTCCTCCTTTGAGATTGTTCCTCGTTCCTCAAAAATAGAGTTTACGGTACGTCGTATTTCATCTGCGGTCTCGAGAGTTCTGCGAATATCATCGTGTTTGAGAAACTTATCACGGGCCTTCTCGTCATTTCGTTTAGCCCAAATAGACTCATTGATGTACAATCCAGTACCTTGCTTAATCTGTAGTTTCGTCTTAAAGTCCTGAACTCGAACTTTAATCTGTGCCAAGCCGTCTTTCCCGACGACCCCAAGAACCATAGTAGCTGCCATAATTTCAACGTTTTAATATCCATGACAAATATAGTAACATTTTTAGAAAACATTACTATAACGTTACTATAAATTGAAGAAACTATTGCAGATTATTGGAGAGTGTTCTATTAAAGTATATTGGAAATCAATATATTAGCGTTGTGAGCCTTTCATTACTTTCCTTAAATGTCGTTCCGGTGGCACCACAACAAAACCGCAATAGAAGTGCTTCTGTTGCGGTTTTTTCTTGTTTTTGACTCAATTTTGTATCACTATATGTATAACTGTTTTGATACGTCCTGCAATTAAATTTCCAAATTTGATACTCCCTGCAATTACAAAATCTGCCTCCTGCGCACTTCTAATCCACTTTTGAAACTCTTTGCGATCCACTTTTGCTAGCTGATTTTTTGTATAACTATTTGTATAACTGTGCTTTATTCGTCTTTAAAAAGTCTCTTTATCGATTTTCGTGTTGTGGATTCCCCGAAAGAATCGAATCGATAGCGAAAAACAACGTAAAATAGGACAGTTTCACCAATGGTTTATCCTATAATTCAGACGCATATAATTGCATTTTGTGTATCGTGCAAAATTCTAGGAAAGGTGTAGATTGGAGGTCTGCGAAAACCTTGGAAAGGTGATTCCTCTTTATTCGTGTTTGCGTCTAACGTGTTGTTGTCTTACGCATTACTTAGAGACGTTTCCTAATGAATAGTATTTCATTTTTGACACAATGTCTAAATAATCTTTTCTTAATCTCTCATAGTCTCATTTCAGACCTTTTTGCGATAGAGGATTCGTCTGCTCGTGCTTTGGTTGAGAGAACATCTCTTAAGGCTAAGTCGTTTTCGAGTAATTAAGGCTGATAAATAAGCAGTTGTTTTGGAATGCTAGGTAAATGTTGGCAATAATTTGATTTATTGCCGTAATTTACCTATTTTTGAGAAAAATTATAAGATGAGCAAAATTGATGATATAATAATGGAGTTCGCCTCAAATTATCTGGAGTTCAATGCAGATGATGTTTTTGATTATTGCCAGACTAGGGAAAAAACGACGTTGCCTTATATTAGAAAAGTCCTTATGCGCCTAGTTAATAATGGAAAACTGATTCGTCCATGTCGAGGTGTTTACTTAAAACCAGATAAAGGTGTCTTCCGCCCTCAAGTAAGTCGTGATGTTATGGAAATATATCAAACCCTCAAAAACAAGTATCCTTTCACAAAGGTCTGTATTTATGAAGGTCCTTGGATTTCACCCTTACTTCATCACATTGCTTCTAATCAGACAATATATGTTGAAGTTGAAAAGGAGGCATCGGAGTTTGTATTTGACTACTTGAAGGCTGATGGAGTTAAGGCTTTTTATAAGCCTGACCAGGATATGGTCTACAGGTATATCAATTTGGATGAGAGGAATATATTCGTTAAAAATCTTGTTTCAGAGGCTCCTCTGCAAAAGATTGAAGGCATCCTTGTTTCTACATTAGAAAAAATCCTTGTTGATATTTACTGTGATCAGGACTTCAGTTATTTGCAAGGTAGCGAATATGAAAGGATTGCTGAGAATGCTATGACTATCTTCAATATCAATAAAACTAAACTATTAAGATACGCAAAAAGGCGTGGCGTAAAAGAGGAACTTGAAAAAATCTACAATGAACTATGATATCTAAAGAATGCTTCACCTCGCAGTGGATCGAGGACATATCTGCAAAACTGGAATATAATGACAAGAACCTGATAGAAAAGGTAATAAGGGCTCTATCTCTTTTAGAGATGCTGGTTCGGTCAGGATGCCCTCTGACGTTCAAAGGTGGTACGGCTTTGATGCTTATACTGGGTAACTCACTTCACAGACTCTCCATAGATATCGATATTATCTGTCCTCCTGAAACTGATATCGAACAATACCTAGAGACGTATCAAGAACACGGTTTCATCCGTTATCAGCAGGTGAATAAGGAGTCTGCAGGCAAGGATGTTCCGGTTAGTCACGCTAAGGTATTTTATCAGATTGCCTATACAGATAGGTCTGAATTGAATGAGTATATACGACTTGATGTACTTTACGAGGATTGTCCGTATTCAAACACCCAGGAGTTACCGATTGATAGTCCGTTTATAAAACTGGACGGTGAGCCGCTGCTGGTTACTGTTCCAAAGAAAGAGGATATTCTGGGCGATAAGATGACTGCTTTTGCCCCGAATACTATAGGCATTCCATATTTCAAGAAGGACAGGGAATGTAATATGGAAATTATCAAGCAGTTGTATGACATCAATCGTCTTTTTGAGAATGTAGATGACTTTGGCCCTGCATACGAATCTTTCTTGAAAGTTGCTAATGTAGAACTTGGCTATCGAGGACTGGAAGGCAGATTGTCTGAATTCTTCGAGGATGTTCGTCAGACTGCAATATGTATTGCGACCCGTGGTCAGGCTGGAAGCGGTGATATACAATTCTTCATGTCCGGTATCAAAAGAGTCAAATCATTCATGTATCAGGAGAAGTATCAGATAGAAGAAGCTATCACTGATGCTTCAAGAGCTGCATATCTCGCTACCTGTTTTGAGAAAGGCATCTTTGAGATAGAGAAATACCCAAAGGAAAATCCGAAAGTAGTCCTTGATATGTCGATTTCAGAGCTTCTTCCGACTAAACTTCGCAAACTCAGAAATGTCATACCAGAGGCATATTACTATTGGGCAAAGGTTGATGAACTATTGAAATCGTGATGTTCAAAATGTCGCTCAAACTGTATTCCCAATAAAAATCTAGGAAATGTGTAGACCAGGGGTGTTCAAAAATCTAGGAAAGGTGTAATGCGGATAAGTATTATATTGATTGTCAGGTGTATTGGATACTTTGGGATATCATGAGTGTAAACCGGCTGGATATGTATAGGAGATTACATGACATTTAATATATGGTCCTGATTAGGCCAAATAAAATGTAGACGTCATAGGTAATGTCATAGGTAATGTCACCAGTCGTGTCACTGGTGTGAATCATACTGTTCCAGAAAGACTGACTCCCATTCTTTAGTGTATGTTGATAATAAAGAAGAACAATAGCCAGCCAGTAATAGTACGAATAACAGAGCATGTATAACTATATGTATAACTGATTTTTTACTCCATTTAATTGCAGGAAGTAACAAATAGGGTGTGAGAATCGAATTTGTTACGGAAAATAGTATCGGGAAGTATCAAGTTTGCAAGCCGGTGGCACCACAAAAAACGCAATAGAGACGCTTCTATTGCGGTTTTTCGTGTTTTGACGGGGTTTGGGGCTCAACGTAAAATCGGGCGGGGTGGACATTCAGTATCAATCGTTTCATTTTATATTATCTTTTAATGGCTCAGGTGCGAAAGTATGTGTTTCGCTAAATAAGTTGTACCTTTTGTTCATATAATGGTAATCCCCGGCAAGACCCAGGATACGTCGTTATCTAGTTTAATTTGAGCTGCTTTGAAACCTTGGAACACAGAGAATTCTAACATAAAAGACGAGTTGGTGATTTCTGTGTTCCAAGGCCTTCATCGGCGCACCTTGAAACACAGAGGAGCACAATATAGAGAGTGAGGAGAGGGTCAATGTGTTCGACTATTAGTATATAGTATTGGTACACAGGCACTTGCATTGTTTAGCCCAATGCGTACATACTCACGCTGTCTCCGCAGACACACACTTCCGAGTGCCCGTCCTAACAGGGTCAGCTAACCCGTTGAGCGGAAAATCATCATCTGGCTGCACTCCAGTCGCTCAACGGGTATGGAATCAGCGCCAATGAGCGGCGGGAGACCTTTGCAAGCCAGTTTTTCCGCTCAACGGGTCCTTTGTGAAAGCGGTCCAGTGTTCTGATGGACACTGAACAACCGGGATTTTACGTTAAGCCCTTAGACACATAATTTTGTGACTGATCCCTTTTAATCCCGAAAATGTCTAACCGGTTTATTAATGATTTTCACTTCTATTGATATCAACTTTTCTCCGGAATACCAATTCAGCTGAGCTGTATTCTTACCGGTAAGTTTTCCCCAATACAGTATTCTTGAATCGTAGTCTCCTTCATTCATAACAAATATCTTTTCCGTTTCATTCAGGTATGAAGAATATGTCTTTCTGCTTGAAGCATACAGGCCCTCTACTCCTTTCGTGACAATACATTCTGACCTGTCATCGGAAAATTCTAGAACTATAGCGGCGATATAATCCTTAATTTCTCCAGTGTCGTTATTGATCATAGTTGTCTCATATTCGCCGCACCATCTTTCATTGAGCCAATGAGACTGCTCCTTTTCACAAGAGCAAAGGCAGACAGCAACTGCCATAATAAATATTATACGTTTCATAATCTATGGTTGGTATATAAATATATGTGTAAAAGCATCCCCGGATTGCATCTGGATCGTTGCCTGTCTTGGATATGTAATCAGGTTCTGATCTACAGTGATTACCGCCTTCTTGCTCTCTCCTTTCTGAGGAACTACGACCCGGTACCATCCACCATCCAAAATATCATATGTGTTTGCTGACTCTCCATCTGAAGACTGCGGATAGACATAATTCCTGTATGTGAGATTTCCATATTTATACTCTGTCGTTTCATAACCACCGGAAATCCACCATCTATCATAATTCAGAACAGTTACAGTCTGCTCGCCACCTGAAGAATTGAAGTGTAATTCACTTTTGTCCAGTTCTATCTTTTCCCATTCTCCATCCTTAGATAGATATTGACAACTCGAAATAAATATATATATAGTAATAATTGGTATAAAATGTTTCATAACTATTCAAATGTGTAATACCAAGCAAAATTCTTAAAGTAACCTTCTGTCTCAAATTCCTCCATTTCCCAGTTTGATTCGTTAAAGATGGAGTCGTCTTCAATCGCGCTCACATCTAAAACCCAGGACACACTGTCATCGGGGGAGGTAAGAATGCTGACCGTATGGTGCATTTCATTGAACTCATCACGGTTGATCATAAAATTTCTCTTAGCAAAGGTTGCTAAGAACGGATCCCATCCGGCAGCTTCTATCTTATCCCAACTGGGTGCTCTTTCATCCCAGGATGAGGAAGATACGCATACTGTATCGCCAGGATGGATCGTACATTCCGTATGCAGACTTCCGGTAAAAAGACTGTAACCTCTGAATGTTATTTCAGACTCTGACTTGTTAATTATATAGGCCCATCCCTGATTCTTTGGATGCAAAGCCCAATCGGGATCACATCCAGTCACTATGGTTATCAGTGATAGAAATAAGAATACTGCTCGTTTCATAATCATTTGGTTAAATTAATTTTATAAGGTGCTATACAGCATAATCTCGTTATGTGACACTGAGGATATAGAAGCACGACGTCGACAGGTGGTTTCTAATCCAATTTCCGTATGTTAAGTATTTATGCAACTTCACTGGTCTCAATCCGAACTTTGCCTTATAATGTGGATTGATAAGCCACAATGTCCTGTCTTTTATTTTCAGACCTGTCCTGCAGCAAAGAGATTCAAAACTTTCTATGTTCATCCTGGATCTTCTGATGCTCATCAATTCATTTACTTTATCATCCTTTTCATTGCATATCTTCAGGTATCCCTCATACCATTTTTCGGGAAGAAGGTGTATGAATGGCAGACGGCAAAGTCGGCTCCTGCATATCTGCTGATGTCCTCCAAAAGGCATCTTCCACGCTGGAAAAGCCGACATAATCACCCCGGATGGCCTTAATAATGCCTTTGCCCTTGACATTAATTCATCCTTGCCTTCAGGATCAATGTGTTCTATGACGTCGTGTATGATAATGATATCATATCGCCAGACATCTGGCTCGATCTCACATCGGACAAAGTCTGAGCAGATAAATTCTCCATCCAGCCCTTTCTCTCTAAAGAACCTTCTCGCGTTGTCAATCTTTCCTGTAGAGATGTCTATTCCATACACTTTGCATCCGATCTCTGCAAATGGAACCAGATTGCCTCCTTCTCCGCATCCTATTTCTAGGACACAATGACAGGACTTTATGTCTTTATATGTTGAAATGTATCTTGAGATGTACTCTTTTGAGGTTTGAGCCAACTCTTCAAAATATATTCTCCTGTCTGAATATCTGTCTTTCATTCAAAGTCTGCCTTATAGTCTATCATATAGATTGACTACATAGGCAGATACTGCGTGAAATTCTACCAATTGAAGCGGATTCCTATCGGCACGGCGAAGTCAAGAGGCCTTTCTGTCCAGGTCGTAGGTACATTCCCTCCAGGGTTGAAATGGTACTGCAGCTGTGGTTCTGCATATATGCTTATGTTGGCTCCCAATGTGTACTGGAAGCATAATCCTGCTCCCAAAGACCACTGAAGCGGAACCTTCATAGGCAGTGTTTGAGTATATGTTATGATACTTCCGTTATGATGCTCTATGACATTTGATGACGCAACCGGAATATCAAGACGCCCATAGGCGGAAGCTGCTATGTTGATATTCTTCCGGTTCCATAATGAATATGATGCTCCGACAGGTATACCAAGATAATGAATCACCTGCCTGTTGCTTACCGCGACGCTGTCTATTCCCGATCTGGCACGTGATGATAATCTCGAGTACTCCAATCCTGTGACGACGCTCCACCTGCGGTTGATCTCAAGGCTTGCAGTTATACCTGCTGTAATCGGCTGAGCATATTCCCTTTCCTCCTGAAGCTTGTCATTGCCGGCATTGGCATTGCTCATTGCTATTGAATGCAATGATGTGTACATCGTAGAGTCCGGATAGTTTTGAGCCAGATCGGCTAAAACTCTTTCCAGGTCAGTCCACGAGTCTATTTTTGTTGCAGCATTCACATAGTCGTTCTTAGGAAGGAGATCAGCCAGCAGTCCGCTGTTTATGTTCATCTGTGTATTTCTTGATATCGAACCAGGCAGATTTGAGAGCTGAAGTCGAACAGCTGCCCTTCTTCTATATGATGGTTTCTCTTCTTTCGCCCAGTCTATATTATCCCAGGCATAATACTGCTTGGCGTCTTCCTGCATTTTTCTGACTTCCTGAGGACGTGACGGAACTGAGTCTTGTCTGATGCTTACTGACGTATCACACACTTCAATGCTGTCGCATCTCTCGACTATCTCTATTTCTGTCCGTTCAGCCATCAACGGCTTGACTACCTTAATCTCTGGTGTCGGGATGACAGTGTCTGCACAAGCAACCGAATCATCCATTTCAGTCTCCACAATGGTAGTGTACTCCGTTGCAGGCTTTTCATCAAGTTCAGTATCTTTCCACATAAATGGGACAATAGCTATGAATATCAGCACCAGCATACCTGCCCAGTACTTCTTGATGGCAGCTTTCAATATTGCTCGGGCTCTGAAAAGGTTTGCAGATGACGTCCTTTCCTCTATTCCCAGAATTGCACCTATCTCTTTATGCGACATCCCATCCAGGACGGACATCCTGAAAACATTTCCATACTGCTGAGGAAGTCTGTCTATCAATGACATCAGAATGTCAAGTGGGACAGGTTGATAATAAGGTGATTCATCTTCATCGATTACATCAGCCATTTCTGTTTCGGGCAAATTCCTTTTTCTGTCCTTGAGATATTGCAAGGCAAGATTCCTGACAATACTGATGATCCAAAATTCGAGTTTCATCGGATCTCTCAGCTGACCGATCTTGGAGATTATTATCAGGAATGCGTCGTGGAAAAGGTCATAGGCTTCATTTGGGGACTTGACATAGAACATACATTGCTTCATCAGTACATCGGAATATAGCTCATATAGAGCCTTGATGCTTTCGGGCTCTGATGATTTACATCCTTCTACTATGTCTTTGAGGTCCATCTGAATCCATCTTGTCTTCTTATAGATGCAGCAAGTATTAAATACTGCGTTGGAAATTTAAATTTTTTCCAGGATTTATATAAATCCCAGCCATCGTCCGACTCTTTTACCTATTAGTTCTGTACATACATAGCAGAAAACAAAGCTGATTGCCAGAATGATAACAGATGTTAT
Organism: Bacteroidia bacterium; assembly: GCA_021153285.1. Classification (GTDB taxonomy): domain Bacteria; phylum Bacteroidota; class Bacteroidia; order Bacteroidales; family UBA932; genus Cryptobacteroides. Next base: position 20,199 of record JAGKTT010000047.1, read on the forward strand.
CGGATAAGGGATAGCGGAATAGAATTCAAGAGGTTGCAATCCTTTCAGGAACATCATATGAACCAGATATATTCCGAATGAATAGTCTCCGATTGTGTATAGTAAGCGACACTTTGATTCATTGCTCCAATTGATAAGCGCGCAATAAATGATCAGCAGGAAGATCGTGCTGGACAGGATGGATGTCAGCTTAAGCTGGGAACCGCATCCGGCAGGATCGACTGTAAACCACAGATATCCCTCTGCCATCTGCAGAAGAAGAGAAGCACAATACAGAGCCGCCAGATTTCTGATGTTGAATTGCCGGTCTATGATCTTGTTGCCGAGAATCAATCCGAGATAATAAAAGGTAAACCATCCCAGACAGACGTCATTCCAGAAGAGCTCAATGTGTTTGCCCAGCTGGATGTCTCCATAGACCGGGATGTACTTGAAAAGAATCACTGACAGCGGAGCTATCAGCCAAGCCAGATGTCGGTAAGGTGACTTTGCCAGCTTGCCCAGCAGCGGAGTAAGGAGAACGAACTGTATGTAGACAAAGATGTAGTACAGCGTTGTAGTAGCATTGGCACAAAGCAGGTTCTTCACCAGTGAGGACGGACCTGACGACTGAATGTCCGGAATGCTGTATATGGCTGTCCAGATAATGTACGGCACCAGCACACGTGTGAGGCGTCTGGTGTAGAACTTAAGCCAGTTGTCATTGTCGGTTTTCGTGAGATACCCCGACAGAAATATGAATGTCGCAACCGCAAAGTTTATGAAGGGCTTGCAGAACACCTGCCATTGACCGGAGGGTGTCGTATGAATCATAACCACCGCAATGATGGCTAATGCACGAAATGTTTGTATATTACGGTCTTTCATATGGCAAGGCCAGCTTTATCTGCTAATACATAGCCGGCTAAATGCAAACCTATTTCACTCTAGCCACTATATCCTTGTCTTCTGCGGCGGTTTCCTTGTCAAGCATATACTCCGGACTGTATTTACCTCTTGGGATGTCCCTGAGTATGAAATAGTTTGCCTTTCTTGCCGCCCTTATATGGTCAGTCGTTGCTGTATTGATTGCTGAAGCAGCCAGATCGACCAGGGCTGCAAGAAGCCCCTTCTGTCCTGAGTCAACAGACAGGTCCAGATACAGATCGCAGCTTCTGTCGAAAAGAATTTCATTCGTGTATGCTGATTTGATCACGTACCTTATCTTTGTTTCGATTCCCGTTCCTATCTTTGCCCAAGTATCTATTACAGAGAATACGACTGCGTCAGCTCCGAAGTAATTCTGGAATGTGGTCAGAGGTCCATCGAAGAACAATTCTGAATCATATGCACTTTCTGCCTTCAATACATCCATTGCAAGTAGGGGAGAGATGACATAATATCCTGCCTCTACCAATGGTTTGCTGATAGATGTGTACAGAAGATCCTTTGCTTCCACATTACTGGAATTATTGATAGGAGGCATAACCAAAAGGGTGATTGGCTTCTCCTCATACATCTTCGCATATTGAGACTCCCTTGTAACAGTGTTCAACATACCGCACGAAGTAACGATCCAGCAGAGTATGATGATATAAAGAATTCTTTTCATAGGGCTTATTTACAGAGTCTTTCAATTAGTGGAGCAATGAATTTGACAGATTCGGGATAAAGCTCTATCTCCTTCTGGAGCATTTCCTTTCCCTTTTCAGGGAAGAATGAAGCGTAGTCACCTGATGTGAATGTTCTTCTCTGCATCGCAGTTGCATATTCTGCAAAGATTGCGGCATTCTCAGGAATCAGAAGCATATATCCGTATTCGGCGCATATGCCGGGAGGCGGCATTCTGCGTGTTCCTCCCGGATTGCTAACTATGTCCTCGTACATACATATGAGCCTGCATATACTCTCGGGAGTCTGCTTGTCATAGCTCTGATATACGAGATTTTCATAGGCTGTGGTTCCATTCTGAGCACCGCCCCAGTAATACAAGGAAGTGCTCATTCCGCACGATGTCAGGACAATTGAAACCAACGTAAGGGTCAGGATACGTTTCATAATTCGATGATCTTATGTTCGCCTGCCGAAAGGAAAAGCTTCTTGCTGAATACCTCAGTTCCGTTTATGACTACTTTCACTTCGTGCTGTCCCGTGCCAATCTTGATGGTGTTCAGAGCTGTCTGCCTGATGTCTCTTCCGCTTTTGTATGCCTTCTGCTTCACGGTCTTGAGAACATATGTCTGATCATCTACAGTGACGTTTATATCCTGCTGTGTATCATCTGTAAATGATATGAATGCGGCATCTTCCACTCCGGACTGTACCGAGTAGTTTCCGACTCCGCAACCTGCCAGCAGAATAGTGAAGGCTGCTATTATCATTAACTTCTTCATTGCTATTTATCCATTATGTAATAGTTCATAAGATTTTCTGTATCCAGAGCCTCTCCCTCGTAGCTGCAGAATGATATCTCACTCTCAGGAGTATCTCCGAATGAAGATAGGATTGTAACCTCTCCGGTCTTTGTACCTGGAAGTTCCACATCCATTCCTGTCTGAGGATTCTTCACAACCTTGCCTTTCTTATACACAGTGAACTTGTCACCGGAGACGAGTCCCTGTGATCCACCTCCGGAGATGATGTATGAGCCGTCTTCCACTGATAGGATATATGACTTCCACGGCTTGTCCAGACACTTGTTGATGATGTTCTCCACGAGCTGGGACAAGGCACCGGAAATAGCCTTGTCGCTGAGTGTCGCGTCATATCCGGCAGAACCGCCGATGCCCATTGTCTTCTTGCTTGAAGTCTCTGCATATCCCTTTGCTTCATCCGAGTAGATGATAAGACCTGTAGATACTTCTACGAGACGGATGCTTACACCTGCCTCCACAGTCTGCGTCTTGGTTGAAGAGAATATTTTCTGCTCGCCTTCAGTCTTACGTCCGAATTCTGTAATCGATCCGAGGATGATATAGTCTGCTCCGATCTTGTTCATATCCGTTCCGGCCTCGTTTACAAGTATGTCAAGATCCTCTCTCTCGAGAAGAATGAACTTTTCACTTGCAGCAAGCTTAGATGAAAGAATGTCCAGAGCCTGCTTTCTCATAGGGTCGTTCTCCTTATCGTAGAACATTCCCTTTGCATACTGGGTCTCGTTCGAGAAGCGGCCGATAGCCACCTTTCTCTTGATTGTCCTGTCTCCCTGTGCACCCATAGGCAGAGTCACGATAAGCACAAGCAGGACTGATAAAAGTTTCTTGAATGATTTCATAATGTATTGTTTTTCTTGTTCTGAATATACTTAAAACGCCAGATCCTGCCTATACAGGATGTGGGGAACAGCATTGATCGTACAGGTCGCGATGAAGAGCAGAATTCGTTTCATAATCATAAGTTTTTACAAACTTACATAAAAACTTTCGATTTTACGCTAATTTGCACATCACGCTTTCACATAGTCAGACAGCAACACCGGTACCTGCTATGACGATACCGGCAGTTCCTGTGTTTTTGGCAATCTTGAATTGTTTATCCAATGTGACTTCCTCAGAGTGCATTATTCATATGAATCGAGCTTATGAGTCAATCTTTCTTTCCGCCACCGAATGTGATGCTTATTGTCGGGCCGAAAGTCACTTCTCCGTCAGTAGGAATGCGTAGCTGCATTCCTATTCTGAAATGTCGGAACAGTTCGATACCGGCTCTTGGTGTAAGTGCCGCAACAAAATACTTCTGTGTATTCAATTCCTCGAGAATCTTTCCTTCTGGATCAACTGTGCATCCCTCAAACACCTTCCGTGTGCCGAGTCCCATTCCGAGACCCATTCCTACATAAAATGAAGCATTCTTTCCTCTGCGGAAATTGTAGTGAGCAACAGGTGAAAGCATAAGGTAGGTTCTCTTTAACACCGCACCTTTGTTCAGTTCCATAGGATCGTAGCGGTCGTGAGGTGTGGTTCCAATAGTAAATTCTCCTCCGACATCAATGAGAGGTGTGTCAAAGTTATATCTTAGAGCCATTGATAAATTCAAGTATACTGTCTCCTGCCCACCGGAAACGCCATAGTTGTAGTAATCAAATTCCCAATGTCTGACAGGAATTGATTTGGCGTCCTCAGGATCAGGTGTGGTCTGAGCAAGGATTGCTCCGCTTGAAAATATAAGGGCAAATAAGGCAATGAGAGATTTCATAAGATATTAGAAATACAACTTGAAACCGACCTGTGCATTGGAGATCAGATCAAATCTGACTCCCATTCCTGACATATTGATGCCATTTCCTCCTGCAAAGTCATATTTTCCTTCCATAGCAACACCCTGCAGCGAACATAGACTTACACTCATTGCGAACTTCTTCGTAGGCCGGAATTCTACTGCCAATGGCTGCAGTTCTGCTCCCAGACCATACATAGTCATTGATTCCCAGTCTCTTCCTAATGTTCCTGAACCAGTCACGCCGCAAGCAAAACCGACATTAAGGTTTGGTGTGTAATAGAAATTGTCAGCCAGACGGACATAATATGCTATGCCAGGTGCAATTGTTATAGAATGTGTGGAGCTTGGAGTTTCAGGATTTCCCTGGAATCCGTAAGCGACATTAGCAGATATACGGAGATTGTCGCAAACAAAATAGCTGTACTCCAATGCAGATGCAAGATTATAACCATTATTAGTTTTTGTTTCCTGAGTACCCATTCCGAAAACATAAAACTTATAGCCTGTAACTCCGGTATCATAACCAAGATGTAAACCTAAAGACTGTTCGCCTTTCTGCTGGGCAGCGGCTGTAAAACAAAGGGCTGCAAGTGATGCAATAGAGATTAAAATTCGTTTCATTGTCATATAATTTATACGTTTTTATAATTATGACGTAAAATTTTCGTTTTTGTACTATTGCCTTCAGGTGTAGAGGAAAATATATTCTCTCATCCAATATTTTGTGTACTGCTCCTTTTCTGACCACTTGTCTGAATCAGCTTATCTCTCCACAATATCATTACCGATCTCAGTCAGACATCCTCATACCCTTGCCTAGGAGTTTCTTCGTTTTGGATTTTGATTCTGTCAGCACCGCTGCTTCCAGTTTTTCGAAACTGTCTTTACTGTCAAGATATGATCTGAGGTTCCTGAGCCGCTGCAATTAGGGAAACAAGGCTCAGTAAAACAATAGATATTCGTTTCTATTTATTTTTGATACTACATCATATTCCACATTGCCCCTTCAATATTTGCATTCTTCTTGGCGTTCATCTTGCCGAAGTTGAATGAGACGCTGAAAAGGAAGAAACGGCCGAGGATGTTGCTATATGTATCTTCGACATATTCTGCCGAAATTGTTCTTCGAAGATTTCTGCTCTGGTTAAGTATGTCTGCTACCTTCAGCCCGAGGGTTACAGATTTGATACTCTTGCTCACTTGCATATTCCATCTCCACTCCGGCTGTCCGAATCCATTGGTGTAACCTTTGTAGAATCTGTATGACAGGTTTGTTCCGATTTCCCAGTCCTTGCCTGGCCTATATAGAATATCAGTATTTATGTTGTGAGTCCAGTTGTTCAGATTGGCTGTCGGATCCAGTGAGTATTTCGAGACCCTGTTTGATGCTCCATATGTAAGGCTTGCATCAAGCTTTTCAATGCTGTACTTGAGTTGGAAGTCACCTCCCCATATCAATGTGTTTGTACGGCTTTCGGCAAATCCGCTCTGGCCGCTGTAGAATCTGTCACCGCTGGCATCGCCCCAGAATTCATCAATGAACGCGTTATAATCGAAGGACTGAAGGTCGATTCCGTCCTGTTTTGATGTTGTCTGATAACTTGTACCGCCGGTATAATTTGCATATGGACTTAACTGGATTGTAAGCTGTCTGTCCTTAGTGACCGGCCTGCTGTAGGAAAGATACATATATGCTGTAGATTGTGGCTTCTTTGAGTTGACGGGTATAGCATATCTGACTCCTGATTCGTCCATCCAACTGGCCTGAACTGTGCTTCTTGTGGTCATCTGCCCACTCAGATACATTGAAAAGAATGCAAAGGTTTCACGGTTATTTGTGCTTAATGATACGTGAGTATGATGAGTGTATTGTGGCTTCAGATATATGTTTCCGGCAGTTATCTGTACCGGATTGGATATGTTCAGTGATGGAGTCATTGAAGTTGCGGAAGGCCTGTTCTCCATTCCTGTATAGTACAGACTAAGGTCAATTCCTTCCTTTTCGTAGTTGTAGTAAACGAATGGAGATACATTCACTAACCATTCACCCTTACCGGTTATGGTTTCAACTCCCATAGACTTGGCCTTGACCTCATTCTGTACGACATCAGCCATAACTCCAAACTGTACCGTAGTCGTATCATTGCCATATTGCACAGTCAAAGCACCACGGTTGCTGATATAGCGGTTATCGCTCATTGATGAATAGTAGTCATTATATGTTCCATCAGGATTGGTTCTTCAAACCGAAATATATATAGTTATTTGTATATATATTGCTTCCGGATGAAACCGTAGACGCTTCTGAAGAATTGATCTGGGTGCCATCAGAACTTGTCAAGGATGTATTTGCCGCGCTGACGGACTCGGATGTATAGCCGACACTCGGCATTATATACAGATAGTATCTGTCATTTTCCTTTGACTTGATTTCCATTGAGGCACTGACCTGGTTCTGACTTCCTGTTGCATCATATGAACCATCAGTCAGCACATCCGGTCCTTCCGGTTGAAATGTCGTTCTTGAAGATACTTTCTTGTCGACCTTTCCGTTATTCTTGTAATTCACACTGAGAGTACTTTCCATATCCTTGATACGGGACGTGTTGTAATTGATTCCGGCCTGAGCTGTAGAATTCAGACCACCAAGGCTGCTGAAATCCCCGCTTGTGCTACCGCTGCTGTAATACGCCACGCCGGCGCCCGGCTCGATTGCATTGAATGCATTTCCGATGAATATTACCTGATCCTTCTCTGTGTAGCCGGTAACCATCGCATTGCCATTGTAAAGAAGGCCTCTGTCATCTATAAGAGAGTTGCCGTTGTCCGGATTCAGTGTCGATCCCCCTCCAAGCTTGGCGTTTCCGTACCATCCTTCTGTGTATTCTTCCTTCAGCTCCACATCCATCACTTTCTCTTTATCGTCTTTGGTGACAATACCTGATCCTGCGGCTTCGTCCTTGGTCTTGTCGATAATCTTGATCTTGTCTACAATCTTTGCCGGAAGGTTCTTCAAAGCAGCAGTGGGGTCATTGAAGAAGAAAGTCTTTCCACCGACTGTTATCTTGTCTATCTTCTCTCCGTTCAGCGTAACGGTGCCGTCATCTGCGACGGCCATCCCCGGCATCTTCTTTATCAGGTCTTCGAGCATTGCATTCTCTCCGACTCTGAAAGATGACGCATTGAATTCGATGGTATCCTTCTTTACCGTCACTGGGTTGCCGATAGCGGATATGGAAGCGGCATCGAGGAATTCCGCATTCTCATCCATCTTGATTATACCAAGATCGTATGCGTCCCAGTGGGACTTGATCGTATAGACTTTCTTATGTGGATTGTAACCTATGATCTCTGCGTTGAGTTCATATTTGCCGACAGGCACTTCCTTAAGGAGGACGTCACCTTTGTCGTCGGACAATGCAAAGTGGGTAATCGTAGTGTCACCGGCGGGGATAAGGTACACCGATGCCCAAGATATCGGCTTTGAAGACTTGGAATCCTTAAGAGTAAGTTTTACATTGGTGTTTGCATTACGCTCAATCATATCATAATTGAGTACCTGCGCGGAAAGCGTCTGCACAAAGAGTATTGTGCACATCAGTAGGGAAATGTGTTTCATTAAGTTCTGTATGTTTAGTTGAAATGACGGCATCGTATGCATACTCCGTGCCAGAAATCTCATCAGATTAGTTTTCATCTTCATCTCCCGGCTGTTACTCCAGAAGATCTCCCGGCTTTCGCCTTGCCTGTCTTGAGGAAGGACTGGTTTGCCTGCGTGAGGCAGTGCCACTATCAAAGATAGCGGTGAAGATATGATATAACAATTTCCTCTGCGAATTAAGAATTAAAACGGGCGTAAAAACGAAAGTTTTTATGTATGTTTGTCATCATATGACGATCTTCAGGAAAATAGGACAGTCGAAGCGGTATGGCAAAGCGATATATGCCATATCCGCTGTCCTGACATTGGCGATAGCCTCCCTTGTATTCTTCAACCCCTATGCGATCCCGATGTCTATACTGCTGAAACTGGTCAGTATTCCGATAATTATGTACCTATACACTACCTTAACCAAGAAGACGGAAATATACTTTTACCTTAATCTTGGTATCAGCAGGAAAGAGTACTATTTCATTCCGTTCGTGGTGGAATTCATAGGTTTCATATTGTTTATAACCCTTATAGCATATTTAGGTAATGCAATCCGTTAACAGACTGCTGGTAGACAGCGTGCATCTCCAATTTGATAAGTTGCAGGTTCTTCAAAGCGCCTTCATCACCGCTCAGACCGGCAAGGTGACAGGTGTGCTGGGTAGGAACGGATGCGGAAAGTCGTGCCTTTTCAAGTGCATTATGGGCGGTATTAAGCCACAGAATATCTTCGTCCGTTTCAATGATGAGCCGGAAACCGATTATGGACATATCGGCAAAAGGATCAAATACCTTCCTCAGAATGTTTTCATACCGGCAAACATAACCCTCGGTGAGGCCTATGAACTTTATGGAGTGGATTATGATGGTCTTGTTTCCTTCGACAACAAGTTCCATATATATCAGAGAATGACTCCAGGCCAACTTTCCGGGGGAGAGGTGAGAATCGCGGAAATGTATATGGTACTGAACTCTGATGCAGAATTCTGCATTCTCGACGAACCATTCTCCAACGTCGCTCCTAAGTATGTAGAGATGATGCAACGACTCATCCAGACCCATAAAGCCACCAAAGGAATCATCATCTCAGACCATATGTACGAACAGGTTATGGATATAACCGATAACCTGTTCTTGCTACGCGACGGATACACATTCCCTATAAAGTGTAGGGAAGACCTGATCCATCAAGGGTATATACTTAGGTAGAGACCAAAAGAAAAGGCATTCAGTAGGAATCTGAATGCCTTCTAAAATTATTTATTTTCTGAATCTGGAAGTTTAAATATTACAGGGAATGTATATTTAACTGGGACAACTTTGCCGTTCTCATCTCGTCCTGGAGTCCAGAGAGGGGATTGCGCTACAACGCGTACAGCTTCTGTGTCAAGGTCAGGATTTACACTTCTCAGAATCTTTATATCAGCGACCTTGCCGGTTTCAGTTACTGTAAACTCTAATGTAACCCTTCCCTCAATCTTCGACTGACGGCAACTTTCTGGATATACAACGTTTTGGGCCACATACTTTGAGAACTCGTTGACATCGCCGCCATTGAATCCCGGCTTCTGAGCTACCTGCTGGAAAGGAATTGCCTTCTTGCCCTCATCGTTCTTCTTTGGTTCACCAGTGGTAATGACGATCACGCCCTTATCTGTACCATATTCCTGCAATGCCTTTTCAGTCTTGAGGACTTCCATTGAAGCAATTGTGGCCGGATCGATAGTGTTAAGGTCGAATCCCTCCGGCATTCTTTCACCGTTGATTACATATACGAGGTCCGGTGTAGCTACTGTAGCCAATTGAGGCTGTTCTTCACCTTCCTTGATGACGAAAGTGTTGATTGGCTTTGAACAATCGATGGTGCCAGTCACAAATTTACCATAATCTGCAGAAATAATTGCTCTGACCTTGTTGCCGTTCTTCAGGTATGCAGAAAGCAGGACAGCATCCGGGTCTTTTTCCAGTGCTATGTCTGCAGCTCCTTTAGTTGCAAATGAACCATTGATGAAATATGATTCCTTGCCAAGAGGCAATCCTGTGATCTGTGATTTGCGTTCCTTGCCGTCAAGGCCGTAATATGTCATTGTCACGACGTCGTTTTCTTCATCGACAGTGATACGTCCGTTTTTAAGATTCTTTTCTTTGAAAGATTTTTTCGTATCTTTGTCAACTGGAGTGTTGTACTTCTCGACCAGTTCGGTATTGTCAGGAGTCTGGTCTTCATACTGGTAATCTACCTTTGTCTCGGCAGTTGCCGCGAGAGAGATTCCTACGAGAGGAATGACGTAGAGAGCCTTCCAGGCACTCATACGAGATGATTTTTTGTTCAACATCATAGTAATACGAGCTTTAAGTGTA
>JAGKTT010000007.1 GCA_021153285.1 Bacteroidia bacterium
CAGGAAGAGGGCTGAAATGGTGCGTGATGTGATTACAGGAACTTCATCTGAGGCAGAGGGGGCATCCTCTCCTGACAGCGTGGATGAGGATGAGGTGGAACTGAAATACCATTCTGATGATGATATTGTGTTCTCGTTGGATGATGAATTTACAGACGATGGTGTCAATTATCCGGAAGATAGCAAGAGGCCTTTCCGATGTATGTTCATCAGAGATGAGAAGTTGAAGGAAGGTCAGAGGGTAACTTTGAGACTTCTGGAGACTTACGAAGAGAATGGAGTCCGTATTCCGGCGAATTCACATCTGAATGCGATCTGCAAGATAGGCAACAGACTGGAATTGAATGTAAAGAGTGTGGAAATGAACGGGAAGATCATCCCGCTGAATCTATGTGCTTATGACACGGACGGATTAAAGGGTATCTATTGCCCGGAGACATCATCGAACAAGAATGCGAAAAAGGCTGAGAACGACGCCTTGAGTGCATCCGGAGCGACATTCGGAGGGCTGGTCGGAGACATTGCGAATACGATCATCCGCACTGGAGTCAATATCGCGAGGTCTTCTTCCGGAGAGGTGTCGGTGAATGTGTCATCGGGATATGAGTTTTTTCTGGTAAAATCTGAACGGAGGTAAATGATATGAAGGGATTGATGAGTATTGTGATTATGTGTTTGTTGGGGTGCAGATGTATGGCTGCGGAGGGGTGTGATACTCTATCAGTGTCGCTTACGCAGACAGTGCACCTTCGTTTTGCGTCTGAACTGAAATATGTGAATCTGGGAAACAGATCGATGGTAGCGAAGATCATCGACGGAAGTAAGGATATTGTTGCAATCAAGGCTCGGGAGGCATTTGATTACTGTACGTCGGTAACCTGCCTGGAGTCGAACGGACAGATGCACACTTTTGTAGTGAGGTATGATGAATATCCTTCATCACTTTTGATTGACACCAGAGGGAAGGAGCGTGCCGGGATTGAGACGGTGTCTGAGATTGCCGATATATCTAGACAGGGTAAGGAACTGTATCATCTAGGATGCAGCGGATATGACATTTTCCTGCAATGCGACAACATCTTCATCAAGGATGACATGCTGTATATATCTATTTCGGTGAAGAACGGGTCGCAAGTGAGTTACGAGTTTGCTGATCCACGCTTCTCCCTCGAGAGCAGGAAGAAGACAAAAAGAAGTCTGGTGTATGAGAAAAGCGTGATTCCTCGTAGTGTATATGGGCTTGGACCTGTGGCACCGGATGGAGAAGGACACATCGTGTTCGGCTTCGACAAGATTTCGCTTGTGAAGGGGCAGGTGCTCCGCATATTTATATATGAAACTGGAGGTTCAAGGAATTTTGTGCTTACGTTAGGAATCAATGATATAAACAAGGCACATAGACTTTAGGTGTTATGTGTCTTGTTTTCCTGAAAGAGTTGGAGTGCGAGATCGACATCCACCATTATTTTTCTGCCATTCTGCGATACGGCTTTTGTTATAACATTATCTTTGAGGTGTTGAGCTGTAGAATGTGCACAACCAAATAGGTCGCAGATACCTTTCAAGCCATAGACATAGCGTTTTACAGGGGGTTGCACCTGAACCTTAGATTCTGGTTTCTCGGCAAAGCAGGATGCTACCAGAGTCTGAAATTGCGAGACTGTGAGCATCATCAATGGGGTGTCTGATTTTATCTTCTCCATAAGTCACTCAATCTTTAGTGTTTAGCAAAGGTGGAGTAATTTATTTTAACCTCAAATTTTTACAAGTTTTTGGAGTCTTTTAGAGTTTCATAAGGTTTTGAAGATTCTAAAATATATTTTCTAGTGACCAAGATTTATTTTAATGCCGCAGTAAAAGGATAAAAAAAGTGATATGATTATAAAAAAGAGAAAAATCTTCAAGCATTTCACCACATAAGTTTGGAGGTCGCACCAGGCTTCTCATATTTTTATGGCAAAAACGATATGGGATGCTTTATCATTATGTTGTTGGTCTGTGTCGGTGCAGCACTGATTGCAAATTCGAGGATCATCAGATGGCAGAGAAGGGCTGCTAATGCATATTTCATAATCGCTCAAAAGGCCACTACTACAGAGGAACGCGAATGGGGCTACCGCAATGCCTATATATGCGGACATCCAAAAGCGAAGTTCTTCTTTATATATGCTGCAGCAGATGCCTTCAGCGGAAGGAAGCCACTGACTCCGTTTGTCATTCATCTAGAGGATGGGACGGATGTGATGGCTATCTTCTATGATTATTATATCCGGAGTCAGCATCTTTTATACGGCAGTGAAAGACAGCAGGAAGTTACCCAGAGGGTACTGGAGCTGAAAGATGGCGAGAACCCTTCGTCAGACCTGTATTCGGAGGCACTGAGGACTCTTGAGAGGTATCTGGGCGAGAACTGGAGATGCGGTACCGGACCAGTCATCATATTTATGCCTTGCAGTGGAGAGCAGGCAAATTTGCAAAGGTTTGATTCTTTATCAAGGAGTCTGAAGTGGAGGTATAAGTACAATACGGACATTGAGGCCGTGCAATATACCGGTGTACGGCAAAGCAAGCATAGGAGCCGCAACCGGAATGCAATAGAATCCAATTCCAATATTGTAATTTCTCCGAAAATCATCGGTAAGGAAGTGGTGATCATCGACGATGTGATAACGACAGGTAGCAGCCTCAGGGAGTTTGCAAGTGAGTTGCGTACCTATGGAGTGAGAATCAAGGCGGCAGTATTTCTTGCTCAGACAGCAAAACTTCCATCTGATAAAGAGATTCACAGACATATAAAAAGTGCGGACTGAGCGTCACTGTTAGTAGTCAGTCCGCTTTTGTTCTTCATACTATTTCCTTTCAGAAAATTTGTTCATTGCATCGATCTTGGTCTTGTCGGTGACTGCGATATATGGGCGCATCGCAGTTTCATTAGCATGCCCTGTAATCTTCTGAATAACTGTAGTTGGTATACCCAATTCTATGGCTGCACAAATAAATGTGCGTCTGCCTCCGTGTGTACCCAGCACCTCCCATTTCGGATGAACTTCGTCGTATCTTACGTTATCTTTATAATAACTATACTTTACAGGTGAGTTGAATCCACATATTTCGCAGAGATCCTTCAGATATTCATTCATTTTCTGGTTAGATATGACCGGAAGGGCAAGATTACCAGGATATCTTTCGTCTTCATATTTCTGAAGGATTGCGCGCGAATAGGCATTAATAGGTACCTTAAGGCTGCAATCCGTCTTCTCTGTGATAACATTTATACTGTCTGTTGTTATATCGGTCCTTTTGAGTGCTGCCATATCGCTATAGCGCAATCCGGTGAAAGCGCAAAAACAGAAGAGATCTCTGGTCTTTATTAACGATGAATGATTGCGTACCGTCTTCTTATATAACTTGCCTGAAATATCCGTAAGACGGACTTCTGTTCCGTCTTGCGGGACATCAAAGTTGTATAACTTGATAAGTTCATCCCAAGTAAGGAAAACCACTTCCTTATCTATAAGTTTGAACTTAGGCTTGAAGGTGAGGAAATCTGATGGGACTTTAACACCCAACTCTACTGCTCGTCTAAAGAACCATTTGAGCATCTTTACATCCTTTTGGATTGACACATCCATCATGTCAAGTTCCGCTCCCTCATATGCAACAAATTCGCTGAGTTTATCTACATTCCAATCCGAAAAGCATGTCTTAGGTGCAAAGGCAATAAGGTGCTTTTTGAAAGTATTGAATTTCTTGATTGTGCTATCAGACCATTGGCGTTCTACACGCGCAACGGCTACGAGTTTATCAAAGGTCTCATAAAACTCATAGGGATCCTTCTTCGGTTTTCCACTCTCACCATAGAGGGCATCATGAAGGAGTTCTTTAAGCACCTGTTTGGTTATAGGAGCGCCATTGTTAGCATTTTCAAAGGTGTTGAAGGCCTTTGAAATAGCATCCAACTTGTCATTGATTTCGTTATATTTCATTCCTTTGGAGTTCACTGCTCCTTTTTTAACCTTCTGCTTGGCATCAAACCAATAGTCAGGATTTACAGAGATTCCGATTGTTGTCTGGATTCTCGTGTTTGCAATGTGGGCTGACATCGAGATAGGTCTTTCACCTGACTTCAAAGCCCGAGGAAAGAGATAGAACTGTACTGCCATAACTGTTTGTTTTTCTTTGACAACTGTTTGTTGTTTTGGGGTTAAACTGTTTGTTATTTTCCCAACTACTGATTTCGTCTTTAAAAACATCAGCTAAAACAGGGGTAATTGTACAATGTTTTACTGAACGACTGTTTGTTTTTCTCAGATCAACTGTTTGTCATTTTACCCGTAAAGTGTTTGTAAAACTGTTTGCTTTTTTTGAGCGATTTGCAAACAAATTTGAAAAGCGATTTTCAAATGTCAAAATTTTAGGAGTATTTCGATAGATCTAATCCCCCTGAAAAAAGACAAACACTTTAGCAAACAGAAAAGCAAACACTTTTTGCAAATTACCTATCAAACTCTATCGAACTCTAAAAAACTAAATCGGCCTCTGAGGTATCTCAAAGACCGATTTGCCATACTTTCTTGGACTCTATTAAACTGTCCTGGTGCTCCCCCAGGGGCTCGAACCCTGGACCCCAACATTAAGAGTGTCGTGCTCTACCAACTGAGCTAGGGAAGCTTTGCTTGAATTGCTTCAATATTTAAAAGGGCTTTCGCCTTTGTGCTCCCCCAGGGGCTCGAACCCTGGACCCCAACATTAAGAGTGTCGTGCTCTACCAACTGAGCTAGGGAAGCAGTAATTTAAGAACTTTGTGATTCGTTTGGGGCTCGAACCCAAGACCCCAACATTAAAAGTGTTGTGCTCTACCTACTGAGCTAACGAATCAATCCGTGGCCGTTTCGCGGGTCTCAAGTGAGTTCCTTTCGAATTGGGATTGCAAAGGTACAGAATCCGAAGTCCGTAGTCGGGAACGGGAAGAAAGTCAATCCGATCTCTGGCGAGATGTAGAAGCCCCAGTTGTCGCTTCGACTGACAAATGTAGACATATATGTGCTCTGGACAGAGTATTCTGTACCTACTTTAGCCGACACATATGGCTGGAATTCGGTTCTAAGAAATCTGTATCGCATTGTCATACCGAAAGGGACCTGATACAGCGATCTGTCGAGATCCGTAGTAAGAGCGGAGTTGTCGCTGAATGTATATGTCTGCTTAGGGACATATTGATTGTTCGTATTGAAGCTTGCGAATCCTCCGACTGCAAACATAGGTGTCACATAATATCCACCTTCTATATAGGCTCCGTAACCATTGCCTGCCTGGACGAAATCATTGGCGACCGAGCCGTTGTACTGCCATCCACCGTTGATGTATTCTCTTTTACCCATCTGGGCACTGGCTTCACCTGCTGTAAGGACGAGGGCGGCTGCAGCCAGCATTATACCTATTATTCTTTTCATAATACCATTCAATATTTAGTGTTTTACTTAGTCTGGGTACGGGTAATGTACGGAGACTGTACAAAAGCCTGATCTACGGCAGCCTGCATCTTCTTGACATCATTCTGGACACTTGAGCCGGCAGCACCGCCGATGTATGAAGTCCAGAGGATTTCCAGTGGCTTTCCATCTTCCTCAGTAGTGAGGTTCACGATATCGGCCAAGAGAGCATTGGTTGTGTAGGTGTAGGTTACAGGACGCGGATAATAGAAACCTGTCCAATTGCCCCAATATCCTGAAGGCCAATATCCCGGATAGTCGAGCCACCAGTACGGATCGTCATAGTATTGCACGAAC
This sequence comes from Bacteroidia bacterium, assembly GCA_021153285.1. GTDB lineage: Bacteria > Bacteroidota > Bacteroidia > Bacteroidales > UBA932 > Cryptobacteroides. The sequence goes on from JAGKTT010000007.1 coordinate 5,790, forward strand.
CTTTCTGTCTTGATGACATAGGTAAGCTGGATTCCAAGATCAGCGTCAGGATTGGAAGGAGTATAGATGAATCCCCTCTTCTCCATATTGGTCCTGTAGGCCTGGATCAGCGCCAGGGCATTATCGGACTGCGAATACATCGGTTTGTCTGTCTGGCCGATGACAAGGAGGCTGTCCGCGATGTCAAATGTCTGATACTGAGTAAAATCAACATTCTTACCTGGTGATGTGTATACAAGGTATTCATTATCGCTGTCCTGTGGATAAGGTTCCTTGTGGCAGGCAGCCAGTAGCAGTACAGCTGCCGATATGAGTAAAATCTTCTTCATAATCTTTTTGTATTAATTGTTTTACAATGAGCTTCCTTCGAATACGTTAGAGTTATCGTATGGTACTATATTTCCTTCAATCCAGATTGTATTGGAATTGAAGTTAGGATACACGGTGGCAGATGCACGATTGGATCCCGGGAACATATAGATCTCGATTTCTGCATTTATGCCTATACCGTTTACATTCATCGAAAGTGTGGTACGGCCTTTACTGTCAGTCCTGACTTCAAGCCCGGAAATCGCTCCATCCACTGTCACTCCTCCCACACCGTTGGGACCAGATGCAAAATTGCTTGGGGAAATCTGGACCACCGCTCTGTTACCTTTTACAGAAATGAAGTTTGTTGTGGAATTGACAAACACAGTCTGCCCGTTGCGGAACTGCACATTATCGGCCTCGAGCACAAAGTCCTGATTGCGAAGAGCCGCACGTGCCTGCACCGAAGCGAGAGAGTCTGCCAGATTCTGAAGCTGCCGTTCCTGAGCGGATCGGGCTCTGAACTCGGCCATATCCTTATGCCATTGGTCCATAAGCTGCTGCCTCCTCGAAGCACCGGTATTACGATTGTCTGTCTGTGCAGACACGTCGGGGGCAATCGTCGAAAGCCCTGCGACAACGACCATCAAGGTCAGCAAGATTCGTTTCATATACTTTAATTTTTAACTTTTCAAAACTCCGTAAAGCAAAGTGCAGGCCATTTCGAAAAATCCGGAAACAATCTGTAAAAACCTTGGAACACAGACGAGATGGACAAAGAATGCATAATGATGATTTATGTGTCCGAAGGTAACTCGCAGCACACCTCGGAACACATTTAAATACAATATAGTGAGAGAGACTGGATCCAATGTGTTCCAAAGTTTGGAAAAAGAAGGCAGCCGAGACTGTCTGCATCGGGCTGGCAACCTGTCCTTTACAGTTCAAAGATGGAAGTCATATCCCGAAATAACATAGAAAATATTAACATATTACATATAAATTATTATATTTGCAATTAAATTTAGACCACAGCACACCACACTAAACTAAAACAATCAGGCAAACAACTAATAATAAAACATTAAACATAATGAAAAAGTTATTTTTCGCACTATTTATCGGTCTTGCAGCACTTGCCTGCACTCCAGCGGAGTATGACGACAGCGCTATCAAGGAGCAGATCAAGGATCTGGACGACCGTCTTTCAAAGGTAGAGGAAGACCTCGCCACTCTCGAACTGAACATAGAGGCTATGAAGACTCTCGCAAATGCTCTCAAGGATGGTAAGTACATTACTTCTGTAACACCTCTCGAGGATGGAACAGGCTATACCATCACATTTTCTGATGAGACTTCTATCGTTGTAAAGCACGGAAACAAGGGTGAGAAGGGAGAGACCGGTGATACTGGCGCTACGGGAGAAACCGGCGCATCTGGTCAGGACGGTGTGACTCCTACCATTACAGTCAAGGAAATTGACGGCATTCTCTACTGGTTCATCAACGGCGAGCAGGGTCCTGCTGTTTACGAGGAGGCTCCTGTATTCACAAGCGTTGATGGCAATCTTTACGTAACTTACCCTGGCGAAGAGCCTGAATTCATCGGTGCACTCACAGGCAAGTCTATCTTTGACTCTGTCGTGGTAAACGAAGAGGAAGGTACCGTCACATTCTACTTCATCGGCGAAAATGGCGAAAAAGGCGATTCATTCGTACTCCCGCTGCTAGCCAAGTTCTCACTCGAGATCAGCACAACTGTGGGCCTGTCACAGGGTCAGACTTCAGTAGATATTCCTTATACAGTAAAGGGAGCTAATGCGACTACAACAGTAGACGTTCTCACAGTAGCCTGTGATGCTGTCGTAGAGGCAGAGGTCATCAAGGTCACAAACATTGCCGCAGGTGCTCAGATGCTTGTCTTTGCTGATAATGGCGAGGGCAAGACCTCGATCAGGAAGGTAGTTTTCGATGCCGAGGCTTACAGCGTCGAGACCGTTGACGAGCATATTCCTGCAGAAGGTGGTTCTGTAGTTGTAAAGGGTATTTCAAATGTGGCTTTCGATGTGGTTATCCCTGAAGAAGCTACCTGGCTTTCATACGTACAGACAAAGTCATCCTTCGAGATTACCTTCACTGCTGATGCCAATACTACAGAAACAGTTCGCGAGGCAGTGGTATCATTCGTACGCCAGGGTACAATGGAAGTCCTTATGACAACCAAGATCGCCCAGGCCGCAGCTGCCGCTCATACAGAATTCGCGGAAAAGGTATGGAGCATTCCTGCTGTATTCGGTAATGGAAAGGACAGAAATATGACAATGGACTCTGAATATGTTTACGTAGCCGAGGCAGCTGGCGGAAACGGAATGATCAAGGCATTAAGCATCGCTGACGGTTCATATGTAAAGGATGTGAATGTCCAGACCTATACCCCAGCTGGTCTGACAAACGGTACTCACGCTATTTCCTGCGTCAGAATGATGCCGAATACAGACCCTGAGCTCAACGGTGGCAAAGATGTTCTTGTAGCTTCTAACCTTACTACAGGTGACGGTACTCAGAAACTGATCGTTTATGTATGGGCAAACGGAATAGATGCTGCTCCTCAATACTACGTCATTGACTCTGGAGTACGTCGTCTCGGCGACAAGTTCACAGTTCACGGCAACTGTCAGTCAGGAGAACTTCTTTTCTTCGACTACGGTGATGGTAATGTCGTTATCCGCGTAACTATGACAAAAGGTGTGATCGGTGCTTGGGGATCCCCTGAACTTTCATATGCCACAGGTCGTTATGCCTGCCCTATAAATGGTGCAAACAACATCGGTGAAGCAACTATCCATCCTGATATCGAATACGTATACGATTTCGCTGCCCCTACTAATCCATCTGAAATTCTCCTCACGACAAACGTCGGTGCAGGATACTTCAATCAGGTAGAAGGAAATTCGTTCGCTCTTGCGGACTGGGGCACAGACCCTAAACTTGCTCAGACATTCGGTTATAACTTCTTCGAGCACAATGGCAAGAACTACATCTCTTACGTGCAGATCAGCGCAGACCGAGGTAATGCAACCCTCAACATCATCGAGGACATAAACGGTGCAGCTGACTTCAGGGGTTCACTTGAAGCTAAGACAGGACTCTTTACTGCAGACCTTCTCGAAACACCAGTAGCCGGCACAGCAGGCCACGGTGTAGGTGACTGCGCGACAGCTGTTAGCGACGGAGTAAGATACATCGCTATCCAGGGTCAGAATATGGGTATTTCACTCTACAGACTCAACTAATCCTAACGTCTGATTCATAAATACATTTTTCGGCGGCAATTTCTTCGGAGATTGCCGCTATTTTTGCGTCGCCACAGTGCTGTGGTGTGGTCTTTTTTACCTATCTTTGCAAAATTACAAGGATAATCACGAGTGCAAGACATATGAGACGCAAAATATTACTTTCAGTGGCCGCTACATTGGCCACAATATATTCTGTATCAGCCTATTCAGGGCCTGACAAACTGATCCCTAAACCAGTAGAACACAGAACGGAAGAAGGAGTCTACACATTGAAGCCCAATGGTGCTGATATAAAAGTGTATCTGAATAGCGCACCATTCAATGCCAGAGTTGCAGATCTTCCCGACTTTGCTAAAGAAGAAGCATATGAACTGACAATCAGCAAGAAGGGAGTAAAGATCTACGCCTGCACAGAAGAAGGAGCATTCAGAGGACGACAGACATTGGAAATGCTCCGTCTGCTTGATCCGACAGGTACTGTTCAATATTGCACCATATTCGACTATCCGCGTTTCAAGCACCGCGGAATAATGCTGGACGAATCACGCAGTTTCAAAGGAAAGGAATTCGTCAAGAAGCAGATAGATGCTCTTGCTCTTCTGAAGATGAATGTGATGCATCTTCATCTTACAGATGCCGCCGGATGGAGACTCCAGATAGACGCTTACCCGAACCTTACTGACCACGTTGCCTGGCGCATAGGCGAGACCTATCACGAATGGGAAGGTCTCGGATATCCTTTCACAAATGCAGCGGATCCTAAAGCATATGGAGGCTTCTACACCAAGGAAGATATCCGCGAGATCGTATCATATGCCGCTGAACGTCACATTGACATAATTCCTGAAATAGAGATGCCCGGACACAGTATGGAGGTGAACAGAGCCTATCCGGAGATCGCCTGCGTCGGTGAAGACGGAAAGCCAAGACCTTTCTCCTGGGACCTCTGTGTGGGAAATGAAGGCACATTCAAGTTCCTGGAGACCGTTCTTGAGGAAGTCATCGAACTGTTCCCCTATGAATATATCCATATAGGAGGAGATGAGGCCGTAAAGAAAGATTGGGAGGTCTGCGTAAACTGCCAGAAAAGAATGCAGGAAGAGGGTATGGAACATAAGAATGAGCTTCAGGGCTATCTTGTTCGCCGTATAGAGACTTTCCTTCGCGAAAGAGGCAGAACTGTAATCGGATGGGATGAGATTGTCGAGACCGGACTTCCGGAACAGGCCGTAGTAATGTCCTGGAGAGGTACCCCAGGAGGTATCAAGGCCTCTGCTGAGGGTCACGATGTGATAATGTCGCCGAACAGCTACGTATATCTCGATTATTATCAAGATCTTATACGTAAAGAGCCAAAGGCTGTAGGACATATGCAGTCACTGCGCCACGTATATAAATATGATCCTCTGGAAGGCATAGCACCTGAATTCCATCATCATATCCTCGGCCTTCAGGGCAATCTCTGGTGCGAGTTGATTCCGTACGCCGCACACGCTGAATATATGCTGTATCCACGAGCTTTCGCAATCGCAGAAATCGGATGGACACCTCAGGATAAGAGGGAGTTTTTCCAGTTCCGCGAGCGTTGTCTGACAATGATAACAATATTCCGCGCAATGGGATACAATACATTTGACCTTTTCAATGAAAGTCTCCGTGCACAGACAGGAAGACTCCGTTTCGATGACCCCACTTTTAAACTTCTTTAACCTATGAGCATAAACATAACACTTGAAAACGGAAGCAAGGCTCCGATTTACAAACAGCTTGTAGAAAAATTCGAAGATGCGATACGCTCCGGAAAACTGAAACCAGGCGAGCTGATTCCGTCAATGAATGATTTCGCCGCACAACTCGACATTTCAAAGGAAACCGTAAAGAAAACATACGGAATATTACGTGAAAAGGGACTTCTCATACCCCAGCAGGGAAAGGGCTTCTATGTAGCGGAAGCATCGGATAGCTCGAAGCCGAAGGTATTGGTCCTTTTTGACAAACTGAGCATTTACAAAGAAGTCCTTTTCAATTCTCTCGCAGAAGAACTGGGAGAAAAGGCCGACCTTACAATCCTGACTCACAATCAGGACCTGGACCTCTTCACATATTACCTTGACTCTTCATTGGATAAATACGACTACTATGTGATCAGTCCTCACTTCCCTCTCGACGAGAAATCTCAAGCTCAGGCAACAAAGCTCATAGCACGAGTGCCGAACCGAAAGCTCATTATGGTAGACCACTGGCTTCAGAGCTATACGGGCAATTATGGAGCCGTATATCAGGACTTCGAGAATGATGTTTACGACGGTCTGAAACAAGGTCTGGACAAACTTAAGAACACAGCTGTCCTTAAGGTGATCACAATGGCATCCAGCCTCTACGGACCTATGATCTGCAAAGGAGTGGACCGTTTCTGTCTGGAGCATAATATCCCGGTAGAATTTATGACTTCAGCACCGGAGAACATCAGTCCGAATGAAACTTACCTTGTAATCAATTCCCAGCTGGACTCCGGACTCGCTGCTCTGGCACGAAGCATCAAAGCTCAGAATCTGGAAGTCGGAAAGGACGTATTCATCATATCATACAATGAATTCGACCTCAACGAGGTCGTGCTCAACGGGCTTTCGACCATTTCCACCGATTTCAAGCAGATGGGCCGCACTGCCGCGATGATGATATTGAACCGAAAAAGCTGGAAAGTACACTGCGACTTCAAGATGACCCGCCGTGGCTCATTCTAAGTGTCACTCAATCTAATAAGCATCAAGAACTTACGTAAAATGCCGGGAGAAATCTTTGATTTCGAGATAAATTATATACTCGCCTGATACTATCCTGACAAACATAATGGATAATTGACTGCGCAACTTGCGTTATGCAGAAGTTTTAGTATATTTGTAGGTTGTACCGCAAAGCCAATAACAACTAAACCAATATATGAAGAAAATAATTATCCTTTCAGCAGCGGCGCTTGCTCTGGCGGCGTGCTGCTCACAGCCGAAATTCGACGGCCCGACCTATCTCAATCCAAACGCTCCCGTAGAGGAAAGAGTTGAGGATGCCCTCTCCAGAATGACTCTCGAGGAGAAGGTAGGAATGACCACAGCACAGTCTAAGTTCAGCTCACGTGGTGTTCCGCGCCTCGGTATTCCTGAAGTCTGGCACACTGACGGTCCTCACGGTATCCGTCCTGAAGTACTCTGGGACGAGTGGGATCAGGCTGGCTGGACAAACGACTCTTGTACAGCATTCCCTGCACTCATCAACCTTGCAGCTACCTGGGACAAGGAAATGTCAATGCTTTACGGTATCAGCATCGGAGAAGAGGCACGTTATCGCAAGAAGGACATCCTTCTCGGACCTGGCGTAAACATCTGCCGTACACCTTACAACGGACGTAACTTCGAGTATATGGGTGAGGATCCGTTCCTTTCAGGAAAGATGGTGGTTCCTTACGTACAGGGAGTACAGAAGAACGGTGTAGCTGCCTGCGTAAAGCACTATGCAGTAAACAATCAGGAGTTCCAGCGCACACAGTCTAACTCTGTAGTGGATGACAGAACCCTCCACGAAATCTATCTTCCTGCTTTCAAGGCAGCTGTCCAGGAAGGAAACGCTTGGGCGATTATGGGCTCATACAATCTTTACAACGGTCAGTACAACTGTCATAACAAGAAGCTTCTCGTGGACATCCTCAAGAATGACTGGGGATTTGACGGAGTGGTTGTCAGCGACTGGGGCGGATGCCGCGACAGCGAAGAAGCTGTCCTCAACGGTCTCGACATCGAGATGGGTACCTGGACCAACGGTCTTACAGGTGCTGCCAGCGACAGCTACAGAAACTATCATATGGCCGATCCTTATCTCAAGGGTCTGAAAGAGGGTAAATATACCACAAAGGAGCTTGACGACAAGGCACGTCGTATCCTCCGTACAATCTTCCGCACAAGTATGAGACCGGAGCCTAACTACGGCCGCTTCGTATGTCCTGAGCACTATCAGGCTGCAAGAGACATCGCTGCGGCAGGTGTGGTTCTCCTCAAGAATGAAAACAACACTCTCCCTCTCAATGTACCTGAAGGTGGCAAGATCCTTCTCGTGGGTGAGAATGCAGTAAAGAAGATGGTTGTGGGCGGTGGTAGCTCGAACCTCAAGACAGCTTACGAGGTGAATCCTCTCGAGGGTATCCAGAACGCATACGCCGGCAAGGCTGACGTGAAGTGGGTACGCGGATATGTAGGTGACACTTCTACTTCATACAACAGAGTGGATACCGGTCAGGACCTTACTGACAACCGTACTCCTGAGGTTCTCATTGCTGAGGCTGTAGAGGCTGCAAAGGACGCAGATTACGTCATCTTCGTAGGTGGTCTCAACAAGAGCGACCATCAGGACAGCGAAGGTGCAGACCGTCTCCAGCTCGATCTTCCATATCATCAGGAGGATGTCATCAGAGCACTTGCACCTGTGGCTAAGAATCTCGTAGTAGTTAACATTTCAGGCTCACCTGTATCAATGCCTTGGGCTGACGTGGCAGGAGCTATCGTTCAGGGATGGTACGGAGGTACAGAGTCAGGTAACGCTCTTGCAGATGTCCTTACAGGTAAGGTAAATCCTTCAGGAAGAATGCCGTTCACAGTTCCTTTCAAGTATGAGGACGGTCCTATCAAGACTGAGCGTCAGTATCCAGGTATCAAGGAGGAGAACGACGAGTACTGGCAGACTCACTACGATGAGGGAGTCTATGTAGGTTACAGATGGTATGAGGCTAAGGAGATTCCTGTACAGTGGCCGTTCGGACACGGTCTGAGCTACACTACATTCGAGTATGGTCAGGCTAAGGCAGGCAAGGCTTCAATGACTGCTGACGGCAAGATGACCGTAACTGTGGATGTAAAGAACACAGGTGACCGCGAGGGTGCAGAGGTGGTTCAGCTTTACGTTGCAGACCCGGTTGCAAGCATCGACCGTCCGGTTAAGGAACTCAAGGGCTTCGAGAAGATCACTCTCAAGCCAGGAGAGACCAAGACAGTTACATTCACTCTTGAGGCTGATGCCCTCAGCTTCTACAGCATCGAGAAGAATGGCTGGGTAGCAGAGGCCGGTGAATTCCAGGCACTTATCGGTCCTTCATCAGAGGACATCAGAACTACAGCGACTTTCGAGCTTAAGTAAGAGTCAATAAAAAAATACTGACCGATATACCGGTCAGTATTTTTTTATTCTGTTAAAAAGGCAATCAGGGGCAGCCTATAATCCATATTTATCGATTGCTGCAAGAGAAAGGGCCTTGAAGTCGGCAGGAGTGCGATAATCAATGGATTGTCCCTCTGCCGCCCAGGCATTTTCGAAGGATTCCAGCCTTTGGAAGAACGCTTCCTGATCGTATTCTCGTCCTTCGCGGATGCAGGCGGTTATTTCATTGATGAACATTTCCCATCGAGGCTTGCAGTATGAGTCGACAAGTCCGCTCCATAGTCTCAAGGCGTAGTCTCTGATAGATGTCTGGGTACCCCATATCGTTATGATTGTACGGGCATTGCGGGTATAGTACGGGATTTCCTCCCCAGATGAGGCACAGGCAGCAGCATCGTCAAGCCATCTGTCCAGACGCAACTGAGGCTCACAGGCTGCCAAGGCATCAGTATCGTCAATAAGTTCCAGCATCAATGCACCGAGACGTTCAGCCTCCTCCAGGTCACGGGAACGGTATGCCGCTGCAAATCGGTCTCTGAGAACAGCGAAATGATTGCCAAGAGCCTGGGTACCGAAATTGACAATATCGAAGCGGTAGGTGTCACGGTCGGAATCCAGTGACAGAAGCTGCTTCCAGGCACGGACCAGAGTCTTGTTATCATACTTGATATTGTGAATTGCAGTCCAGTGCCAGAAACCGTCCAGGCACGGGCGGGCACACATCAGAGGAGTCTGACTGGAAAAGGAGCCTCCCACATAAACACTGTCAGCCAAGGTTTTCCAAGCTTCTCTAGCCTCACCAGAGGCATATCCGAGCCTTCTGTCTGCCAGTGTCTCCACCCACTGATCATCATCCGCATTATGCTGCCAGGCCTTGTCCAGAACGTATTCGAACATAAACTGGTTCACACCAAATCCTTCTAAGGTAGAACCGATTCCATAAAGATTCCCGCCACCGTGGGCAAATGCATCTTCGATACGCTCCGAGGTCTGTCGGAAATGTCCGGCCAGTCTTGTATTGCCTCCGAAATTACCCAGATAACAGAGAATGTATGGCTGTCCGTAGAAACTTTCGGTAAGTTTCCAGACTGGGGTGTTCTCCAGATAATAATCCAGAATAATCACCTTATCCTGCGGTACGGCTCTCAGATATGCCTCCACATTTTCTTTAGTCCAATGCTTCCGGTCGTAGTAGAACATCCATCCCATCTGAAGCCAGAGTGCATCCGGATCCGCAGCACAGAGAGATTCATAAGTCCCTTCGGACATTGAAGCCAGAGTCTCCGGATCCCAGGAAGGAGCCTCCACCTCATTGAAAAGATCCAGTCCATATATGTGATCTGTTCCGAAAAGTTTTTCCTGTTCGATAAGGAACTCCTTCTGTATCACAGAATAAAGAGAATCCAGAGGAGACAGGAAATGGCAGAGATATTCCTTTTCGAACCCTCCCCAGCCTTTGATATCAGTAATCATTGCTGATGGATATATTTCCTTCAATTGTCCCGGTACGTGACCGTTGAAGGCAGACAGGACAGGCTTCATATTGAGGGAACGCTCACGTTCCAATATCTTTTTCTGCAGATCCACCTGAGAATCGATCCAGCCCTGAGGAAGCGGGCCATCGAACTTATCGATATTGTTCATCCTGTGCCAGGCAAGATGTGCAGGTCCGGTGAAATACGATCTTATCTGCTGGTCCGTCAATCCGTGCTTGCGCCACACTTTCTGCCATACGGCCTCCACCCCGGTATTGGCCAATGGCATTGTCACTCCATTGAGAGCCATCCAGTCGATGAATCTCTCCCAATCCTCCCATTTCCACCAAGGCATAGTATATCCGAAAGTACAGTAATTGAGAAAGAAACGCTCTTTTGTGCGGGCTTCGATCCTGACAGGTTCCGTTACAGGCGGCATATGCGAAGGATACTGGATCGGATCATATGCAAACCACGAAACCGTAACATCACAGTAATTCTTCAGATAGTGGTTCAGTCCGACAGCCATTGAATTGGCATTATTGCCCTTTATGATGAGTCTTTTGCCAATTGTCTCGATTTCAAAGACATCCAAGGTATCATCAGTCTGAACAAATCTGATATCATAATCAGGTACGATACGCTCGGCTAAAGCATCAGCATTCCTTTCATCAGGAGTAGAGCAGGAAAGGGCCGCAAAAAACACAGCGGCAAATAGAAATAGATTCTTCATAACGGATACAAAGATAAATATTTTGAGTAACTTTATCCGCTTTTTTCATTGCACCTACGCAGCTGCAAAGGAGATGAGGAAGCAGCCGATATGGTCACAGGCTCACCTTGCAGCCTCGCTCAGTGAGAAGGATGACCTTAGATAAGAATATCTTGATAGACTAAAGGACAATATGAAAATCAAATGCTACAGAGCGATTGCCGCATCAATGATTGCAGCCTTGATCAGTTCGTGCCACGAGCCGTATCACACCCAGTCTCTAAGATTCGCAGAGGGAACCACAGCTGATGATAAGATTGAACTTGCAGGCACGGTAGTGCCTTCGCAGAAGCAGCTTCGATGGCAGTCACTTGAGCTGACAGCTTTCCTGCATTTCGGAATGAACACATTCACAGGAAATGAATGGGGAGACGGAACAGATTCACCCGAATTGTTTCTTCCTGCCGATCTGGATTGCCGTCAATGGGCAAGGACACTGAAAGAGGCCGGTTTCAAGATGGCAATACTGACTGCCAAGCATCACGACGGCTTCTGTCTATGGCAGACAGAGACGACAGAATACTCTGTGAAGAATTCGCCTTGGAAAGACGGTAAAGGTGATGTGGTAAAGGAGCTCAGCGATGCTTGTCGGGAATATGGTCTGGAGTTCGGAGTTTATCTTTCACCTTGGGACAGAAATGCCCGATGCTACGGAGACTCCCCTGCTTACAACACTCTTTATATCAAACAATTGACAGAGCTTCTGACCAATTACGGCAAAGTCAGTGAAGTATGGTTCGACGGAGCAAACGGAGAAGGTCCGAACGGAAAGAAACAGGTCTATGACTGGGAAAACATATTGAGTACGATACAGGCTCTGCAGCCGGACGCGGTGACTGCCATAATGGGCGAAGATGTCCGCTGGGTCGGAAATGAAGGAGGCGTAGGACGCGAGACCGAATGGAGCGTGACAGCCTTGACACCGGAATCTTACGAGAGGTCGGGAAAACAGAATGGAGAGCTGAAAATTGACGGAATGTCAAAGGATCTGGGCAGCAGGGAGCTTATAGCCAAGGCTGAAGAAATTTTCTGGTATCCTTCTGAGGTGGATGTATCCATCCGTCCGGGATGGTTCTATCACCCGGAGCAGGATTCTCAGGTCAGGTCTCTGGAGAATCTGGTAAACATCTACTACCAGTCTGTCGGAAGGAATTCCGTGTTGCTGCTGAACATCCCTCCAGACAGACGTGGCCGCATTCACGAGACTGATTCACTGAGAATCAAGGAATTAAAGGAATACATAGACGAGACATTCAAGGTCAATCATCTGGAATGTCCGGATAAGGTATGGGAGGCTTCCCCTCAAGAGAGCAAGGAGTTTGCCGTAAAGGAAAATGCCGTTTTCAACACATTGCTCATTCAGGAAGACATATCCAGAGGTCAGAGAGTAGAGAGTTTCACTGTAGAAGCCCTACGCAATGGAAAATGGGAAAGTATTGCCGAAGGAACTACCATAGGTTACAAGCGTCTGCTGAAATTCCCTGACACCAGCGCAGAAAAGATAAGGATAAGGATCACAGGAGCAAGAGGCACTGCGATCATCTCTGAAACAGGCTTATATTATGCACCAAAATTTTAACAACGATATGGAAACTATCAAATACGAAACACCAGTTATCTCTCTCATCTATCTGACAACAGAGGGAGTACTATGCGGAAGCGGAACAGAAGATGTTGAAATCGATAATGGAGAGTGGTAATATGAAACTGAAATCGTTTTTCTATGCATTTATATGCACGCTGAGTGTAGCCTGCATTCAGGAAGAAAGATTTGAGGGAAACCTTTATGAAACCCCGGATAAGGTCTATGCAGTCATAGCAGAAGATACAGAATCCAAGACATATCTGGGAGATGAGATAAAAGTCCTGTGGAGCAGGAACGATGCCATCACGACCTACCTCGGCAGCACCAGAAGAGGAAGGTATATCATCGAGTCAGGATGCATAGGAAGTACAGAAGGTTCATTTATACAGGACACTGAGTACAAATTTATAGGAACAGGAAGCGGGATCGGAAACAATATTGCGTTCTACCCTTTCTGCGAGGCATCCTGCAAGGCCGTCGAAGAAGGATACACATTGACCGGCATCACATTGCCAGCTGTTCAGACATATGTCCACGAGAGCTTCGGTGAAGGTGCATTTCCGATGATAGCCGTCACAAGGCATACAGAAGACTATGAGTTCCACTTTAAGAATCTTTGCGGAGCACTGAAGCTTCAGCTGACAGGATCAGCCGTAGTCAAGGAAGTGAAATTGACAGGAAATGCTGCAGAGAAGCTATCCGGCAAAGCCATTGTCTATGGTTTCAAGGACAACCTGTCGCCGCAGATCCAGATGCAGGAGGATGCATCAGAGTCTGTGACACTTGAATGCGGAAGCGGAGTCCAGCTCAATGAAGCTTCACCGACTGCATTCATATTGGCCTTACCTCCTGTAGAGTTCGAAAAGGGTTTTACAGTAACAATTACCACTGCTGATGGCAAGACCGGCACACTGAGCACTGAAAAGAAGAATCCTGTCGTCCGTTCGCATATGCTCCAGATGCCAGTGATCAAGTTCGAGACCGCCGGACCTGTAATTTCAGATGGTGACTACTATGATGAGTTTGGGATCAACCACGGTCCGGGTACTGAAATCGACGGAGTGATCTGGGCACCTGTGAACTGCGGATACCACGAAACTGATTACCCTTGGGGCAAGCTCTATCAGTGGGGACGTCGCCTGGGATTCGGATATAACGACAGCAACGAATATACAGATGCGACCTGGCCATCAGAAAAGATGCCTGGAGTCCTGTTCACAGACGAAGCCCAATCCCAATATTATGCAGACATCTATTTCACTGGTGGTAACAATCTGCTAGGAGTACATACCTGGAGTTATGCGCCAATCAACTTTTGGACATACTCTCCTTGCCCGGAGGGTTGGCAGCTTCCGGCAAGCGAGGATTTCTCTGCTCTTGCAAAGAACAGCTCGCAATGGACTGTCCACAATGGAGTGACGGGATATTGGTACAGCGGATCGACCGGATACTCAGAAAGCGTCCCAAGAGTATTCCTGCCTTCATCAGGAAAAATCGACGCTGCCGGCACTGTAGGTGAAAGATGTGAGAACGGTTATTATTGGATCAGAAGCAGCGAGGCCGGAATAGCAGAGTCGTTTGCCACTTCTACCGGATCTATCCCGTGGAACAAGCACTTGAATGCGTTCTCTGTACGTTGCGTAAGATACCCGTCACAGACTTACGAATACACTACGGAAATCACTCTGGAGAAAACAGAACTGTCGCTGGAAAACCACGAGACAGTAAAACTTTCCGCTACTGTGACCAAATCATCTGGAAACACAAGCAAATCAGTTTTCTGGGACAGCGACAGACCTGAAATAGCACGAGTCAGTCAAAAGGGAGAGATTACTGCCATATCTGAAGGAGAGGCACGGATCAGCGCCACATCCGGCAACATTACAGTATACTGCTCGGTAAATGTCACCCCAAGAAAGAAGCACGAGGGCGATTACATCGACGAATACGGCATCAACCACGGTCCGGGTACCGTCATCAGCGGAGTTACCTGGGCACCGGTAAACTGCGGACACCACGAAGAATATGCGGCAGGAGGTAAATGTTATCAATGGGGAAGAAGATTTGGTCAATATAGTTTTGACAGCAGAATATCGGGCCCGGTGGATCTGGTAGAATATCAGAGCGATGAATACGCTGACAATTATATCAACGAAGGTCTGAGCATCTGGCGTGATGATCTATGGACTGATGAATATAAAAGCGAATACGATCCTTGCCCTGAAGGATGGACAATACCCGATCCATACACTTATCGTAACCTGGTCACAAATGTCGCAGAAGTGTCAAGATTCGGTCAGACCTTGATTTGGGCGAGCGGCGCTGTACCATCAGAGGCAGGAGGTCCGAGTATCGGTCTGAAGAGGGAGAATAACTTCTGGACAAATCAGAGCGAGGATCAATATAGGGCAGTAGGATTAACTATGTACGAAAACTCATTATATCCTTTCAATAAAGGCGTGGCTAATCTGATTCGCTGCATCAAGGGAGGAAGCACCACTGCGGTAACCGGAATCTATATCAACAAGTCTTCATTGTCTCTCACCGTAAGGGAAAGTGCCAGGCTGCAGGCCGCAGTAAGTCCTTCCGCACCATCCCATAAATATATTGAGTGGAGTTCTGATTCCCCTACTGTGGCAAGTGTCGATGCTGACGGAACAGTAACTGCGAAATCTGCTGGAAAGGCTGTGATCACAGCTATGTCCGGTCTGAAAACGGATGAATGTGTCGTAACAGTTTCAAGTTCACCATATGCAGTGAAATATATTGACGAAAACGGTATTGATCAGGGAGAAGGTATTGATATAGACGGCGTCATCTGGGCTCCTGTCAACTGCGGATACCACGAAACTGATTTCCCTTGGGGTAAGCTTTACCAGTGGGGTCGTATGTACGGCCAGGGTTACTCTGATTCAGAATATTCTGACGCCGTCATACCACAGCTGGACGATAATGGATTCTCCGACATTAACAGCGACAATAACGCAGACAAATTTTTCACCGGTACATACTATTACCCGGACCAGAGCCAATGGAATGCCGGAACTGCCTCATCTCCTGTCAAAGGTGAATATGATCCGTGTCCGGAGGGATGGAGGGTGCCGACTTCGGCTGAAATCGGAACATTGCTGACCAACCGTTCACAAGGACTGGAAAAGAACAGCCTGGAGCAGGACGGAATATGGGCCAGCGGTTCGAGGCCGTGCACAGACAGAGAAATGAGGATATTTCTGCCATTGGCCGGAAGCAGAAATTCCAGCGGTACTGCAGGCGATAGAGGAAAATTCGGTCAATACTGGGCAACTGATTATTATTCGACTTACTACGGCACCTTCGTATCTTATTGGATAAAAGGAGGATTTTACGGAAACTATTATAATGTGGAAAGTACTGGGGCTGAGCCCGAATCAGGATACTCTGTACGCTGCGTACAGGAAGACCCTAATGCCGTTATGATCCAAGCGACAGGATTGGACATAGGAGCTCAGGAACTGACTCTTGAGCCTTCCCAGACACACACATTCTCTTCTGTCATAACTCCATCGAATGCCACCACCAGAACTATCCGATGGAGCAGTTCTGACCAATTCGTGGCATCAATAGATAACGGCAAACTTACAGCGGTTTCTGCAGGTACGGCAGTAATCACCGCAAAGGTAGGAACTGTAACCGCCATATGTACTGTGACTGTAGCTCCAAGATACCAGGAGGGATATTATATCGACGAGTATGGAGTCAATCACGGAGAAGGCATCAATATCGACGGAAAGATATGGGCTCCGGTCAACTGCGGATACGACCCGACATACGACCCTAACGGAAAATACTATCAGTGGGGAAGAAAGTATGGACAGACAGGTAACTCCCAAAGTGACTCATATCGTAAACTTTTAGAAGGTCCGGTCAGTGCTGAAACAGGAGAGGCTTCAAAGAACAGGAATAATTTCTATACAAACCAGAACTATCCGTATAACTGGCTTGAGCCTTTAGATGCGACCCTATGGAACTCCGGTACAGAAGAGCATCCTGTCAAAACTGAATATGATCCTTGTCCGGAAGGATGGAGAGTACCGACCAAGACTGAGATGAATGCCCTTCAGGCCAATGCATCATCTGAAATGACTGTATCGTCCAGAAAGGGAAAATATTTCAGTGGTTCGAACACATATTCAGACAAGGGACAGCGCCTCTTCCTGGCCTATACGGACAAGATGTTCGGGTCCGACGGCAATACCACCAGAATGTATGATGCTGAATACTATCAGACATCAGCTCCACAGCAGACCTGGAATGCCGACGGATATTCACTCCGCTGCATAAAAGACACAGACGAGTTGGCAGAAATCCCGGTTATGAATCTTGAAATAGAGTCTTCATTAAAGATATTGAAAGAGCATTCCAAAGACTTGAATATCGTGATATATCCTGCAAACGCCACCTCCAGCGAATTGATCATCCGCTCATCTGACATATCCGTTGCTACAGTAGACAATGATGGAGTTGTCACAGGAGTATCAGCAGGCAATGCAGTGATCACTGTAAAGTGCGGAAATAAATCCGCAGAGTGCACCGTCGAGATATGGGAGATGAACGACTACATATCACACGAGAACCAAAACTATGGTAAAGGCATATACATCAATGATCTGGCCTGGGCACCGGTAAACGAATATGATTATTTCAGTTATTGGTCAGACTTCAGCACTGTCTGTCCTTCGGGATGGAGATTGCCGACTGAAAGCGAGATGAGAGCTCTTATGAGAAACGGTAATGATTTTCATTTCACAGGAACAACCCCATACTCAGAAGAGGCGACAAGCATCTATCTGCCGCCTAAAGGCCGATATAACATCGACAAGGAAAGGTATCAGTTTGAAGGGGAAAACGCATACTTATGGACATCGACCACTTATTCAGGATGGAGGACATTTGTTTATGGAACCGAAAGCGGCATAGGGTATTCTGACAGCGACAACGGATTATTAAAAATGTCTGTCCGCTGCGTTCAGGAATAATTCTTACCGAATCTCCATCCCACCCCAAACAGGAGATTATGCGAGTACAACACGGAGCTCAGACGGTAACTTATATTGAAGAAAAGCCTCCGGGTCATAAAAGCCTTCAATGAAAATATACCATATAGGGCTTTCAAGTCTGAATATCGGGTATGGTCTGTCAACGGCAGGCTGTACCCGATTCCTATATTGACTGCAAAGATGGGCATCCTGAGCTCGGCTCTGGCTGAAAGACCGGCTGAGGTCTGCTGAAGGAATGAAGGATATTCCAATATGCTTCCCTCCGAAACAAGCAGATCCGCACTATGGTCATACACCAGGTCCAATGAAGGTCCTGCTGCAAAATAGCCATTGAAAGAATAAAGAGGATTGAAACTTAAGGATGCTGTCGGGAAGGCCTTGTTGAAGATGTGCAGACCGTCCTTGTCAATAGTACGGTCAGCCCTCCATCCTCCCAGGAGCGTAAGATCATATGAAAGTCTCCCGGTAATCCCTTTACGCTCAGAATCAGCTGCAAATATACGTTCCGGAGTGATGGTTTCCGCAGGCTGAAAACGTCTTCTGACTCCCACACGGAAGTTAATCGTATTGGCTCCGCCATTGGGAAATTTAGTATCTCCATTGGAAAAATGAGTGTATTCCGGACCGAAAGTCATATCCCAATATCTGTCCAATCTCCAAGTGAACAAGGCAGCGACATTGATATACACATTCAAGGGAGAGACAGTAACCGTGGCATTGTCCTTCCATCCGCAGGACAGGCCCAGATTCCATTCATATCCTAATGCCAGAGATTCCGTCAAAGACATAAGCGGGGCACCTTGGAACAGATACAGAGTCGCAGGTGTACCCAACAGATCATCTGCAAAGAAAGTATGAGCAGCCACACCAAAGCCTTGATACACTCCCCCACTTGGATCAGATATGCCGAATTGCATATCAGCCGTGCCACCTGTCCTTATGGGCTTATGCGCCGGATTCCAGCCATTGTAAAAGCCGTGTGTAGGCATAACATATGAAGGCCTGAGATTTACTCCGATCGAGACAGTTTTAGAGGACGCTTCCTCAACGGTCTGTGCAGCAAGAATCCGTCCATTACCGACCTGGCAACAGATAACAGTTATCAGAATCCAGATTTTATTCTTCACCTCCAGAATGCATCAAAGTAAGTAAAGACATCTTTCCTGCCCGTTGAAAGACAGGGTTCAGGGTGTCAATGCTAGAGCCTTATTCCTATACTGAATTCAAGATACTCTGCCTTGATGCTGTGCGATTTGATCGCAAAACCAAGATAAGTGTCACCCAGCTTCGGGAAGTAGTATCTTACACCTGCCTTCTCGTAATGCCATCCACGTTCACGGTCATCAAGCTTTTCATTCAATTCCTTATCATTCACGCCCTTATGTCGATAAGGATATGCTCCAATGGCAATATGCACTGCGAAATTACGCCAATACACCTCCTGCACGACTGCAACTCCTACTGATATAGGATTATAACCCGGGCTGGCCGCCACAGCTGCATCACCATAGAGAATTCTGTCCGCAGCCTCAAGCTCCTTCATATTTGAAGAATAGAACATATCGATACCTATACCGGTTGCATACCTCAATGCATATCTGTACATCGCATCGAAGCTGAGGGAATATTTCGGATGTGCCTTCAGACCTGCAGCCTCTTCCTTTGTAGGTACTCTGGCAGGTTTATCAGGATTACTATGATCATATGCATATTTATTCCACTCAGCCTGACAGGTATGGAATCCTGTACCAAAGGTGATCATATACTGCATACCTTTCTTGAAGTCCGTTGCCTTCTGAGGCTTGCCGGTATATTTCGCCCACTCGTAGTCAGACAGTCTGTAACGTGCAAAGACACCGGCTCCCAGGGCGTTTATAGCCTCATTCGGAAGCGCAAGACGGCCGTTCGAATAGTGACGGAACATAAAATCGGCACCGACTTCCCATCTGCGTCCTATGTGAACCTTAGCGAAAGCTCCCACACCGAAATATGCCATAAAAGGGGCACTAAGCCAATTATTTCCAGGATTCTGCACAGGATCATACTTTCCCGGATTATAAGTAGCACCAAAGTCAAACAAATATCCGAGCGAAAAGCGTTCGCGTCTCAGGAGTGAACGCTCAAACGAACCATATAAAGAATAAAGGTCCGGGAACTTCGTATGGTCGGAAAACTGGAAATGTCCCATTCTTGCCACTGACATTCCAACGCTGATGATAGGAAATCCAAACTGCTGAGCGAATTGGTTTCCACTTCCCGGCTCTGTCTGGAAACCAAGTCCCAGATCATATGTCATATACCCGAATGTAGTCTGATTAGGATGCAGCTTCTCGATATCATATCCATACCAGCCCTGGCCTGAAATCACCATATTGCTTCCTTTTCCACTCTGAGCAAAAGCTGACTCAACACACATTGCAACCCCTGCCAAAACCAGTAAAATTACAGTAAATCTCTTCATTTTAAAGCACTTATATCTATTTTCAAAAAATCAGGCTGCAAAGATACAAAAATAAACTTTTGTTATATAAAATTCTTAAGAAAAGGTCAGAAACCGGCGGATACTCATATTTTGAGAAAGCTGATACCTTATATATAGGAGGAGCACCAAAAGTATGGGTCTGAGTAGTAGGCGGTCACCAAAGTATATGTCTAAGCACCTGCAACACCGTCGGTACCTATATAGGGCAAATCGTGACCCCACGCTAACAAAATCGCATCAAATTGATACCAACACAGGAGCGTCGGTACCTGAAAATGAAGGAAGATGCACCGACGTTTCTATGAACTGCCGAAAAATAAAATGACTATGTTCTGGTCGCACCGGGACATCAATGATGACCATTATGGTGTAAGCAAGTAATCATTCCCTAAAAATAACGGAGAGAATAACTTCTGCTATTCTCTCCGTTTAGTTTAATAGCCTGTATACCAATCTTTTAGTCTACTAATATTCTTCTTCATTCCAGAATGTGATTATATGCATTCTACGTACGTAGGATAGCGATTCTTATGTGATTTGGTAACTTTTTTGGTAGGTAAAAGTTGCTCCATTACCACCTTATTAGCATATACTAATTTACCGGCTGAATCCATACTTTTTCGCATTTCACGAATGTCTTTACGTAAACATTGATGTGTTTCAGAATTTTCCTAATCAGTTGATCTCGATCTTCCATTTTTAAATGTTATTTGTAGTAGGTGGGGGATATACGACTATTAAATTACATTAATGAGGAATTAAAACCCCACTTTCATATAAAATATGTGGTTTTATTTCCCCGTTTTTGTATATTTGCACAAAAGGACATCAAATATGGAAAAGTTATACGATCTCTATGTCAAGAAATTAAAGACTGTGACGACCGATTTTGTACGTTACTTATATGAGAAAATCAACTGGGATTCACAGCTGATTGTGATTATGGGTGCTCGAGGAGTCGGAAAGACGACTATGGTACTTCAGCATATCTTAATGACTGATACAAAGAAGGATTCTCTTTATATTGCAGCAGATAATACCTACTTTGCTGCGAATACACTATATGACACTGCGACAAAGTTTGCACAGCAGGGTGGTAAGATTCTATATATTGATGAGATCCATAAATACCAGAATTGGTCAAAAGAAGTGAAGATGATGTATGACTATCTTCCGGATCTGAAGGTAGTGGTAACAGGTTCATCAATTCTTGAACTGATCAAGGGCACTGATGCAGATCTCAGCAGAAGAGCCATCAGATATACGTTGGAAGGTCTCTCATTCCGTGAATACCTGAATTTTTCCCTAGGACTTGATATTCCGACATATACATTAGATGATATTATTGCAGGTAAGGTAGAACTTCCAAATGAAGTGAAATACCCTCTTGCGCATTTCAAGGAGTACCTGAACAAAGGATACTTTCCGTTTTTCAAACAGGATGATTACTACCAAAGGCTCGAGAATGTAATCAACCAGACAATGGAAGTGGACATTCCTGCGTATGCAAAAATGAATATATCTACAGCGAGAAAGCTTAAGCAACTACTTTATGTAGTTTCCCGTAGTGTACCGTTCAAGCCAAACTTTGCTGAAATAGGCAGGGCAATATCTACCGATAGAGGCACAGTGGCTGATTATATGGTATATATGGAAAAGTCAAAGCTGATCAGGCAATTGAATTACGCTCCCGATGGAATGGAACTAGTGCAGAAAACAGATAAGATATATCTTGGAAATCCTTGCTTTATTTATGCGCTTGCAGATGAGAATCCGGAAATCGGCAATATAAGGGAAACATTTTTCTATTGTTCTCTGTCTGTAAATAACAAAGTAACATCTTCACCAGCAGCAGACTTTCTTGTTGGAGGTCATACCTTTGAGGTTGGAGGTAAGGCTAAGAAACAAAAGCAGATCAAAGGGATTGAGGATGCGTTCATAGTAAAAGACGAGATAGAGAATGCTTATTTAAACATCATACCTCTTTGGACATTTGGCTTCAACTACTGATTTGGTAAGTATTTGGTAAGTCAGTTTATGCGGTCAAATTTGATAAAACACGACACAATATGATAAAATAACGACCAAGGGCGACTCCGAAGAATCGCCCTTGGTAAGTGTATCTATCTGAAAATCAGAATAGTTAGCCATTAATACTCCTCCTCGTTAAAGAAAAAGTCATCCTTTGTCGGATAGTCAGGCCAGATGTCTTCGATGCTTTCGTAGATCTCGCCGTCGTCCTCGAGTTCTTCGAGATTCTCTACAACCTCAGCCCACGCTCCTGAACGCACTGCGTAGTCGATGAGCTCTTCCTTTGTTGCTGGCCAAGGTGCATCCTCAAGCTTTGATGCAAGTTCAAGTGTCCAATACATAGTTCTATAAAGTTTAAATTATTAATAATCAATAATTTTGTACACAATTCCGTTTTGGGGGCGCAAATATAGACAAAAAAACTATATGATGAAGTTCTTTTTGCTATTTTTGCACAAATTTTAATAAGCCCCTACAAATACTTTGCAAAATGGCATATATAAAAGAAGAAAGATACGATAAGGAAACAACTGAAGCAATAGCTGCACATTACAAGGAAATCCTCAAGCTTCTGGGGGAAGACCCTGAAAGAGAGGGGCTTGTAAAGACTCCTGAGAGAGTTGCAAAGGCTTTGCAGTTCCTTACACACGGTTCCCTTCAGGACGGTGCGGAGATTTTACGAAGCGCGATGTTCAAGGAGGAATATCAGCAGATGGTCCTGGTGAAGGACATCGAACTGTATTCTACTTGCGAGCATCACGTAATGCCTTTCATAGGTAAGGCCCACGT
Organism: Bacteroidia bacterium; assembly: GCA_021153285.1. Taxonomy (GTDB): domain Bacteria; phylum Bacteroidota; class Bacteroidia; order Bacteroidales; family UBA932; genus Cryptobacteroides. Next base: position 28,763 of record JAGKTT010000007.1, read on the forward strand.
AGCTTATATTCCCAACGGAACCATCACCGGTCTGAGCAAGATTGCACGAGTTGTGGAGACATTCGCCCGCAGGCTGCAGGTGCAGGAAAGACTTACCACTCAGATCCGTGACTGTATACAGGATACATTGAATCCACTTGGAGTAGCTGTGGTCATTGAAGCGTCTCATACCTGTATGACCCTGCGAGGAGTGCAGAAGGCCAATGCAATGACTACCACATCGGCCTTCAGCGGTATCTTCCTCCGCGACGAGCGAACCCGCAACGAATTCCTCAATCTGATCCGATAATCCGCAGAATATCTGCCAGACTATATTATTTCAGATAAGCATCTTCCACGACCTTGGCACTTCTTGCAATGAAGTCGCTGAGGTCTTTTCCTTTAAGCATACCGTTAGCCAGCAAAGCAAGGTCTGTAATCTGCTTCAGAATCTCATTATCACCGGCAAAGGCCTCAAGATCAGACTTGTGAGCTGCAGCAGCTGTCTCCTTAGCCTCTGTCACAGTCCTCTTCACGTCCTCTGAAGCATCCTCGGCAGCATCCGGAATCACCTGAGCCGGAGCTACATCAGCAGCTTTTGAAGCCATAATACGGGCAACGAGAGGATTCTGCATATTGACTGTGATATTGTACATTGCAGGCATCTCGCCATAGAAATTCATTCCGCCACCCATCGCCGACATCTCACGATAGCGACGCATAAACTCGCTCTGAGTGATAAGGATAGGAGCAGCATTCTCACCCAGATTGTCAGCCTGAACATAATACTGGTTCTCCTTAGGAAGCACTGCCTGGAAAATTACAGAAAGGTCCTCCTGATCAGCCTCTGAGAGTTCCGGACGGATCTTATCTTCCTTGGCAATGAGATTATCGATGCTGTCAGAGTCCACACGGGCAAAACGCGCATTCTCGATCCTGGTCTCAAGAAGATTCACAAAATGACTGTCAAGTTGGCAGTCCATAAGGAGTACATCATATCCTCTGGACTTCGCTGTCTCGATGAAAGAATACTGGCTCTCAGAATCTGTTGCATAAAGGAATACTACCTTCTTATCCTTGTCTGTCTGCTCTGTCTCGACAGCCTTCCTATAGTCTTCGATACTGAAATATTTATTCTCGGTGTTCTTGAGAAGACAGAACTTCATCGCCCTGTCAAAGAATTTCTCATCAGAGAGCATTCCGTACTCGATGAAAAGCTTGAGATTATCCCATTTCTCTTCAAGCTGCTGGCGTTCGTTTCTGAAAATCTCATCCAGACGATCCGCCACCTTCTTGGTGATATACGTAGATATCTTCTTTACATTTGCATCGCTCTGGAGATAACTTCTCGACACGTTAAGAGGGATATCCGGAGAGTCGATCACACCGTGCAGCAATGTCAGGAAGTCAGGTACGATATTGTCCACAGAGTCAGTTACGAACATCTGGTTACAATAGAGCTGTATCTTGTTTCGCGAGATCTCTACATTGTTCTTTATCTTAGGGAAATAGAGAATACCGGTGAGGTTGAAAGGATAATCCACATTGAGATGAATGTGGAAAAGAGGTTCCTCTGCCATCGGATATAATGCACGGTAGAACTCATTGTAGTCCTCTTCCTTGAGATCGGCAGGCTTGCGCGCCCAGAGAGGCTCCACCTTATTGATCACATTGTCTTTCTCTGTATCAACATATTTGCCATCCTTCCACTGCTGTTCCTTACCAAAAACCACAGGTACAGGCATAAATTTGCAATATTTGTTCAAGAGACCCTCTATACGCTTCTTCTCAGCATATTCCTTCTCATCATCAGCGATGTACAATGTAATGACAGTACCTCTGTCAGTCTTGTCTGATTCCTCCATATCATATTCCGGAGAGCCATCGCAGGTCCATTTCACAGCCTTGGCACCTTCTTTCCAGGAGAGTGTCTCGATCGTTACCTTTTCCGCCACCATAAAGGCAGAATAGAATCCGAGACCGAAATGACCGATGATGCTGCTGAGCTGATCCTTGTATTTCTCGAGGAACTCCCCCGCTGATGAAAATGCAATCTGATTGATATACCTGTCGACTTCTTCCTCAGTCATTCCGATACCGTTATCGATAACCTTGAGGGTCTTTGCAGCCTCGTCCAGCTCGATACGTACAGCAAGTTCGCCAAGTTCTGCATTATATTCACCAGATGCAGCGAGGGCCTTCATCTTCTGGGTCGCATCCACTGCATTTGCCACGAGCTCCCTGAGGAAGATTTCGTGATCTGAATAGAGAAATTTCTTTATCACCGGGAAGATATTCTCGGTGGTTACTCCGATTTTTCCTGTTGTAGCCATATGTTCAATTATTTTATCAATAGTCAAAAAGGTCGCCCCGGAGGACGACCTTACATAGTCAAAATATGTTCCAATTGAAAATTACTGACATTTCGTCAGACATTCTGTCATTCAAGTCATCCTGGCTGAACCAGAATGCTTGAAGACGAGCAGGAACAAGGTTCAGGAATAGTACGTAATTTATCTTATTTATACATAAATCTCTTGATACTCATCTTAGGAGTCTTCTCGAAAGGCTGGTCCATATACTCCACGACATTGAGCTTGCTGTATGAAGGCATAGCCTTATTGACCTCTACCATAATCTGAGCCTTATACGCTTCGAGATCGACGCCCTCTGATTTAGCCTTCTCCGCATCCATATATATCAGGGCCACAAGGCGTGCACCTCTGTCTACGACAACCGACTCGATTACATAAGGCTGATTGTTCACCACTGCCTCGATCTCCTCCGGGTAGATATTCTGTCCGTTTGCAGAAAGAATCATATTCTTGCTGCGGCCCTTGATGAAGATATTGCCTTTCTTGTCAAGAAGTCCAAGGTCGCCGGTACGCATCCAGCCGTCAGCGGTGAATGCAGCCGCGGTAGCCTCTTCATTCTTGTAATATCCGCTCATAAGACTGTAGCCCTTTGCCTGGATTTCGCCCACCTTATTGTACGGATCATCCGAGTCAATACGCACCTCAACGCTATCTACTGCCTTTCCGCAAGACTTTGAGGCGAACTCCCACCAGTCCTCATATGCAAGAAGAGGGGCTGCTTCTGTCATACCATAGCCCACTGTGAACGGAAGCTTGAACTTTCTGAACCACTTCTCCACATCAGGATTGAGAGCAGCACCACCCATAACGATCTCACGGACATTTCCACCGAATGCATTAAGAAGGGTATTGCGGATCTTCTTGAATATGATCTGATTGAGACCTGGGATAGAAGTAATGACCTTCATTACAGGCTTATTGATCACAGGAGCTACCTTGCTCTTGAAGATCTTCTCCATTACAAGAGGAACCGTAATGACAAGGTATGGCTTCACTTCTGCCATAGCTCCAAGAAGGAGAGCCGGAGTCGGAGTCTTTCCAAGGTAATAGATTGAAGAGCCTCCGCAGAGCGGATAGATCAGTTCGAACATCATACCGTACATATGAGCCATAGGAAGCATTGAGACGATCTTATCCTCAGGATATGAAGGGAGTCTCTTCTGACCGAACGCTACATTTGCCGAAAGACACTCATAACGGAGCATCACGCCTTTCGGAGCACTTGTAGTGCCGGAAGTGTAATTGATGATGGCAAGTTCCTTGCCATTATCTTTAGGGTATGCCACATCAGCAGCGGTGAATCCGCCAGGATATTTCTTAGCAAAGAGTTCTTCGATCTTATCATTTGCCTCCTGGATCTTCTCATCTGCTGCATAAAGAAGAGAGAAATCGCTTGATGAAATGACTGCCTTGATTGTCGGCATCTTCTCGATGTCAAGTTTGTTCCAGATGTCAGTATCGGTAAGAAGCACCATACTTTCCGAGTGATCTACCAGAGAGTTCACACTGTCCGGATGGAAGTCAGCAAGGATCGGCACCAGAACAGCCTCATATGTATTGGCAGCAAAGAAGGTCACACCCCAGCGTGCCGAGTTCTTTGCGCAGAGAGCCACCTTATCACCTTTCTTGAGGCCGATCGCTTCAAAGAAAACGTGGAATTTCGCAATCTGTGTCGCAAACTGTCCGAATGTAAAAAGTTCACCACGGAAATTGCCTAATGCCGGACGATCCCAGCCGGTCCTGATAGCTTCTTCGAGTCTTGTGAAGTAGTGTTTCATTGTATTTTGCTTAGATTTATGAACGGTTTGATTTTTCCAGATGCAAAAGTAAGGAAAAGTGCTCTCACACGTGTAGAATTTAGTATATTTGTGGCGAAAGGCCAATTTTTGTGGCAAATATTGTATTAAAATTGATTCACGCTATGAGAAATCGACCAATTGTAGCCTTGATCTACGACTTTGACGGCACATTGTCGCCGGGAAATATGCAGGAGTTCGGATTCATCCAGGCGATCGGCAAGAAGCCTCAGGAGTTCTGGCAGGAAAGTGACGCGATTGCTTTGGGACAGGACGCGAGCAATATTCTCAGTTATATGAAGCTTATGCACGACGAAGCCCGCAAGGCCGGAATCAAGCTTCGCAGGGAAGATTTCAAAAAGTTCGGAGAGTCTGTGGAGCTGTTCGAAGGCGTGAAGGAATGGTTCGGTCTTATCAATGAATACGGAAAGTTGCAAGGTGTCAAGGTCGAGCATTACATCAATTCATCAGGACTTGCGGAAATGATCGAAGGTACGGAAATCGGTCACGAGTTCAAGAAGATTTTTGCGTGTTCTTTCCTTTATAATGAGGAAGGCGAGGCGGAATGGCCGGGAGTTGCCGTCGACTATACTGCAAAGACTCAATTTCTATTCAAAATCAACAAGGGTATCCTGAGCATCCGTGACAACAAGAAAGTGAACGAAAGCAAGGAGGAAGACAACAAGAGGATACCGTTCTCTCATATGATTTATTTCGGTGACGGTGAGACCGACGTGCCTTGTATGAAGATCGTGAAGATGTTCGGAGGCAATTCCATTGCAGTCTATAATCCGGAGATCAAAAAGAAAGTAAATGTGGCCAAGAAGCTGCTGCGCCAGCATAGGGTCAATTTCATCACACCAGCCAGATATACAAAAGAAAGTCGCACATACGAGGTGGTATGTGCGATCATCGATAAAATCAGATCTGATTTTGCCTTGGCTAAACTAACTAAGTCAAAATAATCTTAATATACTTTCACTTCCAGCTTTGAATAAGCACGCTCTGCTTTTGCAAGGGCTTCTTCCACTGTGTCGGCAGTAGCGAGGATGACACCGACGCGACGGTGGCCGACTATTTCCGGCTTGCCGAATATGCGGATCTGCACACCCGGTTCTTCAAGTACTTTTTCAAGGTTGCAGAACTCGTATTCCTTGGTATTGCCTTCCACTACGATAGCTTTAGAGGCTGACGGACCGTAAAATTTCACTTCCGGAACAGGAAGACCGAGAATCGCACGGGCGTGAAGTCCAAATTCTGACTGGTCCTGCGATATCATTGTAACCATTCCTGTATCGTGCGGTCTTGGAGACACTTCGCTGAATATGACTTCCTCACCTCTGATAAAGAGTTCGACACCAAAGATTCCGTATCCCCCGAGAGCATCTGTAATGGCCTTGGCAATATACTCCGCCTTCTCAATTGCGGCTGTAGACATCGCCTGAGGCTGCCACGACTCGCGGTAGTCACCATCGACCTGATGATGACCCACAGGCTTGAGGAATGTGGTTCCGGCACAGTGACGGACTGTGAGAAGGGTGATTTCATAATCGAATTTCACGAATCCCTCAACGATGACCTTTCCACTTCCGGCACGGCCTCCTTCCTGAGACACTTTCCAGGCATTGTCGATATCTGCCTCAGACTTGATGGTGCTCTGGCCGTGTCCTGAAGAACTCATAACTGGCTTTACGACACAAGGGATACCGATCTCAGCTACAGCCGCATCAAACTCCTCACGGGTCTGGGCAAAACGGTATGGAGATGTAGGCAGACCGAGGGTCTCAGCTGCAAGACGGCGTATACCTTCACGGTTCATTGTCAGGCGGGTGGCCTTGGCAGTCGGAATCACATTGTAGCCTTCTTCTTCGAGCTTTACAAGTCTGTCGGTAGCGATTGCTTCGATTTCCGGGATGATGTAATCCGGATTTTCCTGCTTGATGACAGTTTCCAATGCATCACCGTCCAACATTGAAAGCACGTGGCTGCTGTGAGCGATATGCATCGCCGGCGCATTGGCGTATTTGTCAAGTGCGACTACTTCCACTCCGTAACGCTGGAGTTCGAGTGCAACTTCCTTTCCGAGCTCACCCGAGCCGCAGAGGACGGCCTTTTTGCCCGAATTTGTGAATGTGGTTCCGATCTTTGTCATATATGAAGCTGTTTAAATTTAAACCTATCTTGCAAATATAACATAAAAAAGGAGATGTCCCATACAATGAGCCCATCTCCTTGTTCATTTTCCTGAAATCACCTAAAAGGCAATCTTCACAGCCCTGTCAAGTTCAGGATCAGCCATAGCCTTTACCACCTCGGACTTGACTACCAGACGATCCTTGGCTATACCGTATTTCGATGTCAGGATGTCTGCGACATATTTACCGCGTGCCTCGCTGAGGGACTGGTTACGTTTCTGTGTGCCGGTATTGCTGTCAGCTGAGCCCATAACTGTGATGTAGACCTTAGCCTGCTTGTCTGCCTTTGCAAGAATATGCTTGGCGATATAGTCCAGATGATGCATTTCATCCACGGTAAGAGTCGACTTTCCGATATTGAAATAAACCGTCACAGGAGAGAGTTCCTTATAGAAGTCGGCAGGATTCATACCAGCAGTGGCTTTCTTCAGCTTATTGACCTGATCGGTAAGATTGGCATTCTTGTTCTGAAGATTGAGATTTTCCTGTTCGAGAGTAGCATTCGCCAATTCGAGCGCGACAGCAGCAGCCTCAAGGGCAGCCATCTGATCCACAGCAGCGGTTTCCAATGCACCGATGACTGTCGAGGTACGTACAAAATTCGGCCATCCCATATCTACTGCAAGTCCCATTGTTACAGAAGGAATCACTGCAACACCATCAGAGCCGCTAACTCTTCCGTTCACAATGATAGCCTTCATATCTACAATGATATCCAGTCTGTCTGTAAGACGGAGATTGTGGAGAAGTCCGGCACCGGCTGCAATTTCATTATTGTCATAATCAGCGCCATCAAGTCCGTATGCTCTGAAATACCCCGCGTGGAGATAAGGCACGAAGTCCCAGAAACGGGTCTCTTTATAGCCTCCTATGGCATCAGAGATATTCCATAGGAAATCACCGTGAAAATACATATATCCGAACTTCTGCTGATATTTGCCTTCCTCCTGATCGAGAGTACGTCCAAGCACCGAAGGCTGGTCTGCCCAGTAGTTTGTATTGAAGCCGGAATAACCGACCCTCATTCCGACAGTAGGAGTAAACCACTTGCCAAGACCGGCATCGATGCTTGGACCGATATTGGTCTTGTAGCCGTCATTCAGAAAGACGTTGATACCACCGCCGGCGCCGATGAACCAGTTATCGCCGAAGGAGTTTGTCTGATAAGGGCCTCTTACGATCTTGCCGTATTCATCCCTGTTTCCGTTTTCCTGCGCATTGACCGCAGGTGATGCTGTCAAAGCGACAGCTGCAAGAGCCGCAGCTCCCCAAAATAATTTAAGACGTTTCATAACCACTAATTTAAATGTGCTACGAAACGCCTTTATACAAATTTGGTGTAAAACCGATTTTTCCGAGAAAAAATTTTTATCTCATCTTATTGATGGTCTCCGTCTTGACCTTGAAGAAATTATTGCTTCCTGTGTCCATAAGACGATATTCTCCGTGATTTCCCCAGCCTGCAGGCTTGTCCTCTATCCACATATCTTCACCTGTGTCATTGCTGACATAAGGAGAAATCTTCTCCTGCCAAGCCTTGATTCGCGGAACACTGGCATTCATATGGAAGAGATCATTAGCCGGATCTGCAAGTTCCTTCAAGGCATCCTTGTAAATCTGCTTGAAATCGTTGAACTTCATCATCCTTTCCATAAGGAGACCGCTGTCACCCCAGTTGTACGGATCCTGACGGCCGGCATCGCTCTGGACTCCGCAGTTGGAGCTTGTACCGATGGAGTTGTCGTAATCATACGGGATAAAGAACACTTCGTAGTCATACTGGTCGGTAGTATTGAAATACAGATAATAATTGTTTCCGTTGTTCCACATATCATCCCACATTCCGAGAGCTACATTCACAGCATAGGTCTTGAGAAGGAGCTCGACATCGCATACCTTATTTATCCATTGGTAGAAGCTTTCATCGCTCTTTCCATTCAGCTTCTGCATAAAATCTCCAAGCTGGATCTTTGCAGCCTCGAAATCCTCCTCGTCTCCTTTGAACTCATAGGTATAATTGATTCCATTATCCTGATCCCAGTTCATTTTCGAGTACGGTGCAGAATTTCCGCCATCAGTTCTCAGATCAGCAGGACCGTTCACGCCATATACACACTTCCACAGGAAACCATCCTCTTTCTTGAACATTCCGTCAAGACGTTTCTCCACAAACTTGTCATCGACAGGCTCGATCATCTCATATACACCATAATATGCAGGCTTTGCGTCACCCTCGATATCCAGCCATACACGGCAATATACATCGTGAGCCGCTGTCCAGATTCCATATCTTCTGAAAAGATCATAGCTGTAAAGCTCGCGCACATAGCAAGGATCATCCTTGAACCATTTGAGATTCACTTTGCGGATACCGTTGATCGTATGGTCATTATCCTTATGATATTTGCGGAAATTGATTCCGAAATGGCAGTGATGCCAGTCTGGATTCACGGAATTATGATCCTGTCCTCTATTACCCTCAGGTCTTCTGCGTGATGTATTTCCGCGGAGTCTCACTCCACCGTCTTCGATGAAATGCACCTCGTCTCCTTTTTTATATGTAAAGTCGGCGTGGAAATAATCCACGTTATGGTCGAACTCATCGTATCGTTTGAGAAGCTTGTTCCACTCATCCTTTGTCATATGAATGGTAATCTCAGGAATCACACTCTCGTCCCATACATAGGTAATGCCCGGATCATTGATGAATACCGACTGGAAAGTCTTGTCACCGTCCTCGAATGTGATTTCCGGCATCTTCAGAATGGCAGAACGCTTGACGGTATTGGACTTGTCGGTTTTGAATTCCATTGACTTTCCGTCTGTCGAGTTGATCACCGCAGTAAAGCCTTTTTCAAATACTGTCGGAGGAACGGCAATGATGAATTCAGTGGCTGCGGTCTTCGAAAGACTTACGCCGTTTCCGCAATTCAGGCTCACGCCTGTCAAAGCCTTGGATTTCATTTCAATCTCAGGTGCGCTACCGTCCGCATATGCAGTGATTTCAGCTTCTCCGGAAAGCGGCTCGGCATTGTGGCCCTTGAGATTGATCGAAGCGACAGTCACATCACCCTTTATCTGGAACATAATCGCTCCACAGACATTGCGGAATGCAAGATTGCGGCTGTCAGCCTTGCCTGCTGCCACCATAGGGAATGCTTCAGGACCGAATGATTCTTTGGCATAAGCCTGATGTTCAGGGAGTTCCACTTCTTCCAGAAGATACACACCGGCAGAAGTCTCATTACATATTACCGACTTATCGAAAGGATAATATGCGACATTAGCAGAAATCGAGGCTTCTGTAACATCCTTGTTTGACACAGTCTCCACATACTCGAAAATACCGGAAGTCTTTCCGACCGCCTCAGTCGAGACCTTGAACTTAGATCCGACAGTGGTAGCCTCGAAAGCAATGATCTGGTCATCTTCTGACCAAAGGACCTTATTGTCCTGACTTAATTCCGTCTTGGTCTCAGATAGATTTTCCAATGTAACATTGAAGGCAGGATGAAGGGGGCTGTTCACGCCAGGACCTACAGGTTCCTCCTGACACCCGATGAAAGCCAGCACAGGAGCCAGCACCAATGGCAATATTCTTTTCATAAATTTGACTTAAAGGTCGGCAAAGGTAAGAAATTTATAGATTAATTCAGTATCTGGTCTGCGTGGTTTTTGGTGTCGACTTTCTCGATTATTCTTTCAAGGATTCCTTCTTCGTTGAAAATAAATGTCCTGCGGATAGTACCGAAAACTGTCTTTCCATACATCTTCTTCTCTCCCCAGGCCCCGAAAGCCTGAAGCATCTGAGTGGAAGTATCCGAAAGAAGAGTAAAAGGCAATTCATATTTATCTATGAATTTCTTATGTGATGCCGCGCTGTCTTTGCTTACTCCGACGATATTGTATCCCTTCGCAAGAAGAGCCTCATAACTGTCCCTGATGCTGCAAGCCTCTGCCGTACATCCGCTTGTATTGTCCTTAGGATAGAAATAAACCACTGTTTTCTTTCCCATAAGGTCTTTCGAACTGACCTTATTGCCGTCCTGATCCACAACTTCGAAATCAGGCATTCTGTCTCCGATCTTCAACATAATGTTCAATATTTAGAATTCATAAAAATACATACAATCCGGGAATTATGCAAATACCGTATCAAAAGTAATGATATGCTCGTTTACTCTATAATGGTCATCATTAATGTCCCGGAAGTAGCAGAGTAAGCCATATCGGGACGCACCGCTGGAGAAATATCACAGCGTGATTGAGCAGTCAGCGGCCATATTTGCCGGCCACGGTGCAATGTAATTGAAGCGTCGGTGCATCTTCTTTGATTTTCAGATACCGACGCTCCCGTTTTGGTATCAATAGAGATGTTTTTGTGAGCGTGGGAAGACGATTTGCCTTATTTAGGGACCGACGGTGTCGCTTATGCTTAGACACATACTTCTGCGACTGCCTTGAAATAAGCAAGTTTTGCACGATTCAGGCCCGAGCGCTGCATTGCACTGAAAAAAAGCTCTCTTTGTTCATTCCCTATCAAAATGCCCCATCCGCCACAGATGATTACGGTATTGCAATTGTCCCTGCCATTTCTTACCTTTACAAGATAATGTGAATATCTGTATGGTCAAGATAATGTTTCTATGCCACGGCAATATATGCAGAAGTCCGATGGCTGAATATGTGATGAAGGATCTGGTGGAAAAGGCCGGCCTGGAAAAGTATTTCGATATTTCTTCGGGAGCTGTTTCCGATGAGGAATGGTTCAATCCGATCTATCCTCCTGCACAAAGAAAACTTCGCGAGAAGGGAGTGCGCTTCGGTAATCACAGCGCACACAAGATTTCACCCGCTGAATTTAAAGAACAGGATCTGATCATCGTTATGGACAGATCGAACCTCAGGTGGCTGGAAAGAATCGTAGGAGATTATTCTGAAGTGGCTGCAGGTGATACTTTGAAAGATTCGGACATAACAGGGAAGGTGCATATGATGATGGAGTTTGCCGGACTATGCCGCGATGTGGCTGATCCTTGGTATACAGGGGATTTCGAGCAGACATATCAGGATGTTATGGCAGGATGTCAAGGATTGTTGGAAAAAATCAAGATATGAATATGAAGAAGATCTATTTTGCAGGATCCATCCGCGGCGGCCGTATTGATGCGGAACTGTACGGAAGGCTTATAAAACATATGCAGAAAGACAATATTGTCCTGACAGAACATATTGGAAGCCCTCATCTGAACCTTATGGAACAGGGTAAAAGGGATATTGACATATACGATCAAGATACAGCCTGGCTGCGCGAAAGCGATATAGTCATCGCGGAATGTACGTGCCCGTCTTTAGGAGTAGGATACGAAATGGCATATGCCGAGAAGATCGGCAAGCCTTGCCACATCTTCTACGACAGAAGCAAGGCCCAGCTCTCGGCAATGCTGACCGGCAATCCGTATTTCTGCATCCATCCTTATGAAAACGAAGCTGAGATATATGATGCTTTAAACTCAATACTATGAAAAACAGAATTTTACTTATCGTCCTCGCGGCATTGACACTTACGACTATGAATTCCTGCACAAACTCTGGAGGCAGCCCTGCGGACGCTGTCCTCGAAAACATCCACAACAGAAAAAGCGTACGTCAGTTCACATCAGAACCGGTATCTGACGAAAACATCGAAACAATGCTAAGGGCGGCAATGGCTGCGCCTACAGCAGTAAACTATCAGCCTTGGAGATTCGTGGTTGTCACAGAGCGCGAGCGGCTTGATGCAATGGCCGAAATTCTCCCTTACGCAAAAATGCTCAAGCAGGCCCCGCTTGCAATCGTCGTATGCGGTGAAACGGCCTGGTTCGAAGGAAAGGAAAATCCTTACTGGCAGCAGGATTGTTCGGCAGCAACTCAGAATATCCTTCTGGCTGCAGAAGCATTAGGACTGGGAGCTGTGTGGACAGGAGTATATCCGAATATGGAACTTGCCAGACCGCTTGGCGAATTCCTCGGTCTTCCTGCTGACGTACAGCCTCTCTGCACGATTCCGATCGGACATCACGACGGAAGCACTCAGCCAAGGGACAAATGGAAACCGGAAAACATCCACTATAATAAATGGTAAACCAGATAAAGTTCCATATGAAAGAGCTTAAATGCCCGAAATGCGGGAATGTATTTACAGTAGATGAAGCGGACTATGCGTCAATAGTCAGCCAGGTGAGGAATGCAGAGTTTGAAGAAGAGCTTGCACGCCGCCTTAGGGAGATGCAGGGCATTCAGGATGCCAGGCAGAAGGTCAAGGATGCAGAAGTCCGCGAGAATTTCGGGAAAAAGATCAATGAAAAGGAAAAGGCTATCCTTGAGAAAGAACAGGAAATCAGCCGTCTGAAGGCCAGCCTGGAGGGCATACAGGAAAAGACCAGGCTGGAAATCGAGAAAGCCGTATCCGCCAAAAATCTGGAAATAGCCTCATTGCAGAGCACCATAAAGATCAACGAATCCGAGAAGGAAAAAGCTATAATGATGGTCAAAAGCTCTAAAGATATGGAAATTGCGGAGCTCAAAAACAGGAATAGTCTGGCCCAGAGCAAGGCTGAGATTCAGAAGACAGCGCTCAAAGATGAGTACGAGGCCAAGCTGAAACTGGCACAGGAGCAGGTGGACTACTATAAGGACCTGAAGATCAGAATGTCCACAAAGATGGTCGGCGAGACCCTCGAAGCCCACTGCAGCAATATCTTCAATGGCCAGATGCGTCCTCTTTTCCCTAATGCCTACTTTGAAAAGGACAATGACGCCTCTGGTGGCAGCAAAGGAGACTTCATATTCCGGGACTACGACGGTGACACTGAGTATATCTCCATAATGTTCGAGATGAAGAACGAAATGGATGAGACTGCCACCAAGCACAAAAACGAGGATTTTTTCAGGAAACTTGACGCGGACAGAAGGGCAAAAGGCTGCGAATATGCCGTGCTTGTATCGCTCCTGGAACCTGATAACGAGCTTTATAACAATGGAATCGTCGATGTTTCATACCGATTCCCGAAAATGTACGTCATACGTCCTCAGTTCTTTATGCCGATAGTCACCCTCCTTTCCAATGCTGCAAGAAAGTCTATCGAGTACAAAAGAGAACTGGCCATTGCCCGAAGTCAGTCGATAGACATCACCAACTTCGAGAGCAAGCTTATGGAATTCAAGGATAAATTCGGCAAGAACTATGAGCTTGCCAGCAGGAGATTCCAGGAAGCGATCAAGGAGATCGACAAATCCATTGCGGCGCTTCAGAAGACAAAAGAAGCGCTTATGGGTTCCGAAAACAATCTGCGCCTGGCACACGACAAGGCTGAAGACCTTACCATCAGGAAGCTTACCTACAAGAACCCTACAATGAAGGCTCTTTTCGATCAGGCCAGAGAAGCTGACCCGGTAGATGAGCAGCAAGGATCTCATCCATAATCTCAAGAACAGTAAGAGAGGTCTGAAGAGAATTCTGCAAGGATTCCTTCAGACCTTTTTCTATAAGATCGGCGAATTCCTTGAATTCATAATAATACTCATTATACGGAAGTCCTTCACTGACAAGAGTACGACCTGGCTTAGGTCCCTGTCCGGAAGTCGGTGTTGCGTGCGGAATGATTTCAGCCTTTCGGGCAATATGGATCTCGTCCAATATCAGATTACCCTTTTCTCCTGCGATTTCAGTCGGCTGGAAACTGTCGTATGTCTTGGACCAGGCCAGAACTGCATCCATTCCATCATAGCCCAGATAAGCTGTTCCCTGGACATCAGAAACACCCTCTGCAGTAGTGACTGTCTGCATATTGGCCTGTATCTTGGACGGCTTACCGAACAAAGCTACCATTGGATACAAGGTATAAACGCCCACATCACGCAATGCCCCGGCGGTTCCTGGCTTGAAAGACGTAGCCACCTCTCCCCTTTTCAAGGCTTCATACTTGGTGGAGTACTGGCAGAAATATGAACTGTACTGACGCACAGGAGCAATCTCGGCGATACGGTCGGCCACAACACGGAAATTCGGATTCAGAGTAGACACCATAGCTTCCATAAGAAGACAACCGCTGGCCTCGGCAGCCTCAATCATCTTTCTTCCTTCAACGGCATTCAGCGCCAATGGCTTTTCACAAAGCACGTGCTTGCCGGCTTCAAGTGCTTTGAGAGTATATTCGCAATGGGTCTGATTCGGAGTACCTATATATATTGCATCGACATCCGGATCGGCAGCCATTTGATCTACTGATGTATATACCTTTGCTCTCTCCGCCAACGGATTACGCGCTATAAAAACTTTAGCCGCGTCCTCCGTTCTCGAGCATACTGCTGTAACTGTGATTCTTGGGTCCTGAGCCGCACCTTTCAGGACCCAGTCACTGATTCTTCCTGTCCCGATTACTCCGAATCTAATCATATCTATGATCATCAATATTTTGCATTCCTGAGATAAAGAGCACTTTCGCGAAGGCCTTTAAGGATGTTCGGAGAGCTCGCATCTTCCATCTCCACGACAATAGCTTTAGTTCCAGCCTTTGGGAAATTACGGAAAATCGGTTCGAAACCGACCATTCCACTCTGGCCTATCTCCCTCTTGTCCTTGATGTGAAGTACCTCGAAGCGACCCGGATACTTATTCATATAATCCACCGGAGCAGCACCTCCTACCACTGCCCAATATACATCCATTTCAACGAAAACCTTCGCCGGGTCCGTATTGGCAAGGAAATAATCCATCATTGTAGTATCGCCGATTCTTTCGAATTCGTGAGCGTGGTTATGATAGCCGAAACGAATGCCTGCAGCATTGCATTTAGCTCCGATTGCATCGAGATATTCCGCCATAACCTTAAGTTCCTGCTCATTCGAAAGTTTCTGAGAATACGACATCACCAGTCTTGGAACACCTGCCCTCTTATGGGTCTCGATACAGAGATCCCACCATTTGAGAGCTTCTGTAAAATCTCCTGAAGCAAGTTCAGCAGCCGTAAGCGGTCTGGTAGTATGGGATGACATAAACTCCAGTCCGGCTTCATTCAATACTGTCCTGAAATCCTCCGGCTCCATTCCTGAGAATCTGCCGTTGTCATAACTTGCAGCCTCAGCACCGGTATAACCCATCTGGGCAAGGCGTCCGAGCACATATTTATGATTCTTAGCGAAAAGCTCCGGTGTTCCTATGAGCTGACGTGCAGAATAGAGCTGAACAGCCATTTCTCTCTTTGGGGCAGTGATCTCTTCTTCCAGACGATAGCTTACATAAGCAAACTTCCTGCTGTCCGGACTCCACGAATTGACATTGATAGTACCCTGGCCGCCAAAGAGTTCCACAAGAACCTCAGGCTCACCTCCTTCAGCCGGAATCATCCTGAGCTGTACATTCAGATTGGCAATATGTTCTCCCGGTGCGAGTTCATAATCGTGATATGCGATATAAACCACCTTCTCTCCGTCCGGAGAAATATGAGGGAACCACGAGTTCATATTCTCGTCGAATGTCATCTGGGTCTGCTGCTTGCCATTGGTCTTCATACGCCACACCTGCATCCTGCCCGTCCTGACACTGTTGAACCAGATATGCTTGCCATCCATACTGTACTCCGGGCCATCATCAAGACCGGGGGCATCGGTCAACCGCACTTCCTTTCCTCCTTTTACCGGCATCGCATAAACATCCGCCTCATTATCAGGACCTCGGAATGCACAATAGGCAATTGTCTTTCCGTCAGGACTGATTCCGTGAAGATAACTTGGACCAATCGGGGTTATCTTCTTAGGCTCGCCGCCTTCAAAAGGCACGGTGAACACATACGAGCTCCACCCTTTGCTTGCAGGATCATTGCTGCTGAGTGCGATCCACTTGCCGTCTGCCGAAATCACGTGGTCATTGTTACATTGATTGATCGAACCCGTATTGATCTCGATCAAGTCAGTAGACCCATCAGGAGAAATTTTATAAAGACGGCCATTCTTATTGACTATCAGCCATTTGCCATCCGGTGTCCAGTTAGGAGCCTCGATAAGGAACGGAAATTCCTTTACGATTTGATGCGTCCTTGTTTCAAGGTCGTAGACCTCCAGATAGCTGACTACCTTCGTAGAATGCTGGGCAGCTGCATCAATTGTCCCAGCAATGGCAAGAATGCCTGTAAGAATCGATTTCAGTTTCATTGTTCTATCGTTTATGGTTTGGGGCATTCAAATATAGTGAAAAAAACATTTGTTTCTAAGCCTATGGCACAGTTCTCACTTGAGACTTTCCAAGAAATATACTTTTTTAAAAATAAGTTGCTACCTTTACAATGTATTAATAACCTATCAATAAAGAAAAATATGCGCACAGCAATATACGGTGCCGGATCATTGGGCACAATCCTCGGAGCATTCATCAATAAGGCAGGAGAGCCTATCGAACTTATAAACCGCAACAAAGCCCACGTCGAAGCATTGAACTCAAATGGTGCCAGGGTCATTGGTACAATGGAATTCACACAGAAGGTCACAGCATACACACCGGACCGGATGTCAGGTCAATACGAGATCATTTTCCTGATGACCAAGCAGCAGAACAATAAGGAGGTCGTGCAGATGCTGAAGGAATACCTCGCACCCGACGGAGTGCTCGTCACATTCCAGAACGGTCTTCCGGAAATGCTGATCGCAGATATATTGGGAGAGGAAAGAGTGCTGGGATGTACCGTAGCCTGGGGTGCGACAATGCAGGGTCCGGGAGTATGCGAGCTGACCAGCGAACCCGACGCATTGTCCTTCTCATTGGGTTCTATCTCTGCGAAGCGGAGCAGTCACTTCGCCAAGGTCAAGGAGCTGCTGGAAATGATGGGCACAGTCGATGTGGAAGAGAATTTCATCGGCACCCGCTGGAGCAAGCTTCTTATCAATGCGGCATTCTCGGGTATGAGTGCTGTCCTGGGTTGTACTTTCGGTGAGGCAGCAGGTCCGAAGGAATCCCGCCGCATAGTGCAGGCCCTGATCAAAGAATGTATTGACGTATGTGCAAAGGGAGGAATCAGGATCGAACCTGTTCAGGGAAAGGACATTGTCAAGCTTCTCGACTATAAGGGAGGTCTGAAGAAGGCCGTTTCATTCTTCATCATTCCGATCGCCATCCGCAAGCACGCACGCCTCAAGGCAAGTATGCTCCAGGATCTGGAGAAAGGCAAACTTACCGAGGTGGATGCCATCAACGGTGCAGTTTCAGACTATGGTAGAAAGGTGGGATGCCCTACCCCAATGAATGACAAGGTCGTGGAGATCATCCATAAGATCGAGCAAGGGGAGCTGAAACCGGGATCTGAAAATCTCAATTATTTCTCACGTTGATCAGCCAGTTTCTTTGCGTTTGCCTCTGCCTGATGGAGAATCGACTCCGGATAGCCACATAATCTGAGCAAGGAGATCGCATTTCTGGTATATACGACTCCCGGGAGAAGTTTATAGGAAAATAGTATCTTTTCCGCATCGACAGTCTCGTTGAAATGATAGGTATCTAGGAATTCCTCCAGTCCTCGAGCCAATTCGATGTCGTGCGTAGAGACCACTGCAAGAGTGTTTTCCAATGCAGAAAGATACCTTATGACAGCATCCGCGATGGAGATTCTCTCGGCCGTATTGGTTCCTTTGAATATCTCATCAATGAATACAAAGTCGGTAAGAGAACCATCAGAGGATGTGCATCTGTCGATTATTGCCTTGATCCTCTGAGCCTCAGACATATAATAACTCCTGCCTTCGTCAAGATTGTCAGAAACGGAAAGTACCGAATTTATCCTGCATTCCGACAATGACATTGCGGTCGAGAAGCACATATTCATCGCATATGCAGATACAATATTGACTGCAAGAGTCTTGATGAAGGAAGACTTGCCGGACATATTGGAACCTGTGATAACCACAGACTTTCCTATCCTGATACTGTTTGACACACAATCCTTTATAAGAGGATGGTAAATATTCTCAACATTCAGGGTTCTACGTTCCTGAACGAATTCGGGAGATGATCTGACGAATCCGCAGGAATCCATCCAGGTCCTGAAGGATGCTATAGAATAGATCACATCCCATCCTCCTATATACTCGAGAAGCGTCCTGAAATCCTTGCTTACATCATCTATTTCCCTCAAGATACGGTAAGTCATCATCGGTTCGACACAGAAGATTATCTTCAGCAGTTCGACCAAGCCGTATAAAACTATCATCACATCAGACTCCAGAATTCCGTTGAGACTGAAAATCCTAAGTTTTCGGGAAAGATTCGACAGATTCCTGACTGAGTTATCTACCTTCTGAAGAGAATTGAACCTGTCAATTTCAGACAATCTTACCGCTGCACCTCTGATCTGATCCAATTGAATGAGCGGTCGGATAAAAAGATCCACATATATCTTGTTACGATAATGTACATAAATATTGAAACTCACAGCCGCCAATCCGGTCACTATGGCAATCGCTGGATGAAGATAAAGGATCATCAGCACCAATGTCACCCATTCCACTACCGGTATGAGCCAGGAGAACCGATGCCACTTTTCTATCCTCACCTTCATATTGAGCAGGGCGTGCATTGACAATCCTTTCCTCTCATTGACCGCGCTTAGAGCGGCTTCCACTTTCACCCTGAAACCCGCATCTTCCCTCATTTTCGAAATATCATCCTCATCGTCAGCTACCCTTCGGCTCCGTTTCATCTGTCTGAACCTGTCATATAGCATCAGCTCTCCGACCGGCGTAATGCATCGGTCAGCATAGCAGAACAAATCATCAAGGTCAATATCCCGGCACACATCATCATTCAGGGCTACATCCTCTCCTCGATAGAGATGCAGATATTCCCGGATGCTCTCAATATCTGAAGGATTGTCTTTCAGAGCGCCGAATCTTGTACTGGGATCATTTGGCATATGTTTCTTTCTCATCACCACCTGTAAACGGTTTAACATTTCTTATATATTTAACCGTAGTAATGAACTTCACATTATTGATTGTCATTCCTTACAAAAGAGCCGTCTTCATCAAATAAATAATCACAATCCGTAAGATAAATATTCATACGAGCTATGGCAGCAGCAAAATTATCGTCTGTCAATGCTTCTAAAGCATCGGTAACAATATTGTCTGAAGAATAACTGCCACCTATCGCCGTGCCGGAATTATCGTAATAGCAGGAGTTTATAGTGATTTCGGAACTTTTAGTATGTCCGATTAATGTACCGATGCTGCATCCATCATTTCCTTTCAGCGTGATATCTTTAGTATAGCAAGAGGTTATGGTCGAACCATCTGAATTAACCTGAGCAACAAGGCCTCCGATATATGTTCCGTTACGCTTGTGCATTCCTTCGATCTTGACTCCGCTGACATAGCAGCCTTTCATCACTGCCCCACTCTGCAGACATCCCACCATTCCACCACCGGTTGCCCAGGCTTTACTTGTGCTGGAAATACTGAGAGAGCCGCCAATTACTGCACAATTGATAATCGAACCGCTGGATGTTGCTGCCAGCAGACCGGAATTCATTCCGTAAGCGTCATTATCGCCGCTCTGGCTGCTTTTAGGATTTATCAGAATCAGGTTCTTTACAGTGCCATATAGATTATCAAAGAATCCGTATGCCAAGTTTTCATAACCATAGTATTTCAGGTTTGCGATAGAATGGTTTCCTCCATCAAACACTCCACCAAACCACACTGGCTCCCAGTATATATTATATGAGATGATATCTGTTGTCAATCTATAATGCGCTCTACTATATTCTCCCTCGCAATTCTCCATAAACCACTTCAGGTTGCCGGCAGATTGGATCAGATAGACATTATATTCATCAAGTTCAGGCTTAACTGCCATCGTCTGATAATTATAAATTCTGTTATCTTGCTCATAACTGCAATCGCTGCCATCTTCATTTACAAACTTTGCATACATTGAGTCTATATTGCAGTTATTTGTAACCTGAGTAAGGTAGATGCAGCCGTCTTTTGAGACTTTAACGAGAATAGGAGACACTGCAGCCTCAGAGCCTGTCATTTTCAACATATCTGCAACTGATGGGTATAAATCAAATGTAAAGTGGGACAAATCAAGACTTTCCAGAGAAGCGCAGCCGCTGAACATACCTCCCATATCCCGGACATTCGAAGTATCGAATCCTTTGACATCCAATGATTTCAATAAAGAACAATCCCTGAACATCGCCCCCATTCCTGTAACCTTTAATGTATTGAAGTCCGATACATCAAGAGATTTCAGTGAATAGCAGCCATCAAAGAGACAACTCATACGGATAACTTCTGAAGTATCGAAACCACTTACCTCCAGATATTCAAGTCCTGTACATCCCTTGAACATATAACTCATATCTGTAACATTCGAGGTGTCAAAACCAGATACATCCAGGGATTTCAGCGAGGAACACTCTGAAAACATATGACTCATATCAGTCACACCAGAAGTATTGAAGCCACTCACATCAACAGATGACAATGCGGAACACATCGAAAACATAGAGCTAAAATCAGAGACTTCAGATGTGTCAAATCCTGAAACATCCACAGACGCAAGTGCTGTGCATCCATAGAACATTTCATCCATTGCAGTAACCTTCGCAGTGTTAAATTCAGATATATCCAGATCAGACAATGCCTCACTCCATCTGAACATACAACTCATATCTATAACATTCGATGTGTCAAAACTTCGGAGATCAAGAGTTTCAAGCGATATACACTCCTGAAACATCGAAGACATATCGACTGTCCGAGACGTATTGAAATTCGCACCAAAATCAATAGATTCGATAAAATAAAATGGAGTAATCGACCAATTGGCATCCGTATAACCGCCAAACATATTCGAGCAGTCCTGATGAGCCATAAAAACATTTGCAGACGTATGAATCTCAAGACAGTCTCCATTTGTTACCAGATATCCTCTGGTTCCATCTCCATCCGTATGGAACAATATCCCGTCTGTATTCTGACTGTCTGATATGAATTTCACTTTTGTTATTGCCTCGGCATCCGGTATATACGCAGTTACGATCGTATTGAATGCAGAACCATCCGGAAGATCAAGAGCATCCAGATTAACCTTTATAGCCTTCATAGGCTTGATTACATTTCTTTCGACAGTAATCTCATTGGATGTAGATTTAGTCAATGTATTACCATTGATATCTGTAACGGTAATCTCAAAGCCTCGTTCGAAAGTCGTAGGAGGAACGGCAATCCAGAAAGCAGTAGCAGTTTCTGCTGTCGATCCGATCTTAACACCTTCTCCGCAATTCAATGTGATACTTGATGTCGCTTCATCAGACATTACGACCTTAGGCTCATCTCCATAAGCAGTCGCTACCGATGCTTTACCGGCGAGTCCTTCATTGTCATTGCCTGTCAATGATATTGATTTCACTGTGATGTCATCGCCATATAACCGAATCTTCAGATAGCCACATACATTCTTGAATTTCAGGAATGTATCATCAATATCTTTAGTTACCGCCACCATTGTATTGGCACTGAGTCCAAAGGAGTCATATGCATAGCTCTGTTCTGCCGGCAACGTGGCTGTAATCACACCGGTCTCTGTAATCTTTACATCGGACGAATAAGGATATACTGAATAATTGGCGCTCAAGGCATTGCCTGTACCGAATGGCTTGCTGACAATCGAGAAAGTACCGGAATTGTCCCCAGTCTCACCGTCAAACTTATATTGACGGTTCAGAGTATTTCCGTCAAACAGAGAAATCTGGTCACCGGCAGTCCAGCGTAGCAGGTTGCCGTCTTCCACATAAGTGCGGGTCCGGTCCTGTTCAAATGAGGCTGTGAATGTCCTTCCATCCTGAAAATCGGGCTGGCTATTCCTTAACTCTTCCTGGGTGCATCCACTGAGCAATATTGCAGCTGGAAGCAAAAACGATAAAAGATTCTTCATAAAGATTTTTATTTACCAATCAGACTCTTCTCCTTCAACAGGATTTTCCACATTAGCATCAGAAGCTGACAATATTGCATTTTCAACTTCCATATCGATGATCTCCATATGAGGAGTTATATAGTTGACTGACAATTCTTTTAATTCCATTTGTAGATTATTTGTGTCCTGACAATTTCCCGAGAGAGCAGATTAAATAAATGTGTGGGAACTTTATTGCCTTATCCCACTCTTAGGCTCTTGCATTCCATTTATGGATGGAAATCTCGGCAAATTTAGCCAAAAGATGTGAATGTCTATGTTTTCTCCTCCAATCTCTGCAAAATGTGTATCTTTGTTGTACTGTGATGACCTCCGGAACATACCATTTTCTGCATCTTGACATTGCCTGTCTCACCTGGAACTGTCATAAGACCCGGACAAGTCACATAGGAATGAAACGCAGATAACCAATAAGAATGTCAGAGCACATCTATATCTTCAATCCGGAGCACGACCTGTGCATTGCCAATGGGGACGAGAACTTCGTGCCCCCAAGGTCTGCGGTGGGATTTGCGAAAGAGAACCTTGCTCTGTCTGAACATCTCAGGCGGCCCAACAAGCAACGCCGTAAGATTATCCCTTGGGGATGGAATCCCTCTCTGAAGAAAAGGCTCATCAATGAAGGCATCGATCCGGCAACCCTGCCTTCAGAAGAAGAACTGCAATTCATACGCACTTACTCAAGGCGTGAGTTTGCCTTGGATGTGCATTCAGGACTAAGCTGCGGGGATTCACAGGTCATCGGACCGGATTACAGAATCGTTGCCACGAGTCTCAGTGAGATTGAGGCTTTCATATCAGCCAATGGCAGCGCAGTGCTGAAGTCACCGCTGTCAGGCAGCGGGAAAGGAATCCGATTTATCAGGGAAGGACTTTCCGAGAGCGACACAGGATGGTGCAGAAAAACCATTGACAAACAGGGCTCCGTGATAGTCGAGCAACGGTTCGAGATAATAAAGGAATGCGCTATGCTGTTCGAATGCCATTGTGAAGGCATCGATTTCATCGGTTATTCCCTGTTCGAATCCAGGAACGGTGCTTACAACAGAAACATCCTTGCAAGTAACGATGACATTGAAGATATAATTGCCGGATATATCTCACGGGACACTCTGATTGCCATCCGCGAGGGTCTGAAAGCCATTCTTGCTGATACCCTTGCAGGACATTATGAAGGATTTCTCGGAGTGGACCAGATGATCTGCAAGACTGCCTCCCCTGTCTTTATACCCGTCTCAGAAATCAATCTCCGGATGACAATGGGACTTATTGCAAGGAATCAATACGACCATCTTCAAAAATTCTGAAGATACTATGAAACGATTTTATCTGTTTATAATACAGATAACCGGCACGCTACTCGGGTTCTCGAGGGAGTACAAGGTATGAAGGTGAGGGCGTTATGCTCGCCTGTCTGGACAATCCAGAGATAGAAAAGGTGCTCAGCGTCAGCAGAAGGGCCTGCGGACACTCTCATCCTAAACTGGAAGAATATATCGTCCCTGACTTTATGGAATTGCCGGCTGGCAATCCGAAACTCCAGGGTTACGATGCCGTATTCTTCATTGCAGGCATCAGCAGCGTAGGGCTGAAGGAAGAGCAGTACGTGGGAATCAGTCACGATATCCCTCTCCACTTTGCGGACGTCGTAGGACCAAAGAAGAATATGACTTTTGTCTATCTTAGCGGAGCCGGCAACTACAAGAGCACGACTCAGATGTGGGTACGCATAAAGAAGAGCACAGAGGATGCAGTATTTCTTTTGGGCAATGTACCCCTTCTTCAAGATCGTCGGTATGTGGAACAGAATGAGCGAAGTTGCTGACGCTATGATAGCAGTGGTAAAGAACGGCTATAAGAAACCTGCAATAGAGTGCAGGGATATATCAAAGCTGGCAAAAAGATAATGGTTACGGCATACATTTCAGTCCGACAGGCGGGAGAGAACCGAAATGCAAGTGGCTATGTATTAGTATAATACGCTGAAATTGCCATTCAGAAACTGTACTTCACGCCAAAATTTAAAAGACCCTGATTACCCCAACCAGTTTCAAGGAAGCCACGTAATGCCTTTCCTCCGAACTCCATACATACTGATGATTCCTGAGCTGCCAACATCGGAATAGGTTTTTCTTCTTTCTTGCCGTCAAGGACCAGCATCAGACCTAGAGAAAGTTTAGAGTACATCCCGAAATGCTTATGATTGAACCATACGAACTTTGAAGTCGCCATTATTGCAGGATAATGCATAAGGTAGTCACTTCCGTTATTCCATTCGCCCCAAGTGCTTTCATAACAAAATGTTCCTCCCAGTTTTATTGTCCTGTTGAGAGAATAAAGATACTGGAAACTGAAACCACCGGTGCCCCCATTATCTATTCTTTTGGGAGAATCCTGGTTTCCAGGAGCAATTATATCTACTATTCCTGCTAATAATCCGCCCAGCAATGTTCCTCCACCTGCTCCAATGAGATCAACGGCTTGAGGTAGAGTGATATAGCCATAGCTTACAGAAATTTCCTGTCTTGATTCATCAGTCTGGGCAAGACATACAAAGCTTGAAATGATCAGTAATGCAACTGAAGACAGCAGTCGTTTCATAGTTTCCCGATTTATAGATTCAAAGTTAGATATATTTCTCATTATTAAGTGATTATAAATCACTCAGCTCGGACAGACTTAGTTCCTTCACCTTTAATATGCCGGTAAGTGACGAGAGGTTTCTGAGTAAGATACCTTTCTTAAGCAGTCCGATTTCTTTCTGCACTTCTCTATGTACTGAATTTTGACATCTGTTTAAACATATTATAATCCTCTTTGAAGGCACTGAGCATCCGTTTCACTCCATATCCGCTGACACCGTCTAAAATGATACTCGTATTCATTAATACTCCTTTATGATCCATTTGTAAAGATAGTTATTAATCAGCAAAATATAAACAGATATATCAACCATTCCACGACCCATCGGCAGAGCAGTGAAATCCCTGGTACCGGCCAGAAAACAGGGCCTTTTCTTGGCCGTAAAGGGTAAAATGCCACCTTCGGCCAGAAAAAGGGCCGTTTTTCTGGCTGCGGAGGTGCAGACCAAAAGAGACACCCCCGAAAGGATGTCTCCGTAAAGTATTGAGAGGCCTATTAAGCGCAGTAGGTATAACAACCGCACAAGCAAAGCTTAACCTACCATTGGGTTATTACTGATGCCTAGTTTCTTCCTGCAAACTGTGCGTCAGAGTGCATACGACCCATAGTGTCGGTCACTCGCTCAGATCTGAGTATCTGCGTTTGCCTTATGAGCCACTAAAGCTCTACAAACCACTGCTTTATATCAGAACAATCACTCCTAGTTAATAAATCAAAGAACTGTAAATCTATAAAGTGGCAACGTGAAGCCCGTTGTCAGAATAATCTCTATTTCTTAAACAAATCTGAGTGAGTTCCTGTTCTTACCAAATTAAGAATATGGAGTTCTCCCTCATCTTCCTTACTGTATATCAACAGCCAATCGGGTTGAATATGGCATTCCCTATATCCTGCAAGTTTACCTGTAAGGCTATGATCTTTTCTTTCTGCTGGCAAAGGAATGTCATTAGCAAGATTGAAAACCACCTCGTTTAATGTATCTTCTGGAAGATTTCGTTTTCTTGCAAGTTTCAGATCTTTCTTGAACTGATGTGTGAATATGATTTCTCTCATATTACTTAACGCTTGCGAGGTAATCCTCAAATGATTTACATCTTGTTACCTTGCCTGTTTTCAGTTCCTCAATAGCATTAAGCGTGGTGTCATTCGCTTCATTGATAACACCAAGACTACGCAGGTACTCTACAAGACCTCTACCAGCCTTGGTTCTTTCATTCACTGTAATTGTATAAGTTGCCATAATCAAAGTGTTTTAATGTACTTCTCCTGCAAAATTAATTATTCTGTTGTTACTAAGCAACATTTCATTGTGATAACTTTATGGGAGCGATGCACTATGTATGCCAAATCCGATGATCAGAAACGCCTGTGCTTCGTGATCCAATCTTTCCTCTATTTCATTTTGAGAGGTTCATAATGCTTCATATAATGGAGTATGTAGATTTATGTTTCACTCAAAAATTTTTGAATTATGGATAGTAAGAAATTAAAGAAAAGAAAGAAGCAGGCAGACAAGCCAATGAGGATTTTAGAGGAATTGAACAGACCTGTCACCTACATATTCGATGATGTAAAGGAGGCTGTGATAATTGAGAACACTTACAAAGCAATTCCTTATAAGGTGCTAATGACCTGTTTCCTACTGAAAGGAATGTTCTAGAATGAAGAAAGCCAACTTACCGTTGATGGTAGGTTGGCTTTCTTCGTTTATAATAATTTGTTATTATTCCTGGACACAACGAACAGAGTACCCGTACGCACGGGAGTAGGTATATGATCCTACTTTACTGCTATTGAAGAATATGTAGTAAGCGTAGAAACTGTGCGGCCTTGAAGACCAATAGTAGTCGTAGTCACCTCGCTCGCCAGTAGTACCATCTTCGTTGCTCCGGCAACCAGCTGCCGGAAGATACAATCTTGAAAGCGACTCAGAATATGTGCTAGAACCACTGAACAAATAGCCATTATGACCAACTGAGTTTATTGCCCAAGACGAATAATTCTGTGTCAAGACGCTGAAATTCCTGGTGCTGGCCATAAAACAGGACCTTTTCTTGGCCGTGAAGGGTAAAATGACAGCTTCGTCCAGAAAAAGGGATGTTTTTCTGGCCGCGAAGGTGGCAAACAAAAAGAGACACCCTCTAAAGGATGCCTCCATAAAGTATTGAGATTTGCCCTATTAAGCGCAGTAGGTATATCAACCGCACAAGCAACGCTTAACCTACCATTGGGTTCTTACCGATGCCTAGTTCCTTCCTGCTAACTGTGCGTCAGAGTGCATACGACCCATAGTGTCGGTCACTCGCTCAAATCTGAGTATCAGCATTTGCCTTATGAGTCACTAAAGCCCTGCAAACCACTGCTTTATATCAGAATAATCACTCCTGGTCAATAAATAAAAGAACTGTAAATCTATAAAGTGGCAGTGTGATGTACGCTACCTGAAAATATCTTACTTATTATCAGAAAGTAATGCTTCCACATCCTTTTTCAAAGCAGGAATATGCCTTATGATCAAGCTCCAGATAAATTCAGTGGTGACACTGTCGTAGCCGTGAATCACCCTGTTCCTTGTCGCTATGATTGCCCTTGAATTTGGCAGGCTGAAATCAGGATCATGTTTCAGGATTCGGTTAATGGCTTCTCCCATAATCTCCACGTTCCTTTCCACAGCCCTCTGCCTAAGTATGTCATTCTGAAAATCTTGGAATCGTTTAGGAGCATCAGCAAAATAGCTTTCTACCTCTGTAGCAGCATTCTGTATGTCAATCAAATGCTTCTCAATGTACTCATCCATAGACCAAGACTTTAGAGTTGTCAATGTTTCTTCTTAGAACGGGATTGCGGATAGCTTTATCCTCTAACAAATCAACCTCTCTACCAAAGATGTCTTCCAATGAGAATTTGAGGTCAAAATAATTATCCGCATAATCTTCCAGAGTCACCTTATCAAAATCCACCACCATATCCACATCACTGTCATCATTGAAGCGATCAGTAAGGATCGAGCCAAAAACAAACAATTTACCGACCTTATGCTTCTTGCATAAAGCGATAATCTTCTGGCTATTGTTCTCTATCAAATTCATAAAGTCTCCTCCTTTCCTTGCAAAAATAACTATTCTGTTGTTACTAAGCAACATTTCATTGCGATAACTTTGTGATAGTGATGCACTATGTATGCCAAATCAGATGATTAGAAACTCCTGATCTTCGCCATCCAAACTTTCCTATATCCTATTTTGAGAGACCAGCTACGCTTCATATAATGTGGTATATGAATTTATGTTTCACTCAAAAATTTTTGAATTATGGATAGTAAGAAATTAAAGAAAAGAAAGAGGCAAGCAGACAAGCCAATGAGGATTTTCGAGGAATTGAACAGACCTATTGCCTATATCCTCGATGATGTGAAAGAAACTATAGTCACAGAAAACACCTACAAGCCTATTCCTGTGAGTATTCTAAAGCAATATTTCTTACCTAAGGGATGCTTCTAGAACTAAGAAAGCCAACTTACCATTGATGGTAGGTTGGCTTAATTGCTTCCGACCTATTTAAGCTATTCCTGAACACATCGAATTGCATAACCTTCTGCACAATCATGATCACCTATCCCAACATTACTCTCCCCGTAAAACTGCAATGCTTTACGAGACATGGAGGACCAATATAATCCATAAGATTCCCTACTGTATGCATTACCGTCTAAAGCGCGACGATAACCTGATTTGCATAAAAATAACCTAGGGGTTTCCTCACCATATGCTATCGATCCACTGAACCACCATCCATTCTGACCTGCCTCATTTTTTGTATTTTGAGAATGATTCTTTATTAAATTTTGCAATTCAGCATAAGTAGGGACACGCCAACCTGACGGACAAGGATCATATTCTGTCTTGACCGGTGCAGCCTCGGTTCCGGTATTCCACAAATCAGAACGGGAAGGGTAAAGCCAATCTCCCCTTTCAGGATTATAAAAGAAGGTTCCCATTTCACTTTGTGACTGTCCTGTATCCAAGTCTACTGGTCCTTTCTGCATCCCGGCCCAATGAGAATCATCATAGTGTGTCTCATATCTACCATGATATCCTTGACCATATTTCCTACCCCACTGATAGAGTTTACCGTATTTGAAATCATCTTTATTATAACCACAATTAACCGGTGCCCATACGACGCCATCAATTTCAACTCCTTTGCCGTGATTTTCACCGTATTCATCAATATAATCGAGAAACTGACAGTTTTCAATAGAGAACTTATAAGCCTTACCTGCTTGTAATTTTTTACCTATAAATTCTGCTGTTCGAGTGGGGGCATCATCAAAATAAATTGTAGATGTAAGTTTACTGTCTGTCAGATCAATAGGAGCAACCATAAAATAAATAGTTACGTTTTCATTCGCTTCTGTTGTCGCAATATTATTAAGAACTATTTCAAAGGTATTTGACTGTGTAAGAGCAGTAATAGCAGGAATAGCAGATATTAAATCAATAGTTCCTGTTTCTGTGAATTCTGTTGAACTAGTTAAAACCACCTTAGTTAATGTAGAAGGCTCAGGAACTGTGATTGTCAACTGTACCAACGCTCCCAAATGTTGCATATCAAACGCAACTGCACCATTAGAAGGTGTTGTCACACTTGCTGCCATAAAGTCATATGCGCCTATATGGTCAGTATTTGCATTGCCATTTTGTGTTTGACCAACATAACTTACAGGGATTTTGGTCATATCTCTGTTCTCATAAACATGCGGGTAATATGCAGCATATTTTGCAGATGATTTAAGAGCCCAACCACCGCCAGAGAATGTTGCGGTCTGAGTTCCTGCTCCCTCATCCATTGCAAATGAAACCTGATCACCTTTATCTGGGAAGATTCCGATAACATCATCATCATCCCAAGTGAAGGATGCTCCACTCTCTCCGATTGTCACAGACGAGCGGGTTGCATCTTCAAATTGGAAGTCCTTACCTGTTATGCTCAGTTCCTGAAGAAGTCCGTTATTTGTGGAGTCTTGTGACTCATTGTTAATTTCCATTTCAGTACAGGCAACCATTGCTGCAAGTGCCAACAAGGAAGCCTTGATATGATAAATAGCTTTCATTTATTATTGATAATATATATTTCACAATTTATTCACCCCATCCCATATCAGGGTTTGTAATAGTAGGATCTGATGCAGAAAGCACTGCCTGCTCAAGCACCAGTTCAATGACACTCATCTGAGGAGTTTCGTATGCTAATAATTCTTTGTCTATTCTCATTCTATTATAATATGCTATTCAATTTCCAAAGGAAGATAAATAAAGGTGTGGGAACTTCATTGCCTTATCCCACTCTTAGGCTCTTACATTCCATTGCAAGGTGGAAATCGCGACAAATTTAGCCAAAAGATGTAAATATCGATGTTTTCCTTAGTGGAAAATCAGAACGTCAGACAGTCATAAGTCTCCAAAATCTCTTCCTGTCTCAGACCTAGGTAACGCTTGGTGATTGCGATGCTGCTATGATTGAACAGTTCCATTAGCTTAACTAATGCGAGTTCGGAGTTTTCGCTGTTCACGTTATAAACCTGTCTGCCAAAGGTCTTGCGGAGTGAGTGACCATTGGCAACTAATCGGAAACAGGTCGTTCATTGATTACACGAGGTCGTCCTGTCCATAAAAATGGGCGTTTTTATGGACAGAGTGATAAAATTGATGGTATCGTCCAGAAAATAGGGCCTTTTCTTGGACGTGAAGGGTTAAATGACAGTTCCCGCCAGAAAAGGGGCGTTTTCGTAGATAAGATAGAGACCAATAAAAAAGAGACACCCCCGAAAGGATGTCTCCATAATCTATTACTTGTTACTGTTTTCCTTAGCTTCTTTCTTTGCTTCCTTTTTCTGCTTCATTGCATCGATACCCTTGTTTATACCTTTTCCGATAGCATTCTTAAGTGCATTTGCTTTTTCAGCAATCTTTCCCTCTATAGAAGATAATCCCGAATCGTCCTGTCCATAAGGATCTTTCGAGGAGCATTTATACACAGATTTTTCATTTGAAGGAGTTATCGTTGTAATCGTGAATGTATCCTTGTCCTCTGTTATAAAGACGACTGACAACACCTTCTTCTTGGTACCATATCCCTCATCGAAATAAACATCAAAAGCACGCTTATTACCATCCTCTTTCAAATTCCTGATTTCGCCTTCATTACCATCACCCTCCAATTCGTAAAGCTTTTCATCCCAGTCTATACGAATGCAATACATACCATTACGACCTGTGACAGTTTCGGTGACATAATATCTGCTATATTCAGCAGAAGCATAAAGAGCCGATGCAAACAGCATGGCTGCGATAAGTAAAATTCTTTTCATGGTTAAACATTTTAGAGTTCAAACAAAGGTAAATTCTTTTTTTAAATTTTCCTATAAGATGCATACCAACTGTGCAAGCTGGATAGGTAAACAAAAAAGAGACACCCCCGAATGACATGAACCCCGAAGGATGTCTTTTTTTTGTCCATATGATGGTCTGTTGACAGGATATTTGACAAATCATTGTTTTCTCGGATTTATTTACGAAATTTGTTATCCTTTTTATCGACATATAAACCTATGAGAAAGTACATCTCTTTGCTTTTTGCAGCCATTGCACTGGCTGTGTCTTGTGAGCAGTATGATCACACCCCTATCTGGGACAAACTGAATGATCATGAGCAGAGAATCCAGACCTTGGAGGAACTCTGCGGTCAGCTCAATACGAATATTGAGTCACTTAAAAGCATCATCACTGCATTGCAGGCAAACGACTACATAACAAATGTGGTTGCCATCGTTGAGGGTGGTAAGGAAAGCGGCTATACATTTTATTTCTCGAAGTCCGATCCTGTGACCATTTACCATGGCAAGGATGGTTCTGACGGAAAGGATGGCCAGGACGGTAAAGACGGTCAGGACGGCGCAGATGGTAAGGACGGTGCAGATGGTAAGGATGGACAGACTCCCGTGATCGGTATCAAGAAGGATGTTGACGGAGTGTATTATTGGACGCTAAATGGAGAGTGGCTGCTGGATGATAACGGAGAGAAGGTGCCTGCATCTGGAAAGGATGGCCAGGACGGCGCTCCAGGTGCACCTGGCCAGGACGGTACTGATGGCGCTCCAGGTCAGGACGGCACGGATGGCGCTCCAGGTGCTCCAGGTGCTGACGGTAAGGATGGTGTGACTCCTCAGATCAAAATCGAGGAAGGATATTGGTATGTTTCATATGACAATGGTCTGAAATGGACCCGTCTTGGCAAGGCGACAGGCGAAGACGGTAAAGATGGTGTTGATGGTGCCCCAGGCCAGGATGGTGCTCCGGGTCAGGACGGTCAGGACGGCGACTCGATGTTCCGGGACATCGAAATCACTTCTGACTATGTCATCATCACACTTGCTGACGGCACCCAGTTCAAGATCCCTACATGGAAGGCGTTCGAGGAACTTCAGGATAAGGTGGATCAGGCCAACAGCAATATCGCTGCGTTGCAGGCTATTGTCGCTGCGCTTCAGAACAACGACTATGTCATTTCGGT
>JAGKTT010000098.1 GCA_021153285.1 Bacteroidia bacterium
CGTGAGGAGAGGGGACGTGTGTTCGAAGGTTTCAGTAACGTTCGGGCTTGAAATAGCCCAAACTACCCCGAGCGGTCATTGAAAAATGCTATTTCCAAATGTATGGCATCCAGTGATCTGCAGACACATACTCTTGCGGGTGCCCCGTCCTAACAGGTGCAGCTAACCCGTTGAGCGGAAAATCATCATCTGGCTGCACTCCAGCCGCTCAACGGGTATGGAATCAGTACCAATGAGCGGCGGGAGGCCATTGCAAGCCAGTTTTTCCGCTCAACGGGTCGTTTCAGAAAGCGGTCCAGTGTTCTGATGGACCCTGAACAGCCAGGATTTTACGTTAAGCCCTTAGACACATACTTTTGCGACTGATCCGGCCTTAGAGCTTCCTAATCTGGTGTTAATGAGGTAATTAACTGCCTTGAAGTTACGGCGAAATTTTAAGGTCTTTGCAATATAATTATTCGATAGTCAAGGGGTTAAATGGGCCTAATCTAAAAATATCATATACTACAGCCATTTACTCAAACAGATCACACAGAATTCCTAGTTAATAGATTTCGGATAATACTCACTCATATCATTCCAATACAAGTTGCCATAATAATCCGAGTTATACACCATCACGTGCGAACCGTTCGTCTTGTCAAACGAATGCAGGTACAGATCGCGGATGACAGTATTCGGATTGCTCTCAAACCACGACAGGATGGACGAAGTAAAAGTATTGGAAAGATATGCCTGAAGCTCATTGTCGAATGCATCAGCCTTGGATGTTTCATAAGGATTGGCAGCAGTCATCATCAGCAAGCCGGGGATGCCTGTGCAATCCTGTGCAACCACACCTGAGTAACAAGTCTCGACAATGGCGAACATCTTACGGAACTGCATATCGGAGAACAGCGCCCTGGCGAAGTCTGCATTCAGATCCTCATCCTTCCATTTCCATCCCTGCTGTGTTCCGTGTCCGCTCCAGAAGAAGAGAACATTATCATTCTCACTGCTTGCCAATGTCACAGGATAAGCCTCGGACGAATCACCGGTCAATACCTGCTTCAGGTCCTCAAGAGTAAGGTCGCCTAACTTATAGTCTATCTGCAGATCTTTATACAAATTATCTCCACCTATCTCCCTGCGGACCACGCCCTGTGAAGGATTCTTTTCGTTATAGGCTATATCGTCTGCTATGATCAGGATGATATGGTCGTCATCATATCCCTTTCCTTTGAGGTAATGATACATTCCCAAAACATCTGCCTGATGACGATAGTTCTTCCAGCCCTTGGATGCAGCCACCAGCACCGCGTAGTTGTCCTTCAGCTCAGGATAATCGATTTCATAGCCGTTTCCACTGACATCCTGCATATGTTGCTTCTTCCACTCCCAGGCAGCTACAGGCGAAGAAGAATGACCGTCGCTGTTTCGGCTGTAATAATCTATGATTATCATTTTGCCATTATGAGTAATCCAATGGGCATACGATGTCGAACGGATGGTAGTATAATACTGTGAATCAAAATCCAGCGTTCCCGTTGCACCGCTTATTGCAGGAGTCTCGCCAGAGAGAATCTGCCTATGATAATTGGCAATCATACCGGCTGTCCATCCTCCCTGAGTCGTGGCAGTTCCATTGAGCAAAGCCGCTATAGCCTTGTTGAGGTCCTCTTCATCATTCTTCTCAGCCCAGATGGAAGCAAGAACGGTGATCAGTACCGCATCATACACCTGAGCCTCACCCGCAAACGGCACTCTGCCGTATAAGGCATCGTAGGAAACATCGAAACCGGAGCCAGGATGACTGGCAGGCGCAAGTCCGGAAATGAAATCCACAGGATGTTCACTACTCAGAATGGATTTATTGTATGCCTTATCTGCAAACATCAAGGCAATATATCGCCAGGATTCCGAATTGTAAATGAAATCATCAATATAATTCTGCACAGGTACCACATCCTCCGCAGCCGACGGTACACACACGACTGCATCAGCACCGCTGTCTATAATCCGCTCAAGACAACTTTCAAGCTCGCCGGATTTCTTATAAGTCTCGATGCAGACCGGCTCCAGATTCAGTTCCACTGCTTGAAAGGCAAACCAATCCACAAAAGTCTGTCCATATATATCATCAGAGGCCAGCAGAGCCACCTTCTTGAGCCCTGGATGCTCATTGGAAAGACAGGAAAGAATGATTTCACTCTGTGAGATATCAGTCTCACACAAACCCCAGAGGAATCCTCGATGCCCGAAGATTCTGGGCAACTCCTGTGAAGTCGAGAAAGTGAACAGAGGTTTGATATTCTGCTTTTTTCTTGCGAGGGCAAAGGCAAGCGCCTGCGTATTTGCAGATACATTGCAACCGATGATGCTCCTGATATCCTCGCGCCCTGAAAGGGTTGTTCCTACTTTGGTAAGATCTGCTGATTCCTCATCCACCCACTCATAGACCACCTTTACACCAATGTCTGCCTTCCTGATATTCTCCGCAGCCCATTCCAAAGCATTATTCCAGATAGGCTCACGGTCTTTTTCAGGGAGGACCACAGCTATTTTCACTTCCTTCAACCCTGCCGTGTCTTCCATCGGTGATTTCTCGCACGACAGAAGAGTGTTTATGCATAGCAGAAGGATCAAAATACTATTGTAAAGATTCCTCATAACCCTGCTCTATTTCTACAATACGTTTTCTGATATCTGAAATATCCAGAAACCAATCCTCGGTAAATTCAGCCGAATATACCAGCTCCTCATATCCCGACGGATA
>JAGKTT010000048.1 GCA_021153285.1 Bacteroidia bacterium
ACTCAAGGAGGCATTCTATCTCGACGACTATCATCAGATCGAGAAGGATTTCCCTAACTTCAAGTTCAACCTCGCTCTTGACAGACCGGATCCGGAGGCTGATGCAGCTGGCGTACCTTACGTAGCTGGTTTCGTTCACAATGTAATGTTCGAGACTTACCTCAAGCAGCACGAGGCACCAGAGGATGCACTCTACCTTATGTGTGGACCTCCTATGATGGTCGGCGCCGTAGTAAAACTCCTCGATTCACTCGGAGTTCCGCCTGAAAATATCCTCTACGATAATTTCGGAGCGTAATCAGATAAAAAATCCGACCTCTTTTAGATGAGGTCGGATTTTTTTATAATGAGAGTCCATCTGCAGCAGTCATTCTTTCCATATATTGCTGAATGACGGATTTAAGAAGCAAGAGATTATCCTTGCAGTCGACTTTTCCCAATAGATTATCCTCCAGCATTCGGTCTGTATCATAGTAATATAAGGCTACAGGATTCTCTCCATCAAACATCAGAAGATAACCGTCCTTGAACAGATGGAATACTCCATTATTGCATCCGACGGCAAAAGAGTTTTCTGACGGAGTATCTGTCATATCGTTTCCAAAAGCAATATAAGGAAGGTCATAATCCAATAATCCTAAGATAGTCGGCATTATATCTATCTGCTGCATAGTGCCTTCCAGCCTTTTCTTGAGGGTACCGTCAGGGGTATAGAACATTATAGGCACCTTGTAGCGGCCGGCTTCTGTGCCATACTCCGGAATTTCCACAATATTGGTATGGTCGGCACATATTACAAATAATGTATTGTCATACCAAGGCATTGCAGAGGCTGTCTCAAAGAATCTTCTGACAGCCATATCGGTATATGCGACACATTTATGTATAGGTAGAGGTCCTTCATCGAAGATAGCAGCATATCTTTCAGGAATTACATATGGATGATGGGATGTCGCAGTAAAGACAGCTGTAGCAAACGGCTGAGGGAAGGAATTCATCTTCTGCGCAAAGAACTGAAGAAACTCCTCATCCCAGATAGACCAATGACCATCAAAATCATCATCATTACCATAACTTTCACGACCATAATACTCCTGATATCCGACAGAATGGCTATATGCCTTGAAACCCATAGAATTTTCCTGAGCCCCGTGGAAAAAGGCAGTATGATAGCCTTTATTCTTTGCAAGTTCTCCTGCAGCACTTGAAATAGGATTCAAGGCCGAAGGAGTAAGGATGAAAGACTCACCCATTCTCGGAATGCTGCTGAGAACCGATGCCATTGCATCTATGCTTATCCTTCCGTTTGCAAATGTATGCCCGCAAGTCAGACTCTCGTTCATCAATGAATCAAGGAACGGAGTGAATCCTCTTCCGTAATATTCCAGAGAATTGCTTTCCAGAATTATCTGGACTACATTCATCGGGCGGAACTGCTCATCTCCATCTGGAGTATGAAGAGGATTGTAGAAGGACTGCATCTGATCCCTGTCCGAGAAATAAGACGGAACTTTAAAATGTTCCTTACCGATGGTCCTTATAAAGGAGAACGGAGTATTCAGAACAATGGAAGCCTCAGCTGGGCGATTGGTGTAATGATTTGCATTGCTTAGAGTTATGGGACGGATTGCTTTCCCGACGCCACCACGCATTCCAGCAAGGGAAGCAAATGCGAAAAAGGCCAATGCTACCAATGAGACCACATAATAAGCGGCCTTGCTTCGTGAATGATACTCCGGAGTACGATATGATTTCCACAATATGAATGCAAAGAGCGCAAAAGCCACGAGCAGATACCAACTCCTCAATCCTTCTATAAGGAAGATACCGGCCAGATTCTCCTCATTGGAGAACTGCGCGAATATAGTCGTAGTGGTTCTTTGATTTGAAAAAGGGAAATATCCTGAGTCAATGAGATTCGTCGCAAGCATCAGCAGATTGACGATGATGAAAACCCATTTGATGAATTTATGGTATCCGGTTCTCTCTTTAGGATGCAATGGCAAGAAGACCAGAAGGACATATATGACATTGGAATATGCAATTGCAGCAGTATCGAAAAGAAGACCGCCGCGACAAAGTCTCATCAAATCATTTACAGTAAGATAACTGAATGAGTCCCAGTTATCGAAAATGAATATCAATCTGCTTAAAGAATAACATAGATAGACAAGCAGAATATTCCATACGAAGTTTCCTATATATCTGAATATATTTCTCATAATCTTATATTGTTTTTCGGCATCTTGATTCGCAATGCATCGGGAATGACCGATATATCGATTTCCGTTCCGGCCTCAAAGAAATCTCCATCAGCGTGAGCAGGGCCAGAGCACTTTCTGGAAATATGTATGTTCCGGCCTTTATAACAATGGATGCGGCTGCTCTTGTCAATATATCCGGTCATAAGAAGAAATGCAAGAGATGGGATCTCAATTGTAGTAAACATATCTGCCATTGTCACATCAAGCAGTCCATCGCTGCTGTCCGCAAGCGGAGTGATCATAGCGCCATTGCCCCATTGTCTTGAATTACCAACAGTGATCAAAGCAGCATCATTATCCCAAGTCCGGCCATCAATTGTGATTCGATATTTTTCAGGACGGAACTCCTTCCATACGTTCAATCCCTGTTCTACATAGCTCAGCAATCCCCGTTTTCCAGACTTCGCAAACCTTTCGCTGACGACTGCATCAAAGCCTACACCGCATACGGAAAGAAAAAGTCTGCCGTTTATCAATCCAGCATCTAAAGGATGTACGGCACCATTTATTACAGTATCCAAGGCTTTTTCGTATCTCCTGCTTATGCCAAGATGAAGAGCCAGGCCGTCTCCGCTGCCGCAAGGAATGATTCCA
This sequence comes from Bacteroidia bacterium, assembly GCA_021153285.1. Classification (GTDB taxonomy): domain Bacteria; phylum Bacteroidota; class Bacteroidia; order Bacteroidales; family UBA932; genus Cryptobacteroides. Next base: position 2,859 of record JAGKTT010000048.1, read on the forward strand.
AGTACCTTGTCGCTTCCGAGGATGCCTCTGGCCACTTCATTTACGGTTCCATCTCCCCCAACTGCGACTATAGTGTGCTCAGACGCCTGCCTCGCGATAAATTCCGCGTGGCCTGCATACTCGGTATAGGCTACTTTGTAACCGGATTTTTCCAGACGGGAGCATATGTAGGAATTACTCCTGCTACCTGATATGGGATTGGCAATAAAGAGCATAAATCTTCTAGTTAACTGGCCAATAGCCAAAAACGTTTCTCCAGCCAGAGAAGTACCTTAGACACACCATCCGTCTCCACATTATACAAAGAATTGATGCACAAAAACTTAGTATTCGGATAAGAATCGATGTGCCTGATTTTTTCATTTAAATAATTCTTTTTCTTTCGCGGATAAAGATAATTCCATTTACCACTTCGTATTACAGCCTTCCCCAGTTTCTGCGCCAAGAGATAGCAGGGCTCCTCAGGATGCATTGTAAGATAGTCCTTAAGAACGCTGCAGATCATCATATGAGGTATGTGATCAAACAGCAGGAAGGTGTCGCATCGCCCTAACAAGGCTGCAAAATACAAGCTCATCTTCGTGAGATCCTTCCATAAGCAACCGTAACTATATAGAAGTTCTATTCTGCAGATATCGGCAAAGTGTGCCGGGCGTATTCTTCCATCTCGCCATTTGTTTACGACAAAATATTGCAACTCAATCCAATCCAATATCTTATTCTCATCAAGAACAATCAATTCAAGATCAGAGTGGTTTCTTATGCCTCTCCAACACGATTTAATGCTATCAGGATAGTTATCCTCCCCTTGAAACCAGATATCGAAAACATATTCCTTAGCAGTATCAGGTCTGGATGATTCCTCAAGATAACCATAAATATGCGCATACCTGTCCAGATATACGGGAACCGCTTTCTGTGTAGCAAGTCCTCTGATCTGTATTCTCTTCATTCTGGAATTACAGGGCATATTAAGGATATGACCGCGTAAGGCAACACAGCACATAACATTCAAATGGCCCTTATAACTGCAGAAAGAGGACAATGCATTCAAGATAATCATAGAAAAGCCGCATATAACTTCACATAAAGCTGCCAAAGAATAAAGGTCTTATTGGCAAAACTTGGTCTGATCTTCTTGATGGCCGGAGCTAGATTCGGATACCTGTCAAAGAATCCCAGCTTGTATCTAATTGACAACCACGCAGTTCTGAAAAGTATTTCACCAACGACATCACGAACAGGACTATTCTCAAGATCGTTCTCATAACGATAGTAGAGATCCATCATATTCATCGCAGAATCCCTTCTCCTGTTAACACTTTTTGCAGCAGAGATGGAACCAGGATTATTCCTTCTGTAATGATATAAGGGTTCATTCAGATGAACGATGCTGTCAGCATAATAAAGAAGCTGAGACATCAGATAAATATCCTCGTGCATTCCATAAACAGGAAAAGTGATCTCATTTTCAAGATATAGCCTGCGTTTGACACATTTGTTCCAGACGTAGCCATAGGCCTTATAGTTGAAAAGACCGTGTATGAACTTCATCTTATCAGAAGCTGTATATTCCTTCTCCACATCGTGCTTGGCATATCTGGAATATTCCTTATAGAAGTCGTAATATATGATATCTGCATCGGTCTCCACAGCTTTATCAGCAAGCTTTGCTATCAAAGACGTATCCAACCAATCATCTGAATCAACGTGAAGTACATAATCACCCGAAACATATTCCATTCCGGTTTTACGTGCCGCAGGGAGTCCTTCATTTTCCTTATTCACTACAATGATCCTATCCTTCAAGTGAGCATATCCATTATCAATGACGGCCTTCAGTACGTCTATTGAGGCATCCTTGGTTCCATCATTCACAAAAATAAACTGAATCGAATCATAGGTCTGTCCTAAAAGGGAGTGCGCAAACTTAGCTATATATGGCTCCACGCCATATACAGGTACAATTACAGAAAAAGAGGGTTTATGATTCATACTATACGAGATTCTTGAAGCGTTCGGCAATACGGACAATTATGACAAGTTCGCACATTGCCGGTTTGTTCAGGGCATATGGAGGTCGACAGACTGTCTGGATAATCCTTGCAACCTTAGTCCATCGATCCCAATCCCTTGCCTTGCCTTCAGTCACTTGTCTTATGGTCTTGGAACGCCTTTCCAGATGTTTTGTCCATCCTGCGGCCCTTCGCGAAGGATCCTCGAATCTGGCCTTTATCCTTCCGAGATCGAAATATCCGAAATGGAAGAGGAACAGATCTTTGCCTATATGGAAATTATGTCCCTTGATCCTATGGAATCCCCTGCCCCATCTAACAGGCTTTGCAATTACACAAGGCTTTGTATACCTGGTCGATAATCTTGCATAATGTCTCTGACTCAAAAATGTATCCTCTGTGTGAATATCTCCTTCCTCCCCCGTATGTTGTCCGACATCAACGCCAAGACCTGACACCGACACATCTATATCTAACTTGCTGAGATACTCAACAAGACTCAGTTCCAATTTTGGATCTACAACCAGAAACTCATCTGCATCAACTCCTATTACAAGATCATATTCCTTGAGAAGGTCGGCCGCACGGGCTGAAAGAAAGTCAAGTCTGCCCTTTTCAGCTTCCACCACCTGACCGGGAATCTTGTCGACGGCCGTAACATTGACTCCAGGACACCAATCAGGAATTTCCTGATCCTTTCCGTCCAGGTACACATAAAGATTCTCCACACCAAGTTCAGCACCATAATAAGCCACCCATTTCCTGAGATAGAACTCATCATTACGCACCATTGTAAGAGCACAAATCTTCTTCATACAAACTACTGATACTTTAGTTATAAATTGTGACAAAGCGCAGAATCCTGTCATAATATCCGGCTCGAAGTCATCTCAACAAATTTAATGTAAGAACGATAAATAAACAAATTTATCGCCTATTAATTTGTGAATTGTCCCAAAAACTGTAATTTTGTGACCCTTGTAAATATCAGGCAATTATATGAAAGACAAGATACTCCTCGCTTTACTTACTTTCCTTCTTAAATCGGTCGCAATCTGGCCATATCGGATACTTTATATCATCAGCGATCTCGTTTATCCTATCCTATATTATATAATAAGGTACAGACGCAAGGTAGTGCACAGCAATCTTGTCAATTCATTCCCGGAGAAGTCCGAAAAGGAAATCCGCTCGATAGAAAAGAAATTCTACAGGCATTTCTGCGATTATGTGATGGAGACCGTAAAGCTCTTTCACATCTCGGACGAGCAGATGAAAAAAAGGATGCATTTTACCAACAGTGAACTGATAGAGGAACTGCGGAGCGACGGACGTCCGTTCTTCATTTATCTCGGCCATCAGGGAAATTGGGAATATGTAACTTCCATTTCATTATGGATACATCCGAGCCTGAAAGGCTGTCAGATATATCACCCTCTTTCAAACAAGATTATGGACAAGGTGATGTATCGCCTGCGCAGCCGCTTCAACACTTTAGGAATTCCGCAAAAGAATACACTGCGTGCAATACTCAGTATGATGAAAGAGGGGAAACAGCCACTGCTGGGACTTATCTCCGACCAACGTCCGCAGCGCTATCCGGAACCGGAATGGATGACATTCCTGAATCAGGACACCCCCATAATAACAGGAGGAGAAACTCTTGGCCGAAGACTTGATGCCCACTTCATCTACGGAAGCATCAAATGTGTCAGACGCGGCTATTATGAAATAACCCTCAGCAAAATAGAACCTTCCAAAGAAGAAGATTTCCCATACAGCAAGCAATATATGCGTATGCTCGAAGCTGACATACGGAATCAGCCTCATATGTGGCTATGGTCACATAAAAGATGGAGTTTCAAAAGGAGTGATTATAAAAAGGACTGATACTCAGTCCTTTTTATTTTTACGACGCAGCCACGCATAGAGTTTCAAAAGCAACTGAACAAAAACTGATTCTCCCCCTTTGCAGTCAAGTGGGGCTTCCGATATCCTGTCGGCCAGATAAGGAGGGAAATGAATAACATTATCCAGATAAAGTCTCCTCTTCACACATTTGTTCCATACGCTTCCATAAGCCTTATGGTTACACATATTCCTCTGATACAGAGACTTCATCGAAACATCATAATCCTTCTCTTTCGCTATCTTCGTCTTTCCAACATACTCTCTACAGAAGTCGAAATATATGATTTTTCCATTAATTATCATAGGTCCGACTGCCTGGCCGTCTGTTTATACGGTCGAATTCACATAAAATAAATTTTATGCCACATAAAAAAAGTTAAAAAAGGATAAAAAAGAGAAAGGATTCAATTTTCTTTTTTAAGTTCTGCCGTATTTTCCCAAAACACAAAATAGATTTGCCATCAAAAAAAATGACACGATGGCAAGCATTCATAGCATTTTTCTGTATTGTACAGACAGCAATCGGGCAGAATCGCTGCTGTCTGGGAATTGAAATCACAGAGGCGGTCAGAAGCGGAAACGCAAGGATAAGAGCCGGATATTCCATTTCCAGGCAATGGTCGGCAGAAGCTGTCTCGTCGTTCCACATATATACACCCGGAAAGAATACGGAAGACAGGTATCCGACAGCAGAGATATCTTTCAGACATTGGGTCCGGGAATGCTACGAAGGAAATTACATATCATTCGGTATCTGTTCGGAATTCAGAGAGAAAACCGATATGAACCTCAGGATAGGTTATTCACTGCCCGTCTGGAAAGGCTTCGGAATGGACGTCGGCTTCGGCTTCAAAGTGCTTGATGTCATAAGACGAAAAACCATCGAGTCAGGAGAAATAACAATGGAAATACATTACATATTCTGATATGAAGAAACATATTGTCAAATACTGCCGGGAGCTGATTTATCTAGTTTTCTCAGTCTATTCAGATTATTTTCCGCCTTTTCTGGGCATACTTACCTTGTTGAGCTTTCTCCCGGCATTTCTATACGGCTGCAATGCCCCGCAGGCATTGCCTGACACCTTTCAGGAGACAGTGACAAAGATCTGTATGAACGCTGTCTCCGGTCAGGTTAAGGAAATGGACATATTCGTATTCCACAATGACAGGATGCAGAAACTGGACTGTTATCAGAAAGTGGCAGAGCCCTTATTCTGGAACAATGAAATAGTATCCGGCACAGGAGAACGCCTAATCGCGGTATGCGCCAACAGCAGGAAAGAAGTTATGGACTGGACAGCCATAAATTCGCTATCATATTTAAAGAACCTGTCTGTTTCATTGGAGAGCGAAAACATAGGTCATCCGTTTATGAGTGGAATAGCTGAAGTCTCGGCAGGAAAGAATGACAAGCATAAGACATTGGATCTCCAGCCATTGCTCAGCACTGTGGAACTCAGAAGCATAAGCTGCGACTTCGAGGGAAGACCATATGACGGAGAAGTCCTCGAAGATGTGAAGGTATATCTTACCAATGTAAATGCCGAATGCAGAATGCTGGAGTATAATGACATTCTGCCCACACGTATCATCAACGCAGGAGGGTTCTGCGAGGATGATGTACTGAAATTCGGTGATTCAGGACTGATTGCCAGAGAAATAGATGAAAGCATCGGGAAAAAGATTCTGCATCCTGACATTCAACTGGTATGCTATCCGAACAATTCGACAGCAGAAGGTCCGGGAACGCCGTTTACAAGACTGGTCATAGAAGGAAAGATAAACGGAGAACTATTCTATTGGCCCCTGAATATCAATAAAGAGAACGAAGGATATGGGATCGGACGTAATGAAAAATACATCTTTGACATCAAGATCACCCGTAAAGGGACAAATGATCCGGACAAGCCGGTGAGCAAAGAGGATATTGACATAATTTTCAATATAGAAAAATGGAACGAAAAGGAAGATTACGGAGTAATATTCTGAATATAGGAGTCTATTGTGCCATCATATATGCTTGCATTCCTATAACAGAACAGGCAAAGGTTACTATCAATTTTCACGGAGCTGATGCCTCGGTGCGGTCTGTCAGTCCAGACGAGGACAAGATCACAGACATAAGCCTTTTGATCTTCGACGAAAAAGGGAACGCTGAGGACTGCATATGGCTATCTAAAGGTCAGAGATCCTGCAGTACAGACCTCCTGACGAACAAGAAATATACATTCTGTGCCTGCGCCAATTTCGGGCATCAGGTCTATGCAGACCATATGGATGAACTTCAGGAATTAAGTTTCTACATAGCATACCCGGACGAATACAGAGAGGGTATCCCAATGGCTGCAACAGAAGAAATCCTGATCACAGAAGACTGCAATATTGAAATTGACCTTAAACGGCTGATGGCCAGAATAAGCCTCAGAATGGACCGGAGCAGGATGGATGCTGATGTGGAAATGTATGTCAGATCAGCGAAGATAGGAAATTGTCCTAGATACGTCAAACCATTCACAGACAGCAGGATAGAGAACGAAGACGATGCATTTCCTGTGGGATTTCTTTTGAATGATATGCAGACCGCAGCACTGAATCACAATGTCGGGAAAGGACTTAGCGAGGAAGTTTCACTTTATATGTTCGAGAATATGCAGGGAGGGACTGACATTCCTGTACAAAGTGACAGTGAGAAGATCTTCGATAAATACGATAAACGAAACAACATTTGCTCCTTCATAGAAATGGAAATCGAATATATTTCCGATAAAAAGGTAAGTGGAGAAAAAGGACTGATATACAGATTCTATCTCGGAGAGGACAGAAACAGCTTTGACGTAATAAGAAATACGCATTACCACATCACCGTCACTCCCGAAAACGATGGACTGAACGAAAACAGCTGGAGAGTGGATACCAGCGGTCTTGAAGATATCGGGCCATCTTACTTCAGGGCATATCCTTCAGACTACATACTGGGGGACATAGGCGACAAAGTTCATATATGGTGCGAGTTCAGTCCTCGCTCTACCCCATTTGACGTCGGAATCTCTTATATGGAAGATGACAAGGCAGAGGGAATATATGATTATGAAGTCGACGCTGACGGATGTGGCGCGACTTTGACCCTCACCGGGCCGGGACGAGGTCTTATCTATATGGAAGCCGGAGAGCCGGTCAATGACGCGGCTCTCTTCATTATAGAAGTCAATCAGCCTTGACGCAGATATTCAGCCGTATGTGATTCCTTACACTCGGCAAGTTTCTCGGGAGTACCGGCAAAAACCAGATTTCCACCACCATCACCTGCTTCCGGACCAAGGTCGATAACCCAGTCTGCAGCACGGATGACATCAAGATTATGCTCTACCACCACAATCGAATGTCCTTTAGCCAAAAGAGCATCAAACGACTTCAGAAGTTTCTCCACATCGTAGAAATGAAGTCCTGTAGTAGGCTCGTCAAAGATGAACAGAATCTTCTGATTCTTTGTCCTGGAGCCATTATCATTCATAGAAAGGAAATAGGCCAGCTTGATTCTCTGGCTTTCACCTCCGGACAATGTGCTGCTGCTCTGACCGAGCTTTATGTACGACAGACCTACATCCACCAAAGGCTGAAGCCTTTCTGAAATCCTTACTGCCGTCGGATCCTCCTGTGCAGAGAAGAAGGCAATTGCTTCCTCCACGCTCATATTCAGAATATCGTCTATGTTGAGCCCCTTATAACGTACTTCGAGAATATCCGGCTTGAAACGCTTTCCACCGCAGGCCTCGCAGACCATCGAGACATCTGCCATAAATTGCATTCCTATCTTCACAAATCCCTCTCCCTGACATTCCGGACAACGTCCCCCGTCCATATTGAAGGAAAAATGCGAAGGTGTATATCCGTTCATCTTGGCATACTGCTGGTCAGAAAGCAGTTTTCTTATATCATCATATACCTTGAGATAGGTCACAGCATTTGAACGGGAGCTCTTGCCGATAGGATTCTGATCCACATACTCCACTTGTGTGATGCGGTCCAGATTACCTGAAAGTCCGCGGAATGTGCCTGGTGCCGCTCCAGTATGGTTGATTTCACGGTATATTGCCGGATAAAGAATATCTCCGACCAATGATGACTTTCCGCTTCCGCTTACTCCGGTCACGACAGTAAGGGTTCCCAAAGGGAAGGTCACATTGATATCCTTGAGGTTATGTTCCATCGCACCTTCGACCTTGATCGAATAAGTCCAATTCCTTTTCCTGCGTACATACCTGTTGCGGTCGCCTTCCAGATATTGAAGAGTAAGGGACTTACCTCGCGCAGCATCATCAGTATCCTCTCCTATACGGCCCTGGAATACGATCTCACCGCCATTGATTCCGGCTTTAGGGCCAATATCGATCAGAAGGTCTGCTGCTCTCATTATCTCCTCGTCGTGTTCGACAACTACCACAGTATTGCCGATGTCCCTAAGCCGCTTCAGTACCGATATAAGTCTCTCCGTATCACGAGGATGCAATCCTATGCTCGGCTCATCAAGTATGTAAAGCGAACCCACAAGAGAGCTTCCCAGAGCAGTCACGAGATTGATTCTCTGGCTCTCTCCACCAGACAATGTATTGGATGTACGGTTCAATGTCAGATATCCCAGACCTACATCCTGTATATATTCAAGTCGTGAAACTATCTCCTCAATAGCCTTTGAAGCAATATTCCTCTCATATTCGGTCAGCTGCACATTCGCCCAGAAATCCAGCAGGGTAGAAACATTCATACACAGCAATTCGTGTATTGTCTTGCCTCCGACCTTCACATAAAGCGCTTCCTTTCTCAGACGACTACCGCCGCATTCGCTGCAGACAGTCCTTCCCGAATAACGGCTGAGCATATATTTATATTGAACCTTGTAACGATTAGACTCGACCCATCTGAAAAACTCGTTCAGACCTATGATCGAATCTTCTTCAGTCTCTGCAGCACGTCCCTTCCAGATGATATCCTTGACTTCCTGACTGAGATTGCAGTAAGGCTCGAAAATAGGGATGCCATATCTGGCAGAATTGCGTACAAGCTGGTCCTTGAACCAGCCCATCTTGTCGCCTCTCCAGCAGGCAATCGCTCCATCATATATTGTCTGACTCTTGTCCGGGACCACCAGATCTTCACTGATACCTATAATCTGTCCCAGACCTCCACAGACCGGACAGGCCCCCAGAGGACTGTTGAAACTGAAAAGGTATTCGTCAGGCTTGGCGAATTCGATGCCGTCAGCCTCGAAACGATTGATGAATTTCTCCAATGTCACCGAACCATCGTGAAGTTCCTTCCTGACAAGAATGGTACCCTTGCCTTTTTCAAATGCTGTTTCCACTGATGAGTGGAGACGGGTCTGAAGATCCTCCCAGTCCGTCTGATCCATACCCACAGGGAGATGTTCGGCCATCTGAGGAAGTTTCACACGGTCGATCAGGAGATAAAGATCAGATGGATAATCCCCTGTCTGAGCCTTCTGCATAACCTCCTCGATTCTGACAATCCTATCGGAGAAAAACCTTGAGTAACCTTCTTCCTTAAGCTGGAGCATAAGTTCCACCTTATCCTCACGCGCATCCCAATTCAAGTCTGCAAGGATATATGCGGCCGTAGCATCACCATCAAAAAGATACGACATCACATCATTCACCGTATGACATTTCACTTCTTCTCCCGTCACTGGAGAGTAAGTCCGTCCTATTCTGGCAAATATCATCCTCAGATAATCGTAAATTTCCGTGCTGGTGGCAATTGTAGAACGAGGATTTCTGGTATTGACTTTCTGTTCTATGGCAATTGCAGGCGGAATACCCTCGATGAGTTCCACATCCGGCTTGGACATTCTGCCAAGAAACTGCCTTGCATATGAAGAAAGACTTTCCGCAAAACGTCTCTGTCCTTCGGCAAACAAGGTATCAAAGGCAAGAGAAGACTTGCCTGAACCGGAAATACCGGTAATCACGACAAATTTACCACGCGGGATCTCTACAGTCACATCTTTAAGATTATTGACCTTCGCCCTCCTTACTATAATGTTTCCTTCTTCTTTCATACGCATCGTGCCCCTGCATTTCGAGGAAGCTTACAAATATACGAATTTTACACCACAATCCATATAGATATGGTGCGGATATTGATATTTCTGATGAGGTCCTGACAACAGGGCGGTATATAAACAATTTAACAGATAGGAGATAAACATATGTTACCTTCAAGAAGATTCAACAGCCAGTATGGGCTCACAGATTTCTTCAATGATTTCTTTGAGAACAAGGCTTTGGAAAAAGTAACAGGCACTGCGCCTGCAATGAATGTATTGGAAAACGACAAAGAGTACAGACTGGAAGTCGCTGTACCCGGAATGTGCAAAGATGACTTCAAGGTTCATCTTAACAAAGACGGCAATCTGGTAATCGAAATGGAGAAGAAAGATTGCTGCTGCAAGGGAAAAGATAACGAAGATGAGAAAAAAGAGTGCAGATACCTCAGAAAAGAGTTCTCATATTCCAAATTCAGTCAGACATTGCTTCTCCCCGACAATGCAGATAAAGAAAAGATTGAGGCTGAGGTAAATAACGGCATTCTCAAGGTAATTATCCCGAAACTTGAGAAAGAGGTGGTCAAGGATGAAAAAAGGGTAATTGAGGTCAAGTAGTGAAATTTTCACCAAAAAGTACGCAAAAAATTTGGAGATTCAGATTTTTTGCGTACCTTTGCATCCGCGTTCGAGAAAAACGCATAAGACTGAACAATTGGTGCGGTAGTTCAGCTGGTTAGAATACCGGCCTGTCACGCCGGGGGTCGCGGGTTCGAGTCCCGTCCGCACCGCAAAAAAAGAACAAGTTCTTTTACAAGTTGAAGTTTATTTTTGTCGAGAACAAGGAAGACAAGCTCTGAAGGAGGGAGTTACCTTGTGGTAATGACCGACT
>JAGKTT010000049.1 GCA_021153285.1 Bacteroidia bacterium
ATTCATATATTCAGCCTCAGCCAGCAGATACTCTTCTACAGAGGCCCCCGAAACATCGATTGACGACATCACTCCGGCCATCAGTGTCCGCGCCCTTGACATATCTTCAGAACGGACTGCCATATGCAGAGTAAAGGCATCATCACAAGGCCCTTCATCAGCAGTCCTGCGGACAAATGAAACATTGGCGGCCGGTATTCCTTCCACTTCCAATGCAGCATTGAGACGTCTTACAGCCACCTTGCCCAACATATCCAGGGCCCTGTCAAAAATAACAGGCTGGACCGTATTCATATATTCACGGGGAACCCTCTTCGAGACCCACGTCATAGATATTTCCTGCAATTGTCCGATCTGCAGCACCGCACAGCGGGACGAATCCGGAAGATAGACTTCCTTCCTTCCCGCAGAAGGTAAGGCAGGTATCATATACGACATAGCCTCCAAGCGAGAGACCAAAGCTTTCGCGTCCACATCTCCTGACACCACAATAGCCTGATCGGCAGGCGAATATACCTTTTCCTGAAATGGATTGTCCGAAAAATTTCTGCGGTCAGCAATATTCAGAAGAACCACCAGTGCAGAATCAAGGACTGACTTGTGGTCGGTCAGACGTACTCCGGGAAAACGAAATACTGTTGCATCTTCACTGACAGACACATATCCGTTCTTTCCGGGAACGGATCCGTGACTGATGAAAAAATCCTGAGGAGAAACACCTCGCAGACGAGGAATTGATGCCAATGCCTCGCGGGCAGCAGTCCTGACATCACTTCCACACGCCAAAGAATCCGGAATATTAAGAGTGCCGGTCTTCTGAATCAGAGCAAAATCAGCCAGACCTTTTTCCGACTTATTTGAAACAATATAATATGACAGTCCATCAGGCAGTACACCGGCAGTCACCGCAGGATCCGCAGGCATCACCGGAAGCTCCTGAGCCGGCATAATTATTGCGGAGAATAGCGCTGATATCAATGCAATTATCTGTCTTAAACCCAATTTCATACGATTTCCATTTCCAGTTTGCAAAAATACGACAAAAAATTTCTATTTTTGCAACTTGCGTTAATTATGAATATTTATCATTAAACAAAACGAATAAATTATGAAGAAAATTTTCCTCTTTTTTGCAGCAGTCGTTATGACAGCTGGAGTAATGTCTGCCCAGGACATCAATCAGGCAACTGAGGCTTACAACAACGGTGCAATGGAGCTCCAGATGGGTAATAACGCAGCTGCCATCGAGAACTTCCAGACTGCCCTTACAATGGGTGAGGCTCTTGGAGACGAGGCTGCCGATCTTGTTGCAAACTGCAAGAAGGCCATCAGCTCTACATACCTCAGTATGGCAAAGGATCTCTACAACGCAAAGGATTTCGAAGGTGCTCTTGCTGCTTTCCAGCAGGCTAAGGAAGTAGCTGAAGGATACGGCGAAGCTGAGATCGCAGCAGAGGCTGCCGAGCTTATCGGTCAGACAGAGATGGTAAAATACAATGACGAGGGAAAGGCTGCAATGAAGGCTAAGGACTACCCTACAGCTATCGCAGCTTTCAGCAAGGTTCTCGAGATGGATCCTACCAACGGAGCTACAGCTATCCAGCTTGGCCAGGCATATATGAGAGCTAACCAGCTCGACGAGTCTATCGCAGCTCTCGAGATTGCAAAGGCTAACGGTCAGGAGGCAAACGCAGTGAAGCTTATCGCTCAGATTTATCTCAAGAAGGCACAGGCTGCAGTAAAGGCAAAGCAGTATCAGGAAGCTGTTGATTTCGCAGCTAAGTCAAACGAGGCTCAGGAGAGCGGTAATGCTTACAAGATCGCAGCAAGCGCACTCCAGAAGCTTGGAAAGAACGCTGAGTGCATCACTGCATATGAGAAGTACCTCGAAGTGACTCCTAACGCAAAGGACGCAAGCGGAGTTATCTGCACAATCGCAGTTCTCTACCAGCAGGCTGGCGACAAGGCTAAGGCTAAGGAGTACTATGAGAAGATCGTTAACGATCCTCAGTACGGTGCAACAGCACAGGAGCAGCTTAAGACCCTCTAATCGATGAGGCAGCTTGAACTGCTTGCTCCGGCAAGAGACGCACAGATCGGCATCGCAGCAATCGACTGCGGTGCCGATGCTGTGTATATTGCCGGTCCGCAGTTCGGAGCACGACAGGCCGCGGGCAACACCATAGACGACATCAGGACCCTATGCAATTACGCCCACCGCTTCGGAGCCCGCATCTTCGTGGCTCTAAATACAATATTATACGATGATGAACTGGAGGCGGCATACAGGCAGATGCTTGCCGTACAGGAAGCCGGAGCCGATGCCCTCATCATTCAGGATATGGCCGTTCTGAAAATGTCTCAGGAAGGAATCGGTGACTTGAGAAATGACTTCCACATCCCTCTCCACGCCTCCACACAATGTGCAATACGCACCCCGGAACAGGCTATGTTCCTGGAAAGCGCCGGATTTTCCAGATTGATCCTCGAAAGGGAACTGTCTCTGGAACAGATCAAGGCGATACGCAGCGCCGTCACCTGCGAGCTTGAATTCTTTGTACACGGAGCTCTGTGCGTCTGCTACAGCGGACAGTGCTATCTTTCGGAGATGATAGCAGGAAGAAGCGCAAACAGAGGTTCCTGCATCCAAGCCTGCAGATCCAGATACGATCTGACGGATGCTGATGGCAAGGTCATCATAAAGGACAAGGCCCTGCTCTCTCTGAAAGACTACAATCTGCGTGACCGCATAGAGGAACTCGCGGAAGCAGGCATTACATCATTCAAGATCGAGGGACGTCTCAAAAATGAGTCATACGTAAGAAATGTCGTAAGAGATTACTCTATCGCTCTTGACAATATCATAGAAAGGCATCCGTCAGAATACGAGCGCGGATCTTTCGGACAAGTGACGGGAGGCTTCACTCCAGATACCCGAAAGACATTCAACAGAGGATACACAGAGCTTTTCATTGACGGAAAACGTGGCAAGTGGGCATCTATGGATGCAGCCAAGTCAATGGGAGAAGAAATCGGACAGGTGACCGGAATCAATAAGGCAAAATCTGAAATCACTCTGAAATTCGCAAGCAAGGATATAACCTTGAACAATGGCGACGGTTTTTCTTTTGTAGGACGAGACGGAGGCGTTTCCGGATTCCGCGGAGATGTATGCGCCGGAAATACCATCCGCAGCAAGACCGTTTCCGCAATATATCCCGGAGCCAGGATATACAGAAATATCAATGCTGCTTTCGAGAAGGAAATCGAGCGTCAGAGCTGCACACGAGTGATTTCCGCTTCCGTATCCATTTCCTTCACTACCGAAAACGGGCAATGGCTGATAAACGCTGCCGCCACCAGTGAAGACGGCAGAAAGATCAGCATCACAGCTGAAGCAGGAGATCAGACAGCAGGCAATTACGACAGGATGTACAATATGATTCTGGGACAGTTCTGCAAGAGTGCAGGCCACTACAGATTCTCGATTGAATCCGTCAAGACAGACGGAGAACTTCCGTTTATGAGTACATCTGCACTTAATGCCATCAGAAGGAAGCTTGCCGAAGAACTTGACGTCGTACCTTGCGGAAAGAAGGACATCCTTCTGAGGAAACCAGGAAAAGTAACAAAACCGCTTCCTCAGAAAGACATCACATACAAAACCAACATTTCAAATCAGATATCCGAAGACTTCTATCGTGAAGCGGGGGCAGAGCGCATAGACAGAGCTTATGAGCTCAGACCAGTCAGGACAGCAGAACTGATGAGAACCAAATACTGCATCCGTTTCGAACTTGGTCTGTGTCCTAAATATCAAGGCGGCAAGGCTCCCGGCCAGCTTTTCCTTCTTAATAACGGACAGAAATTCGCACTACACTTCGACTGCAAGGCCTGCGAAATGACCCTGACTCAGGCTTAAAGCACCATTATCTCAAAGGTAAGATCCACGTCACCGAAAGATGCCGGGACTCCATTCAGCTTGTCAAACCACAGATAGTCTACACTCCCCCTCCATACCACATCATCCCTATTGTTGAGAGGAATGCTTATTTCGAACCCATAGCTCTTTCCTTCTACAAAAACCTTTGCTTTAGTAGACCATTCAGTACGCGTACCTCCATCATCCTCAGTTATCATCAATGCGCATTTATTTTCTTCTTTATCCGTCCCTTCGTGCCATCCGGTCATAAGTACAGCATTGAAATTCTGAGGTATGCCCACCTGACTACGCTTGACCACTATCATAAAATCCGTGATCATCGGATCGTACAGACGCATTTCAGCTTCTGTCATTGCTGTAAAATCTTCGAGATAACCGAGTTTCACGAAGAACTCGGAGGCACCCGCAAACCAGGAATCAAAATTACGCCTTGCACAAAAATCCCTCAGGATGAGCGTCTTATAAGCCTCTCTACCTCTAGTTTGCATCGACTTGCCTGGTCGGACGACAATGTTTCCGCCACCTTCGCCCCATTGGGGATCTTCCCTTCTCAGCATCTCAAGAGTCGCATAACCTGCATCTGAATTCCTGTTGACGACCCACACCGGCACCTCTGCAGCCATCTTCTCATCCACAATCACCTCCTCCACCTGGCGGAAACCATTATCATCTGACATAAGTCTGTAACCGACATTAACCTCCGAGCCATCCTCCGGATCAAATGTAACCACAGGCATCGTGATTCCATCCCAATCATCAGAGAACGGCCAATATATCTGTATATCCGATTCCATCAAGGCTGCCATAAACTCATCCGGATCCATCATTCCATACGGAGATTTAGTAAATGCCGATGAATATACATAATCCTCAATAAGATCCCTAAGCGGCTCAGGGTAATCAGTTCCTGCTTTGCTCAGCGGATCCCCCACTCCGGAACCGGGAGAGGTAAAAAGATTTCTCATCGTATATTCCTCATCATAACCATTGCCTGACGAACTGGCCACAGCCTGATGTACCTCATCCATCTGGTTCCGGTCAATCGGAATCATCGCAAGAATTTCCGCGACCTCTTCGAGCTTTACATAAGAGGAAGAAGCCAAAGATTCATCCGGAAGCTCCCGACATCCTATCATAGCTGGGATCAAAACAGAGGCAAAAACAATCTTGATATAATCTTTCATACGTTCAATAATTTTACTTCTGCAAAGTTCCAGACAAATAGCCGTATACTCAAAAAGAATACGGCTAATTTCAAAAAACGGCCTTCCAGATATGCTGGAGGCCGTTTTCAGTCTTGAAATTTGTTTGATTTTTTGTAAAAATCGAACAAATTGTTCCACGATGTTCTACGCCGCCTGGGTGAAAGCTAACACTCTAAAAGACAACGCTTTAGCCCAAATCACCTACGGGTCAGGTGGAGCAGGTGATTCAAGGTACACGATTGATTTACAGCGATTTAAAGATCACGAAACGATCTCTGTCGTGAAGATCCTTTATGGTGCTGACATTGATGAATCCCTGATTGCGGAATATCTCCTCGGTGTCGGATGGCAGGGCTTCATTTATTTCCACTATACCATATCCTCCAGGCTTTAGCATTAAGGCAGCCCATTCAGCTACTGCTCTGTAGAAAAGCAGAGGATCGTCATCCGATACGAAAAGGGCAAGATGAGGTTCATAATTCAGGACATTGTTCCTCATAAGAGGCTTCTCGGATTCCATCACATACGGAGGATTGCTGACAATTATATCGAACTGCCCCAGAGAGGTCAATGGCTGTGCGAGTACGTCGGCCTTGAAGAATTGGGGCTTGCGGGCACCTGTAGAAGACATTTCTTCAAAGAAATCCTGGCCGTCGGCCACTTTCAAAGCTCCATCCGATATATCTACAGCCACTACATCCGATCCCGGCAATTCCAAGGCCATTGTCCACGCGATGCAGCCGCTGCCGGTACACAGGTCCAGAAGACGTATCGGACATCCGTCAGATATGGCCATAGCAGACGGGCTATCAATTACGGTCCGGCAAAGTAGTTCAGTTTCAGGACGAGGAATCAGCACGTCGGGAGAGACATTAAACTTTCTTCCATAGAACCAGGCTTCCCCGAGGACATATTGGAGCGGCTCGCTTGATGCCATCATGGAAAATGCTTCACGAACCAGAACCGCATCCTCATCAGATACCATATGTTGTGGTTCAAGGATGTGGGTATGGCGGGTCGTACCGAGCAGCTTCTCCAGGGCCACATAAACCATCTCCCGCGCTTCCCTTTCAGGATAAATGACGGAGAGGGTCTGCGTTCCTTCTTTTATGAGGTCTACAAGACGCATTATGAATTTTCAATGATACTGGTAAGGAAGTCTGTCATCGAGAGACCGGCAGCACGTACCATCTGTGGTACGAGAGATGCTGCAGTCATACCAGGTATCGTATTGACTTCCAGGAAGTAGAGTCCGTCCGAAGCACATATGTAATCCACACGTACCAGACCTGCACAGCCCAGGTGGGCATAGATTTTCTTCGAGGTTTCCTGAATCTCATCCCTCAGCGAATCAGGAATCTGAGCCGGGCAGACCTCCTTGCTATGTCCATTGTATTTAGCCTCATAGTCAAAGAATTCATTTTCAGTAATGATCTCGATAATGTGATCGCTGACACGAATGCATTACATCCGCTGTGCGGCACTCCCAGCATTTCGAGATAGCCCTGCATAAGGCCATTCTCACCAGGAGTTCCGTGCTGCATTATATAAGCATATTCAAATTTTATCTTTTCGCCGCCAATGGCAATAGAAAAGTCAGTCTTGTCGACAAGGACCGTATCCTGGGGCACAACCTGTCGTGCCTCACCATCCTTACGGTATGCCCTCAATGACCAATTGCCGAATCTGGCAAAAATCTCGAAGACATTATACTTTGTTCCATCAATCTGCGATGCGGTGAACTCTCCGCTTCGCACCGACACCTCCCACTCGGAGGAGTCACTTCCATATATTACTGCTATATTTTTCATAATAATTCCAATATTAGATTCCTCGACAAGCTCGCAATGACAGAACTATTCAAAGAAATAGTCTGTACTTTCTTCAGCCTTGACAGCTGCATCAGCGTCACTTCCGTCACAGTCAAGATTCAGGGTAACTCCCGGAGGAGCCATAAAGACTTCATTAGGGTCCATCTTCAGAGACTGGTCCTTACGGCATTTCTGCATAAAGAGTCCCCATATAGGAAGAGCCATATTCGAGCCTCCTCCCAGAGAAAGTGATTCAAAATGCACCTGACGGTCTTCCGCTCCCACCCAGACTCCGGCTGTGAGGGACGGAGTATATCCGATGAACCATCCGTCGGACTGGTCATTAGTGGTTCCTGTCTTTCCTGCTATCTCACCTGTGAGACCATACTTGGCACGAAGACGCACACCGGTACCGCTGTTCACGACTCCCTGCATCAGATTGGCCATAAGATAGGCCGTATATTCGCTTATAGCCTCCTGGGACCTGTTGCTGAACTCGCCAAGCACATTGCCCATACTATCCTCGATGCGGGTTACGAACATCGGAGAAACGAATACACCTTTCGATGGGAAAGTATTGTATGCCGCTACCATTTCGTAGACTGTGATGTCTGCTGAACCTACGCAGAGAGAGTTTACCGGATCAAGATAACAGCCCACACCCATCTTTCGCATCATATCCACCATCGCGTGCGGTCCGTATTGCTTCATCAGGTAGGCAGATATATTGTTCGAACTCTTGGTAAGTCCCCACTTCAACGTGACGGTCTGTCCGATCCATTCATCCTTGTCCGTACTCTTAGGAGTCCAGGTAGTGTCGCCTACCATAAAGGTCTGAGGGACATTGACGACCTTGTCGCAAGGGCTCATACCTTCCTGCATCGCCAGAGTATAGAGGAAAGGCTTGATGGTAGATCCTACCTGACGCTTGCCCTGACGGACATTGTCATACTTGAAATAACGGTAATTAGGGCCTCCGACATATGCCTTGATATGTCCTGTCTCCGGCTCGATGGCCATAAAGGCGGCACGAAGATGCGACTTGTAATATCTGATCGAGTCATTCGGAGTCATTGTAGTGTCAATATAGCCGTTCCTGTTCCAAGAGAACACGCGCATCTTCACCGGCACATCGAAACTCTTGCGGATTTCAGATTCAGAAGCGCCGTTTTCCTTCATTATACGGTAACGGTCACTCCATCGTCTGGCCTGCTTCATAAGCTGATCGATGGTCTTCTGGTCCACATCATTCGAGAAAGGCTTGTTGGTCTTCCATCTGAGGTCACGCCAGAAGCTCTTCTGCAGATCCTTTCCAAGATGCTCAGCCACAGCCTCTTCCGCATATTTCTGCATTCGCGAGTCGATGGTTGTATATATTCTCAGACCGTCCTTGTCCAGATTGTAGGAAGTTCCGTCCGCCTTCTTGTTCTTATTGAGCCATCCGTAGAGCTGGTCGTCTGCCCAGAGAAGGGAGTCCACCTTGTAGTCCTCGTATTGATGGTATGAAGATTTCTTAGGCTGCTTCGCATTCATCGTGCGGCGGAGCATATCGCGGAAATATGGTCCGAGACCGGCATTATGGTCCTGGATCTGATATGAAAGGGTGATAGGGATCTGCTGAATGGAGTCACGCTCCTGAGCGGTCAGGAAACCATTTTTCTCCATTCGCGAAATCACAAGATTTCTTCGTGCAAGGGATTTGTCCGGATTGATGGCCGGATTGTAACGGGTAGGCTTATTGACCATTCCGACGAGAGTGGCAGCTTCTTCCACAGTCAGATCTATCGGATTCTTGCCGAAGAATGTCTGGGCAGCGGCCTTTATTCCGTAGGCATTGCTTCCGAAGAATATCTGGTTCATATACATCGTCATAATCTCGTCCTTGGTATAGTTGCGCTCGAGCTTAACCGCGGTGATCCACTCCTTGAGCTTTATCCACACCATCTTGAAAGGAGAACCTACATCTTCACGCGGATATAGGGTCTTGGCCAGCTGCTGGGTGATCGTACTTCCTCCACCCTGACTGGAATCGCTGCTGAGAAGGGTCTTGATAAGAACTCGTGCAAGACTCTCGAAGTCGATTCCTGAGTGTCTGTAGAAACGTTCGTCCTCGGTAGCTACCGCTGCGTGAACGATATTTGGGGAGAGGTCTTCATAATTCACATAAGACCTGTTCTCTATATGAAAGGTGGTTATGACCTCTCCATCGGCAGAAATCACCTGGGTAGCCAGCTTGCTGTCCGGATTTTCCAGTTCCTCGAATGATGGGATATCAGCAAAGGCCCATACCGCCGCAAGCAGAAGGACAACACTTGAAACCCCTGCCGCAAAAAGTCCCCAGAACCATCTGAGGATCTTCTTTCTCGTTGTATCTTTCATATCACAAAATTTCTTTATCAATACATATATAAAGGTCACCTTTAGGTGACAGTCCGATTGCCTCGGGTATAAGACGACAAAATTAGCAACAAAATTTGGAAAATTGCCCGATTTGTACCTTACTTTGCAGTTCTTTTTGAAAAGGCAGCCCCTTAAGAGGCAATTTTTAGTGGAAACAGAAAGAGAGTGAGAATGACGGACGGAAAAAACCTTGTGATTGTTGAGTCTCCTGCCAAGGCGGGAACCATACAGAAGTTTCTTGGAAACGATTTCATAGTAAAGTCAAGTTTCGGACATATCCGTGACCTGCAGGACAGCGAACTCAGTATAGATGTTGCAAACGGCTTCAAGCCTGAATATGTTATACCTGCGGACAAGAAGAAGGTGGTGGCAGAACTAAAGAAGGCTGCCAAAGAGGCGAAGATGGTATGGCTGGCATCCGATGAAGACCGAGAGGGAGAAGCCATTTCCTGGCATCTTTTCGACACACTCGGACTTAAGGCAGAAAACACCAAACGCATTGTATTCCACGAGATTACAAAAAATGCAATCCTGAATGCAATCGAAAACCCACGCGAGATCGACCTGAATCTGGTGAACGCCCAGCAGGCACGCCGCGTACTTGACCGTCTCGTAGGATTCGAGCTTTCACCCGTTCTCTGGAGAAAGATTCAGCCAAAGCTTTCTGCCGGACGCGTACAGTCCGTGGCACTCAGGCTCGTGGTGGACCGCGAAAGAGAGATATTGGCCTTCAGCAATGAGGCTTATTATAAGGTAGAAGCCCTTTTCCATCCGGAAGGGACACCAGATGCAACACTCGTAAAGGCCGTTCTTGACAGGAGAATGCCGGATATGGAATCGGCAAAGAAATTCCTGGAAAGATGCATCGGAGCGACATTCACCATCAGCAGCATAGAAAAGAAGGAAGGAACCAGAACTCCTGCAGCTCCTTTCACTACATCTACCCTCCAGCAGGAGGCTGCGAGAAAGCTGAGACTCTCGGTAAGTCAGACAATGAGCATTGCACAGAGGCTTTACGAAAGCGGACTCATCACATATATGCGTACCGACTCTACAAACCTCTCCAGCCTTGCTATCAATACAGCCAGACAGTATATCTGCGACAATTTCGGAGAGGATTACTCACAGGTAAGACAATACAGGACCAAGGCCAAAGGCGCACAGGAAGCTCACGAAGCGATCCGTCCGACTTACATACAGAATACAGAAATCGAAGGAACCCCTCAGGAGAAGAAGCTTTACGAGCTCATCTGGAAGCGCACTGTCGCATCACAGATGGCCGACGCACGCATTCTCAGGACAGACATCAAGGTATCTTCCGACAAGGGAGAGGAAAAGTTCAATGTACAGGCCAGTCAGGTCCTCTTCGACGGTTTTCTGAAACTCTACATTGAAGGAAGCGACGAACCTGCTCAGGACGACGAGATGACCATCCTTCCGGAAATGCAGATCGGAGCACAGATGTTTGAGAACGGAATCACTGCTGAATGCAAGTTCACCGCAGCTCCTTCACGCTACTCGGAGGCAACACTTGTCAAGAAACTTGAGGAGCTCGGCATCGGACGTCCTTCTACATATGCACCTACCATCTCCACCCTTACCAAGGGACGCGGATACATCGTCAAGGGAGACAAGAACGGAGAGAAACATAATGTGACCAATCTCTCCCTCAACAACGGCATCATCAAAGCATCTGTCAAGACCGAGGTCATCGGTGCTGAAAAGAGAAAGCTTCTTCCTCAGGACATCGGAATGATCGTAACTGACTATCTTGTAAAGAATTTCGAGACAATCCTCGACTACGGATTCACTGCCAATGTGGAGAAGGAATTCGACAGGATCGCGGAAGGTGAGCAGATATGGAACAGTGTCATCAGCGAGTTCTACGGACCGTTCCACACAAAGATTCAGGACACGCTCAGCAACAGGGAGTACAGCCACGTAAGCCGCGAACTCGGAACAGACCCGAAAGACGGTCAGCTTCTCGTGGCGAGATTCGGACAATACGGTCCATATGTCCAGAAGGGTGATGGAGACAACAAGCAGTACGCAAGTCTCGCTCCCGGCCAGCTTATCGAAAGCATCACTCTGGAAGAGGCTCTTAAGCTGTTCGAACTGCCTCGTACTGTAGGTCAGCACGAAGGAATCGACATCATATGTACCAAAGGACGTTTCGGACCATATATAAAATACGGAGACAAGAACATATCCCTTCCGAAGGGAACAGACCCTCTCAAAGTGGATCTGAACACCTGTGTGAAGCTGATTTCAGAAAGCGCAGAAAAGAAGAGCGGAGCCATCATTGCCGAATATAAGGAAAGCGACATCCAGGTCATCGACGGAGCGTATGGCCCATATATCAAGCATAACGGCAGCAATTACAAGATTCCAAAGGGCACATCTCCTGAGGAACTTACAGAAGAAAAGTGCAAGGAGATCATATCCAGCACAGAGCCTACAGGACGTAAGAAAAGACGCAAATAATCTTTAAAATCATCAATTTCCGACCCTGATTTTTGACATTTTCATTTTTGTCACTAAATTAGCGGTCGGAAATTGTTATAAATCGTAAGCACTATGTCAAACTATCAGATCGATCAGATTGATCAGAAGATTCTTTCGTTCCTTGTAAAGAACGCAAGAATGCCTTTCCTGGAGATCGCACGTGAGTGCAATGTCTCGGGAGCTGCCATCCACCAGAGAGTCAAGAGACTGGAAGCCAACGGAGTAATAACTGGTTCAAGACTCCTCGTGAAGCCTCAGGCGCTGGGACTGAATGTCTGCGCCTTCGTGAGCGTATCACTCTCGGAAGCAAACAAGTATCCCGAAGTGATCGAATCATTCAAGAAGATTTCCGAGATCGTAGAGTGTCATTTCGTAACCGGCAAGCACGCACTGCTTATAAAATTGTACTGCTTTGACCACGATCATCTTATGCAGATTCTTCTCAACACCATCCAGAAGATACCGTATGTCCAGCAGACAGAAACCCAGATCTCTCTGGATCAGGCCATAGAGCGTCAGGTCTGGGTAAGAGAATACACAAACACCAGCTTCTCGGCAAGCGTAAAGAAGAACAAGAAGGAGAACAAGGACTAGTCCTTGACTCTCAGAGACATAACCGCCCTGGCAAGCAAGAGGTCTTCCTGAGTGGTGATTTTGATATTGAGCCTTTCCCCCATCGTGTAGGAAAGGCTTTTTCCGTATTTCTGAACCACTGAAGCATCGTCCGTGAACATCGTGTCGTATGCCATAGAATATGCGGACTTGAGCAGCTCAGAATGGAATATCTGAGGAGTCTGGGCAGCATACAGTACTGATCTGTCGGCAACAGCTCCTTCCACTGTTCTGAGTTCGTCACCATCCTTCTGCAGAACCTTCAGGGTGTCCACACACGGCACCACCGGAATCAAAGCAGGAATTTCCGCGACATTTTCAAACATTTCCCTGACAAGAGAGGGCGTAACCAGAGGACGGACTCCGTCGTGAACAGCCACGACAGCTCCTTCAGGAATCTTTTCCAGTGCGTTCCTTACAGAATGAAACCTTGTAAAACCTCCCGCAACTATTGTCTGAGGACAAGTGAAATTATGTTTCAGACAATAATCCCTCCAATACTGTATGTAATCGGAATTGAGCACAGTGACGACAGATATTCCAGGACAAGCCTCGAGAAAAACTTCAATCGTCTTCTGAAGGATAGCTTTCCCTCCGATTTCAAGAAACTGTTTAGGCAGAGAGCCTCCCATACGGGTTCCGCTTCCGGCAGCCATAACGATTACATATCTGCGTCTTTCCATAACTTCTGTTTGATTTCCACAAAATTAAGAAACTGTTTTAATTTTTATGACTTTCTATGAAAGTTTCTCTGTAATTCAGAGATTTTTTGTAATTTTACGCCCTATTATCAAACCTGAAAAACAAGACATAAAATATGGGATTCAATTTTTTGACACAAGAGCTTGCGATTGACCTCGGAACAGCCAATACGGTCATCTTCCAGAACGACCAGATCGTGCTTGACGAGCCGAGTATCGTAGCAATTGACAACAGCACTGGCAAAGCTCTGGCACTCGGTCAGAAGGCTAAATTGATGCAGGAGAGGGAAAATCCGGGCATCAAGACAGTACGTCCGCTCAAGGACGGAGTCATTGCGGACTTCAACGCAGCCGAGATGATGATCCGCGGCTTCATCAAGCAGGTGAACAGCAAGCGCAGATCGCTCTTTACGCCTAACCTCAAGATCGTGGTGGGCATCCCTTCGGGAAGTACCGAAGTGGAGATCCGTGCGGTGCGTGACTCAACAGAACACGCCGGAGGACGCGACGTTTATCTTATTTACGAACCAATGGCATCAGCTCTCGGTATCGGACTGGATGTAGAGGCGCCTAAGGGAAATATGGTAGTGGACATAGGAGGTGGTACTACAGAAATCGCGGTAATTTCACTCGGAGGTATCGTAGTGCAGGATTCCATCAAAGTGGCTGGTGACGTGTTCACCAATGACATCCAGATGTATCTCCGCCAGCAGCACAACATCAAGGTGGGACAGATCACGGCAGAAAAGATCAAGATCGCCATCGGAGCTGTCATTCCGAACCTTGTGGAAGAACCTGAGCCATACAACATCACAGGCCCGAACCTGATGACTGCCCATCCGGTACACGCTACCATCACTCATCAGGAGATCGCTCACTGCCTGGACAAGTCTGTGGCACGTATTGAAAGCGGCATCATCCACGTACTTGAGCAGACTCCACCTGAGCTTTACGCAGACATCGTGGAAAACGGTATCCATCTTGCCGGAGGCGGATCCCTCCTCAGAGGACTTGCCGAGCGTCTTACAGAGAAGATCAACATTCAGTTCCACGTAGCTGAAGATCCTCTGAGAGCCGTGGCACGCGGAACCTGCCTTGCGCTCAAGAATACAGACAATTACACATTCCTTATGAGATAAAGCCTTGCGCAGAAGCAACATAATTTACCATTTGATCAACGCAGCTATCTTCATCCTGTTGGAGGTAGCTGCGTTGAATATGCTCCGTAACAACGGAACCTTGCAGAACATCTGGTTCTCCAAAGGAATGCAGGCTGTAAGCGGAACCGTATGGGGAATGACTCAGGACATCAAGCAGTACTTCTCACTAAGGAAGAGCAATGAAGCCTTAGCCCTTGAGAACTACCAGCTTCGTCTCCAGCTTGCTGAAATAGAAGCACAGACCGGGCTGCAGACTGCCGGGCAGGAACTTCCGGAAGACGGCATAGCAGGAAACTACAGATACATCCCTGCAAGCATCGTGAAGATCAGCAACAATACCCACCACAATTATATGATAATCGGCAAGGGTACCGAGGACGGTGTCAGCAAAGGGGCAGGTGTCATCACAGGCAAGGGAGCCATCGGAGTGATCGACGCAGTCAGCCGTAACTACTCATATGCCAGATCGTTCAAGAACCACGAGATGAACATCAGTGCCCGCCTGGGCAAGGAAGGAGCCGTAGGCCCGATGGCCTGGGATGGCTTCAGCAGTTCACGCGCAATCCTGAGCGAAATTCCGCACCACGTCGAATTCGAGAAAGGAGACACTGTATTCACCAGCGGTTTTTCTTCGATCTTCCCTCCGGACATTCCTCTTGGAACAACCGGAGAAGCAAAGATTGTGAACGGAGCGACCTACGATATTGAAATAAACCTTTTTGAGGACTTCGGAGCATTGAGATACGTGACCATTGTGGAGAACATCGGAAAAGAAGAAATCGAAAAACTGGAGGACGAGATATGAGAATGAACCAACATTTCGGCATTTTGTATGTCCTTCTGCTGATATGCCAGCTCATACTTTGCAATTACTCTCCGCTCGGCCCATACATTATGCTGTCGGTCCTGCCGGCAATGATATTATGCGTACCGCTGAAAATCGGCACTCCTGTCTGTATGATGATTGCCTTTGCCAGCGGACTTGCCGTAGACTGGCTCTCTGAAGGGCTTATAGGCATCAATGCCGCATCGCTTGTTCCAGTGGCTCTGGCAAGAAAATCCATTGCAAGAGTATTTTTCGGAGAAGACCTTCTGGCAAGAAAGGACAGCTTCTCGTTCAACAAATATGGAGCTGCCAAGATTTCAGCGGCCATTCTGACAGGGTTGACAATATTCCTCGCCATTTACATTATGCTTGACGGTGCGGGAACACGTCCTTTCCTTTTTAATCTTGCATATTTCGGAGCTTCACTCCTATGCAACTGGATTCTCTGCCTGATCGTTACCAACATCCTTACACCGGATGACAGAAAATAGGAGGCAGGAATGAAGCTGAACAGAGAGAACAAACTGATCATCGGCTTATGCACAGCCGCAGCAATACTCATTGCAAAACTTTTCAGCATTCAGATTCTTGAAGACAAGTACAAGATGGATGCTGAGAATAACTCTATGGTATACTCCACCATATACCCGACCCGAGGCATCATCCACGATAGAAACGGCAATATACTCGTAGGCAACAAAGTGGCCTACGACCTTCTGGTGACCCCGAAAGAAGTGACGGAATTCGACACGGTAGCCTTTTGCAAAGTACTGGATGTCGACATTGACTTCGTCAGAGAAAAGATGAAGGAATACTACAACAACAGAAGGCGTATCGGTTATCAGTCAGTGGTGATGCTCAAGCAGCTTCCTCCGGAGACCTATATGCGTTTCGCAGAAATGGAATACAAATTCCCGGGATTCCGAGGACAGGCCCGAAGCATCAGGGAATATCCGTTCAATGCCGGAGGTAATCTTCTGGGCTATGTTTCAGAGGTGGATGCAGCATTTCTGGCCAAACATCCTGAAGAATACAAATCCGGAGACTATGCAGGAAAGACCGGTATAGAAGCTGCCCGCGAAAAGGAACTCAAAGGAGAAAAGGGATACAATATCTGGCTCCGTAACTCACGTAACCAGGTGGAATCCAGGTATAAGGATGGAGAACTGGACAAAGAGGCTGTTCCAGGCAAGGACATCACGACGACCATCGATGCAGAGCTCCAGCACTACGGCCAGATGCTGATGACCAATAAAGTCGGCAGCCTCGTTGCCATTGAACCTTCCACCGGTGAAATCCTTACAATGGTTTCAAGTCCAGGAATCGATGTGGAAATGCTTGCAGATATCGGAGTCCATTACAAGGATATCGCCACCAACCCTTACAAGCCGATGTTCAACAGAGCAGTTCAGGCCTCATATCCTCCGGGCTCGGTATTCAAACTGGTAAACGGTCTGATCGGACTCGAGGAAGAAGTGCTGACTCCTAACACAATGTATCCTTGCAATATGGGATACCATTTCGGAAAGAGCAAGCTCGGATGCCACGCCCACAAATCTCCAATCAATTTCGAAGAATCCATAATGATGTCCTGCAATGCATATTATTGCTACATTCTTCGAAATCTTCTGGAAAACCCGAAATACAAGGAAATCGACGAAGCATTCGACAAATGGAGGGAATACGTGATGAGTTTCGGCTTCGGACAGAAGCTCGGCAGTGACTTCCCTTCCGAACTCGGAGGATTCATACCTGACTCCAAGTATTACAACAGATACTACCGCAAAGGCGGATGGAAGGCCACTACCGTCATCTCGCTATCCATCGGACAGGGAGAAATCGGATGTACACCTCTGCATCTGGCCAATCTGTGTGCGACAATTGCCAATAGAGGTTTTTATTACACCCCTCATATCATCAAGGATTCGGAGCACGTAGAGATTGATCCTAAATATAAGGAAAGACATTACACAATGGTGGACACCACGCACTTCCCGAAGGTAGTGGGAGGTATGTACAGAGCCGTTAACAGCGGATTCGGTTCGGGAGGAACGGCCAGCATCGCAGCTGTAGAGGGTCTGGAAATATGCGGAAAGACCGGCACGGCACAGAATCCTCACGGAAATGACCACTCCGTATTCATCTGCTTTGCCCCTAAGGACAATCCGAAGATTGCAGTGGCGGCTTACGTGGAGAATGGTGGATTCGGTGCGACCTGGGCAGCGCCGATCGCATCACTTCTGACAGAAAAATACCTGACAGGAGAAATCAGCGAAGGGCGAAAGCCATTGGAAGAAAGGATGCTCCAGGGAAACCTGATGGACAGAGTTAAAGTCAAGAAGTAATGAGAGACACAGGAGGACATAAAGGAAGAGGTCTTGCCAAGACCATTGACTGGAAGCTGGTGATATGTTATCTGCTTCTTGTCGTGATCGGCTGGGCTAACATATATGCATCCGTACATTCATCCGAGCCGGCATCCATCTTTGATTTCGGTACTCGAAGCGGAAAGCAGTTTGTGTGGATAATCACAGCTCTGATCATTGCATCGATAATACTTTTTGCACTTAGCCCACGTATTTATGAAGGGCTATCGGTACCGATCTATCTATTTGTACTTGCGCTTCTTATCGCAGTGATATTTCTGGGAATCGAGGTAAAGGGTTCCCGGTCGTGGTTCGCTTTCGGCCCTGTCAGATTCCAGCCCGCAGAGATATCCAAGATATCCACATCCCTGCTATTGGCCACGGTAATGAGCCAGCAAGGATATAGGATCGGAAGAGCCAAGGATTTTATAACTACTGCGATGATCATCCTGCTTCCAATGATGATCATCGTCCTTCAGAGCGAGACAGGATCGGCTCTGGTATATGTAGGATTCATATTTATGCTTTACAGGGAAGGACTTTCAGGATGGCTGATTTTCCTGATCGGTATGGCGATATTGACCTTCATCCTGACTTTGACGGCATCTCCATATGTGGCGATTCTGGTCATAATTTCCGTGGCATCTCTATGTATCTGCCTCTACTCTGGAAGATTCAAATGGTGGCTTATCATCGGTGTTCCGCTTATTGTCCTTTTCGCCTTACTCCCGTCACTTCTGGAACTTTGGAGCGCGAATCTGCTCGGCGAAGAGGGAGTTGCGGCACTTGCTGCGGCAGAGGGAGACTATCAGGCGGCAGGACTCGTGGAGCCTCTCGTAAATAGGATAAAACCTCTTTATGTGCTGCTGGGAATGACTGGATTGTCTCTGCCATTTGTGATATTTACGGCATATAGGGAAAGGAATTTATTCTCACACCTTGCCGTCATATCGATGATAGCCGGAATCGTGCTTGTTTTCTCAGCAAACTTCATATTCAACGATGTATTGCAGGACCATCAGAGAAAGCGTATCGAGGTGCTTCTGGGAATGAAGGAAGACCCGAGCGGAGTGGGTTACAATGTGAATCAGTCGAAAATTGCCATCGGCTCTGGAGGGCTCTTCGGCAAAGGATATCTGAACGGTACCCAGACCACATACGGATTCGTACCTGAGCAGAGTACCGACTTCATTTTCTGTACTATCGGGGAGGAATGGGGATTCGTGGGAACTACATCCGTAATACTCCTGTATGTATTCCTGATATGCAGGATCATACGTAATGCAGAACGTAGTCGAGAAGCTTTTACCAGAATCTACGGCTATTGCGTGGCCTGCTGTATATTTATGCACCTCTTCATTAATATAGGTATGACCATCGGTCTGATGCCTGTAATCGGAATCCCTCTGCCTCTTGTCAGTTACGGAGGATCTTCACTGTGGGGATTCACTGCTCTGCTGTTCATATTCATTGCATTGGACAGAAACGAGAAGAAGTATTTCTAGTAAAATAACGGCAGCCGCCATACTGAAAACAACCCTTCCCAAGCAAGCTTGGGTCCCTCCCCTGCGGCCAGGGGTAGCACGGTTTTCAAATATGGCGGCTGCCGTTATTTTACAGGCGGTTATTCCCCGAAGAGGTAGCGATGCTGCTCCGGGGTCAGGGTATCGATTTCGCATCCCCAGTAAGCGAGCTTGCGGCGGGCAACTTCCTGGTCGATTTCCAGAGGAACGTCATTGACCATCTGGCCTGGCTCACGGCTTATTTTCTTTGCATTTTCAGCGAGGTATCTTGCACTGAGGGCCTGGATAGCGAATGACATATCCATAATCTCGGCAGGATGTCCGTCACCGGCAGCGAGGTTCACAAGGCGTCCCTCCGCTATGATATAGATCTTATTGCCGTTCTCGAGGGTATATCCAATGATATTCTTGCGGGCAGGCTTGATATCCTTGGCGATTTCCTTAAGACCAGCTACATCCACCTCGCAGTCGAAATGACCGGCATTGCAGCAGATGGCTCCATCCTTCATCTTGGTGAAATGGTCTTTGGTGATCACACCGTCGCATCCGGTAACAGTCACGAAGATATCTCCGAGTGCAGCAGCCTGCTCCATCTTCATCACCTTGAATCCATCCATTACAGCCTCCATTGCCTTGATAGGATCCACTTCAGTGACAATCACTTCCGCACCGAGTCCCTTGGCACGCATAGCTACTCCCTTTCCACACCAGCCGTATCCGGCCACCACGACATTCTTGCCTGCAACGATGAGGTTTGTAGTACGGTTGATACCATCCCATACCGACTGGCCTGTACCATAACGGTTATCGAAAAGATGTTTGCAGTCAGCATTGTTCACAAGCATCATAGGGAACTTGAGAGCCTTTGCATTATTGAGTTGAACAAGTCTGAGGATACCTGTGGTGGTTTCCTCACAACCTCCGATAACGCCAGGGATAAGATCCTGATACTCAGTATGCATCAGGTTCACCAAGTCGCCA
>JAGKTT010000001.1 GCA_021153285.1 Bacteroidia bacterium
GATGAGAGGTGTCACGACTATCGCTATTCCTTCACGCATCATCGCAGGGACCTGAAAACACACAGATTTACCGCCTCCGGTAGGCAGGATTGCAAGCACATCCTTCCCATCCAGGGCAGCGGATACAATCTCTTCCTGCATAGGGCGGAAAGAGTCATATCCCCAATAATCTTTAAGTATATCCAGCGGTTTCATTTCCATTGCAAATATATAGAATATTTTATGCAAAATAATGCGTCGGGCAGTTTGTCAAATCATAAAAAAAGTTTAATTTTGCATCGCTATAAATACGGATTTTATAAACCTTAAATATTTTACTAAAAAAGTTATGAGCACAATTGATTTGACCAAGTACGGTATTACCGACGTGAAGGAAATCGTTCACAACCCGTCTCACGAGCTTCTCTTTGAGGAGGAGATGAATCCTAATCTCGAGGGATTCGAGAAAGGCCAGCTTACTGAGCTTGACACTGTAAACGTAATGACAGGTATCTACACCGGACGTTCTCCTAAGGACAAGTTCTTCGTAATGAACGAGGCTAGCAAGGACACTGTATGGTGGACTTCAGAGGAGTACAAGAATGACAACAAGCCATGTTCTGAGGCAGCTTGGGATGACCTTCGCGCTAAGGCTATCAAGCAGCTCAACTCAGCTGAGAAGCTCTACGTTGTGGATACATTCTGCGGTACTAACGAGGCTACCCGTCTTAAGGTACGTTTCATCATGGAGGTTGCATGGCAGGCACACTTCGTAAAGAACATGTTCATCCGTCCTACAGAGGAGGAGCTTGCAAACTACGGCGAGCCTGATTTCGTATCATTCAACGCTGCTAAGGCAAAGGTTGACAACTATCAGGAGCTCGGCCTCAACTCAGAGACTGCAACTGTATTCAACCTCAAGAGCAACGAGCAGGTTATCCTCAACACTTGGTACGGCGGTGAGATGAAGAAGGGTATCTTCTCACTCATGAACTACTACAACCCGCTTAAGGGCATCGCTTCAATGCACTGCTCTGCAAACACCAACATGGAGGGTACAAGCACAGCTATCTTCTTCGGTCTTTCTGGTACAGGTAAGACTACCCTTTCAACAGACCCTAAGCGTCTTCTCATCGGTGATGACGAGCACGGCTGGGATGACGAGGGTGTATTCAACTACGAAGGCGGTTGCTACGCTAAGGTAATCAACCTCGATCCAGTTTCTGAGCCAGATATCTACAAGGCTATCCGCCGCGACGCTCTTCTCGAGAACGTAACTGTAGATGCAAACGGCAAGATCGACTTCGCTGACAAGAGCGTTACAGAGAACACTCGCGTTTCATACCCTATCAACCACATCGACAACATCGCTGTTCCTTCAAAGGGTCCTCACGCTCAGCAGGTGATCTTCCTTTCAGCTGACGCATTCGGAGTTCTTCCTCCAGTTTCAATCCTTACTCCTGAGCAGACTCAGTACTACTTCCTTTCAGGCTTCACCGCTAAGCTTGCAGGTACTGAGCGTGGCATCACTGAGCCAACTCCTACATTCTCAGCTTGCTTCGGTGCAGCATTCCTTTCACTCCACCCAACCAAGTATGGTGAGGAGCTCGTTAAGAGAATGGAGAAGGTTGGTGCTAAGGCATACCTCGTGAACACAGGATGGAACGGTACTGGTAAGCGTATCTCTATCAAGGATACAAGAGGAATCATCGACGCTATCCTCGACGGTTCTATCGACAAGGCTCCTACAAAGCAGATTCCTTACTTCAACTTCACAGTTCCTACAGAACTCCCTGGCGTTGACCCAGCTATCCTCGACCCACGCGACACTTACGAGTGCGCTTGCCAGTGGGAGGAGAAGGCTAAGGATCTCGCAGCTCGCTTCATCAAGAACTTCAACAAGTTCACTGGAAACGACCTCGGAAAGGCTCTCGTAGCAGCTGGTCCAGCTCTCTAATCTGAACACTACAGATCAATAATAGAGTAGGAGGAAAACGAAAGTTTTCTTCCTGTCGCAATAGTCGATGATCTTCTCGCGATGGGTGATGAAGATCATTGTATGATCAGGAAGACGCGAGGTAAGACGCTCCATAAGAGTAGTTTCCGTCTGCGCATCAAGCGCCGAACTGAACTCATCCAGAAGAAGGATGCTGCCGGGGCGCAGAAGGGCCCGGGCAATTGCAATACGTTGTGCCTGCCCCTCAGAAAGGCCTGCACCGGCTTCAAAGCACTGGGTGTCGAGACCGGAGGAAAGTTCGAATACAAAATCAGCGGCAGCCGTGTGAAGAGCCTCAGCAAGCTGCTGCTCGGAAGCTTCGGGATTACCCATAAGCAGATTTTCCCTTATTGTACCACTGAAAAGGGTATTGCCTTGAGGAACATATACAAGATTGGGCCTGACTGCAGGTGAGACCTCTGCTGAAATTGTCCCGTTATAGACTTCGATCGATCCTCCCTGCGGCCTTAAAAGAGAAAGGAGAAGACGGATCAATGTACTCTTGCCGACGCCTGTAGGGCCGAGAATGGCAGTACGGGTGCCTGGTGCAAAATCATATGTAAACCTATTCAGGACAGGATCCTTGGCATCAGGATATGAAAAGGAAACATTCTCAAGGCGAACGCCGACCACCCCTTCGAGAAGTTGTGGCTCAGTAATTTCCTCGCGAGGAAGGGATTCAAGTTCGATAAGTCTGTCAATCGATGCCGTAGAATGAATCAGCGCCGGAAGCTGGCTGCTCATTTCGACCAAAGGACGCTGAATCTGGGAAATGAGCTGAAGAAAGGCGGTCATCATACCATAAGTGATGGTTCCACGGCTTATTCCGGTCACTCCCCATATAAATGCGATCACGTGTCCCGCCTGTAGGGCGAGCCCCATAAAGCCACGGGAAATGACGCTGAAACGTGCTCTGCGGAGTTCGTTGCCGTAAAGATTGCCCTGAAGGCCATCCAAAGCAGCTGAGCTTACATCAGTATGTTCAAGAGACTGGAGTACTGAAAGATGCTGGAGACTCTCCTGTAGATGAGACTGCACCCGGGAATCGCTTTTCCTGATATCCAGAGTAAGATTACGGACACGGGAGGTGATATATTTTCCTATCAGCATTCCCAAAGGGACCACTACTACAATGACGACGGCAAGGCGCATATCAAGAATCAGAAGGAAGATGAATGCCGCCAGAAATTGAAGTGAAGTTCCCAGAATGTTCGGAAGCGAGACCGCAAATGCTGAGGAAACTACCCTGACATCCTCCTGCATACGGTTAAGCACATCACCTGAATGATGACGTGCTCCGCCATCGTTCTGAAGATGAAGTAGTACGTTGAAGATTCTTTTGCGGAGTCTGTTCTTCAGTCTGATTTCTGTAGTAGTCTGAAGATAGGAACGGAGGGCATTGAGAAGGATCCTGAAGACAGCGATACCTACCATAGCCAAAGCCCAGATAAAAATTGTATCAGAAGTTTCTGTACCGGACAATATAGCCACAGCTATATCAACCAGTTTCTTGCTGACGTATACGAAGCCTATGGCACACCCTGCTATCAGGATATGACAGGCCATTGTCAGGACTAGCCGCATTCGGTAAGGTCTGGCGGCACTGAGAAACCACTTTAAATACTTCATTCAGTTACAGCTTTATGACAGGTATATGCCGCATCTGCATCCGGGAGGCATTCCAGATGCCAGCATCTTACCTTGGATATCACCTTTTCTACCGTCCGGTGGAGAGCATCCGTAGATGTTCTGTCCCAACGCATACAAGAACAGGCAGGCATAAGCGAGGCATAAGCCTGCAGAGGGATATTGCGGGTAATCTTATTGTACGGTGCCTGTGACAGGCGCACGACCGCCTTCAATGGGACCGATTCGTTCTTATAGCAATGAGTCTTGCCGCTCCACGGAGTTCCGAAAACCATAGCTTCGCCGTCAATGATACGGATTACCGGATTATCATCATTAAGGAGTTCAGCATCCTCTATATTACTCAGCCACAGACAGCTATGAGTACTCTTTCCCGTACCGCTCCTGCCTAGAAACATATATCCGCCGTCATTATGACGGATTACGGATGCGTGTACCATCAGGGTTTCAAAAGGACTTGTCCGGAAGGTATAGAGCAGCATCATTGAATTGCTGATGGCAAAGTCTGTCAGCCTTTCTGCCATTGATGAAGGTATATATACGACGCTGTCGCTGAAATCCTCGGACGGAACAAGGATGCAATCCGGACGTGACTTAGAATAGGAAAACCCGAAGTTGAATCTGCCTTCCTTATCGAAGATCCAGAAATACGGTGCCTCGTCATTCAGACATTCCTTGGGTCTGCCAGGATGAGTGGTTTTGAGATCATCGACATATTCCACCCTTAGTCTGAAGAGCGGAGTTCCGGTACTTTCTGTGATGAAAGGTTTATATGCTGCAAGATATTTTCCAGCATCTATGCTGTCTGGCAGAGACACCTCGAATAAATGGCCTGCCACATCATATTTACACAATTTCTCCATAATTTGTCAAAGATAGTGATTTTATCCGTAATTTTGCCGGATATGAACACAAGAGTAAAGGATCAGGCCATTATGATGGAAGAGATCAGAGGATTGATCTCTGAAGGGAAGACTGTGTCACTGACAGCGAAGGGCAACAGTATGAATCCCTTCATCGAACATTTAAGGGACCAGATTACTCTGGGTCCTTGGAAAGACGAAGATATCCGTAAAGGTTGCGTAGCCCTCGTCAAAGACATAAAGGGAAGATATCTGATACACAGAATAATCCGAAGAGACAAAGGGACAATTGTCTTGATCGGTGACGGTAATGTCGGGCTATACGAGACAGCGGAAATAGACAATATCATCGGGATAATGTACAGCATCACAAGAAAAGGAAGGGTGTGGACCGCAGACAGCAAAGTCTGGAGGCTGTACTCCTGGGTGTGGATGTTACTCCTTCCTCTCCGCCG
The DNA here is from genome assembly GCA_021153285.1 of Bacteroidia bacterium. Classification (GTDB taxonomy): domain Bacteria; phylum Bacteroidota; class Bacteroidia; order Bacteroidales; family UBA932; genus Cryptobacteroides. The sequence continues at coordinate 4,941 of JAGKTT010000001.1, forward strand.
CTGGCCCCTCGGACTGTGGAGGCGCCTGTTCAGGGAGAGTGCCTTCCATCGGGACGGTCGCTAATTTCTTGCGATATGCGTCCATACGTTTTTTCCAGGCTATCTGTTTAGCCCTTTGCTCCTTGGCTTTACGTGCCTGGAGATCTTCATATTTCTTTTCCAGATAATTGTCTGCCATACCATATATATAATCAAGTACAAAGATAGCAAAGAGTTTTGTCGAAAGGGATAAATTTGATACTTTTGCAGCAAAATAGACAGAAATGAAAATCAAGGAAGGATTCATACTCCGTGAAATGTGCGGAGAAAACATAGTATCGGCTGAAGGCCTTGAGCACATCAATTTCAACAAGCTCATATCTCTCAACGAAAGTGCGGCATACCTCTGGAAAGAGCTGTGCGGCAAGGAATTCAGCACTGAAGAAATGGCTGAGCTCCTCATCGCACGTTACGGTATCGACAAGGAGCTCGCACTCAAGGATTCTGCTGCACTTTATGAGGCTTGGGTCAAAGCCGGCATTGCAGAATAATCATCTGAAATTTCCGTCATAATTGACATTAAAGAATCCGAAAGGATCGAAGGCTGCATCGACTACGACTGCGGCCTCTAATCTTAATACCGGTCTGTCAAGATTGTAATCCACAAGCCCAAGTTTTTCCCACCATTCAGCTTCACTGCCGCCAGGCACTGCACCTCCTATGCCTCGGATCAGCTGCATCATTGTACCTATGGTGATTTCACCGGGAGCCATATTGAAACCAGGAAGCAGACCATCAAGATAGATTTCCTCTCCTCTGAGCGGATCGCCTGCACGGAACCAGGTCTCATTAGACCATCCTACATTACGTCCTTCACCACGAAGTATACCTGTCGCACCTATACGTTGTATTGCTTTGAAATGTCTGTCTGAGGGCTTAAGATCAAGATATGGCATAATATAGCATCCGGCTTCAAGCAACTCTTCCTGGAGCTGTCTCACAGCGATAGTCTTCACAGACTTACCTTCAAGGACCGCCAATGCTGCCAAGGCTCCGGAAGCCTGTCCCAGCTGCATCACCACTGGCTGAAGCCTTGTGGATCCATTCATAAGATTTGAAACTGAGATCGACTTTTCCGCCACTATCAGATCATCTATATTCTTAGGAATGATCGTTCCCATAGGGACGTTGAAGGACGGAACAGGATAGAACTCCAGATCCGGCAGTTCTCTCCACTGCGGATGACGGAAATGATGATGATCCACCGGATAGTCCCCCACTGCGATTCCTGTCCTATAGTATGGCTTGTCATAAGCATATGGATCAGCCGCGGCATCCAATGTAAAGAAAGCCTCTCCCACTATTCTGCGGGACTCTCTGTAATAAGGAATAAACGGCAGTCTGTCCTCAGTCGGAAAGACATCGTCCGCCAGGCCGAGATTCTTCATACCAAGCTGAGTCTGAATAAAATAGATGAAGCAAAGAGTAAAGTTCTTCGCCTTCTCCAGCTCTTTTTCCCTTTCTTCGCGGGACATCTCGATGAGATTGGCATAATAATCATTTCCATAAATCGGCCAATTGATCATATATCTTCCCTGCGGTGTCTTGCCATAAGTGATCATCATTTCCGGAGACCATATGGTCTGTCCGGTCTCTGCAACTTCGTCACTAAGCGGATTGCGGGCGGCATTTCTGAAAACTCTCGGATCATACCCCTGCGGCTTTTCGATGGTCATATCAGCATCAGGGCCATAATCCTTAAGGAAAGCGACGAAAGTAAGGTCCTGGATCACGTCATTCGCCTTGTCCGGTGCAATCGATTCCCCAGTTTCTTCCGCTGCTTCCATACCGATCTTATAATCCACTCCACAGGCCTTGGCAATATCTCCAAGTTCAGTTGCATCTATCAGAATATCGGCATTGACCTTATGCCTTCTACCACGCGAGTCCCGGTATGATATTGTCCAGTCCCCTGCCTGTCCGCAGACATCAGTCACGAAAACCTCCCGCCTTACGTCCAGCAGCGAGCCGCAAGCTTCCGTCATATTTGTCAATATATCCTGACCTATATGGGGATCGAAATTTATGTTGCTCACCCAGCCGCTCTGCAGAGCCTCATTACTTCCGTAGCGAGCTGCCAGAGAGTCCGCAAATTCCCCGAAAATTCCGCTGCGGAGCCTGTTGTTTCCATCCACGCAGCTCACACCGGCCGCAGTCAGCATCCCACCGATCCAGGGAGTCTCTTCGAGTACCATTGACCTTACCCCCATTCTCGCGGCCTGAATTCCCGCCGCTGTTCCGCTGGCTCCACCACCGACAACGAGTACATCCACCTGCTCGGGAGCAGAGCAGGAAACCAGGGCGGTCATAAGAGTCACCGCTGCTATCTTTCCGATTGACTTCATATTATTTCCTTAAAGCTTTCTTTACTGTCGGCAATATATGTTCGACATATCTCACCATACCCAGATCAGTAAAATGTATGCCATCCACTGTCGCCTCACCGTCATCACCTATCATACCTTCGGCACTGATATAGTAGATCTTCTTTTCGCCTGACTTCTTCAGTCGGGAGTAAAGACGTTTCTGGGCCTGATTTTTCAATATGACCTCTTCCTTTATACGGTTATCAAAGGCTGTATGAGGAAAGATCACGTCCTCAATGAAAACTACAGGGACATCAGGATGAGCATCTCGGATGACTCTGAAGAATTTCTCCCCGTCTTCATCGATCATATCCGCGTAAGCATTTGGTGCATAGTCCAGCACAAACAGTCCCGGATCCTCCACAGACGCCATCAGCCTGGCTATTTCCATATCAAGAAGAGCATTGCCACTGAAACCTAAATTGATCACTTCCCTATCGAGACGGCGGCTTAGAATATTTGTGTGAGCCATTCCCGGACGGTTCGCACAACCTCCTTGTAGAATACTGGTACCGTACATAACGATCGGTTTAGCTGCTCTCGGACTATCGACAGCAGGCTGAACAAGGGTCGATCCCTCATCTACACCGATCTCAAGAGAAGACACCCCATCATACAACGACAGATACAGCATATATTCACGGTCGATAGGATCCATATTGGCAATTATGCATCGTTCTGATGTCTTTCCCAGAGGCCTGGCACTGCACATATGCCTCCACTCTCCGTCCACCATCGTATAAAGATCAAGCCCCCTGGTACCTGTATCGGTCATATGGGTCATTGTATTATTAAAGGTAGATTCCCACTTGGCGTGAATGGAAGTGGAATTGGAACGGAAACGGATATACAGTCCGGCAGAGTTTCGTCCTAGATACCATAGCCGGTCTCTGCTTATTCCCTGAAGTTCGGAAGGAAGACGTTCATAACGGGCACTGGTATTATCCTGTATCTTGCCAAAGACAGGGAATTGTGCGGCATCTGTATAGACGATGTTCTGAGACGACACATTATGGCAGATAGCAGCAAGTACTATCAGCGTCAGTAATATTTTTATCCTGCACATAATAAAATTCATTTAACTTCGTTCATCGCCCAAAGATATTAAAATAACAGCATTCTTAAGGTATTAAAATTAAATAATTTTAATAATATTGATTATCTTTGAAGTTTATAACAGAAACTAATAAACTTATCTCATATGCGTAAATCATTAAGCATTATCCTGACAGTCCTCGCGCTGGCAGTGAGCGCCGAAGTATCGGCAAAAAAAGCAAAGGAAATCATCGAGACTCCGGCATCTGACGCCCGTATCGAATTTACAGGAAGAACCCTTGTGGAGGGAAATGACGTCACCTACGACTGGAGCGGCGTCTATTTCAGAGTGAAATTCAGCGGTCCTTATCTGGCAATGAAATGCTCGGACACCAAGAACAGCTGGTTCAATCTATGGATCGACAAGGAGATGTGCCCTGAAGCAGACAGAAAATTCCTTGTGGCCGCGAAAGATACAGTCATCGTTCTGGCAGAGGGACTTGGAAAGGGAGAGCACGAGGTGATTCTCCAGAAGAGGACCGAAGGAGAGCAGGGACGCTTCACAGTACATTCATTCCTCAGCGAAGGCGAAATCCTTCAGGCAGCCGGCCGCAGAGAAAGACATATCGAGTTCATCGGTGATTCATATACCTGCGGATACGGTACCGAAAGCGGGGATAAGGATGATCCGTTCCTTGCTGAAACAGAAAATTGCAACCTTACATATGCAGCCATCACATCACGTTATTTCGGAGCTGACTTCAACCTTGTAAGCCACTCCGGACAGGGTATAGCAAGAAACTATGATGACTACGGACAAGGATACAATATGCCTGACAGATATAGCCAGACATTTGACGAATCAAAGGAAACACTCTGGAATGCGAAAGAAGCATCATACACTCCGGACGTAGTGGTAATATATCTCTGTACCAATGACTTCTCTACTGCAAGACAGCCGCACGAAGAGATTTTCGCAGGCCGCTACATCGAGCTGCTGAATAAGGTAAAGGCTAATTACGGCGAGGAGATTCCGATTCTGTGTATGGCATCCAATGTCACTCCGTTCAGCTTTGACTACATCCGCAATGCCTGTATGATGAGCGGACTGAAGAATGTATATTGCCTCGGACTTACAAAGGGAGTTCACAACTATGAGGATGACCTGGGAGCAAGCTGGCATCCTAACTATCAGGGCCACATCAAGGTAGCTAGCTGTATGATCCCATACATCTCTACACTGACTGGATGGGATATGGAAGAAAAGGCTTATAAGTAAGATTCAGACCGGATATGTTGAGAAAAGCATTTACACTGATTCTTGTTGCAGCAGCTGCAACAAGCCTACACGCCAAGAACATCAAAGGAAGCGTACGTGACACCGAAGGCAAAGGCATTGCGGGAGTCGTCGTTTCTGACGGCATCAACACCGTTGTCACCGATGCGAAGGGACGCTTCAAGATGGATGCGGATGCTGACAGCAGGTTCGTATTCATCAGCACGCCATCGGGATATATTTCATCTACATTATCAGGAGAAACCCTCTTCTACAAGGAAATACAGGAAGATATCAAGAAATATGACTTCACCCTGAAGAAGAATGACAAGGACGATACAAACCACAATCTCATCGTCATCGCAGACCCTCAGATCAGTGAAAGGAGCGAGCTGCAGGACCTCGCGAAGCAGGCCGACGATATGGCTGAATTTGTAAAGGGAATGGACGGAAACTACACCTTCGGTCTATGTCTGGGTGATATAGTGGGATGGGATCACAGCATCTATCCGGAGTATAATGAAATAATGTCGAAGCCCGGCATAGATTTCAGATATGTCATCGGAAACCACGATATGACCAATTATGGCCGTTCATTCGAAACTTCAATGAAGAACTACGGCGATATGTACGGTCCCGCTTGGTATTCATTCAACGTCGGAAAGGTTCACTACATCGTTTTGAACGACAACTTCTACGTCGGACGTGACTACTTCTATATCGGTTATATAGATGAAAGACAGCTCCAATGGCTGGAAAGAGACCTCTCGTACGTGGAGCCCGGAACAAGGGTAGTAGTTTCACTGCATATCCAGACCACCAATGACAAATCTGACCGCGATGCCTTTCAGTACGGCATCATCGGAGACAATCTCTGCAACAAACCGGCCTTCTACTCGATGCTCGAGCCGTACAAGACTACAATCCTCTCCGGACACAGCCATACAGCGGACTTCGAGCAGATCAGCGACAACATCTTCGAAATCAATGTTGCAGGTTTCTGCGGAGCGTGGTGGTGCGGAGAAGTATGCATCGACGGTGCACCTGCCGGATACAAGGTCTTCGATTTCGACGGAGATGAGATGAAATGGATATACAAGGGCTGCGGACACCCTCTGGACTACCAGATGAAGGTATATGCGGACATCGAAGACTACCCTGGCGAAGTGGTGGCAAACATATGGGATTATGATCCGGCGTGGAAGGTGGAATATTTTGAGGATGGGGTGAAGGTCTGCGATATGACCCGTTTCAAGGCTCAAGACCCTCTCTCCAAGGAACTCTACAAGGACCCGTCAAGCCTTAAGAGGAGCTGGGTATATGCCGCCCCGACAGAAAATATGTTCAAGGCTGCGATCTCCGATGGAGCAAAGACGCTTGAAGTCCGCGCGACCGACCGTTTCGGAAGGGTTTACACCAAGACAATAACAAGATAGATCAATGAACAAGAGAATCATAACCATCGACATTCTGCGAGGAATCACCATCTTTGCAATGATCCTCTGCGCCAATATCGGCTACCAGTCTGATCTTCCTGCCTGGATGTTTCACGGTCAGACTCCCCCTCCGACATATGCCTTCAACCCTGACGTACCTGGCATAACCTGGGTGGATCTGGTATTCCCGTTCTTCCTGTTCACAATGGGAGCGGCATTCCCATTGGCAATGAGAAAGAGACTGGAAAACGGGGCGAGCAGGTGGTCTGTGACCGGAAGCCTGTTCAAGAGGTGGCTGACATTGACCATCTTTGCCATCGTGCTTGGAAATGCCTATATGATAGGAAGCTGCACACAGCCTGCCTGGATAAAAGGGATGTTCAGCATAGTACTGTGGGGTGTAATGTTCCTGTCATTAGTCAGAGTAAAGGATGAAAAGAAGACAAAGCTTCTGAACAATATCGGTATGTTCCTGCTAGTAGCAATGGCTGTGCTTGCAACTGACTGGCTTGGCCTGAAACTCAGCAGATGGAACAGCGACATCATCATTATGATTCTGGCCAATGTAGCCTTCTTCGGAGGACTTATCTGGATGTTCACGAAAGACAATCTCAGACTGCGTTGGCTTGTATTGCTCTTCATAATTGCCTTGAAGGCACTGAGTTCATATACCCCTCAGGTATTGGCTTGGGTGCCATCAATGGACAGCATAGGATGGTTCTTCAACTGGGGTTTTCTTCAGTATCTCGTAATAGCCGTTGCCGGATCCATTGCGGGAGATATGCTTCAGAAGCATTCACGCACAGAATCCAATACAGAGATTGACAGATATCATATTGTTGCAGGCATAATTGCCCTTGCAGCAATGCTCGTGCAACTTTGGGGACTTTTCACCAGACAGATACTTGCCGACTTCATCATATCAGCTGTACTTGGAGCTGCTTTTGTCGTTCTGACCTGGAGGCGTCGCAATATTGTAAGTAGACTTGGATATTTCGGATTCGCATTTATGCTTGTCGGTATCATATTTGACCCTATAGACGGAGGCATCACCAAAGACTATTGCAATCTTGCATACCTGCTGACCACTACAGGTATGACAGCTCTTACAGGAGCTTTCGTTCTTGTTCTTGAGCTGAAATGGGATATAAAAGGACGTGGCCTGAGCGGATGCGGACAGAATCCGATGCTGGCCTATGGAGTGACCAATTTCTTTACAGGGCCGATCCTCGCTATGCTTGGCATCGGTGCCTGGCTGGATACAATAAGTCTCGGATCGCCATTCTGGGGCATAATCCGAGGCCTGGTATACACACTGCTTATGGTAGCTGTTACCTGCTTCTTCACTAAGAAGAAACTGTTCTGGAGGAGCTAGGTCATTCCAGACCAGTATCGAAATGGCACTTAATAATCCTTGCAAAAGAATCGTGTGATTTTTTTTGCAAGGATTGTTGTTGTACAGCCGGATAGCCGTTTCAGTCAGAACTCGCTTATTTCAAGGCAGTCATAACTGTATATCTTAGCATAAGCGACACCGTCGGTCCCCATATAAGGAAAAGCGTGTTCCCACGGTCACAAAATCAGTTCAAAAATGACTAAAACAGGAGTGTAGGTACCTGGAAATCAAAGAAAAGGCACCGACGCTTCAATTACATTGCACCGCAGTCTGCAAATAATGTACTTGACCACAAGTACAAAACAGGCAGTGCAGCCCTTGATCTGAGCGGCAAAGACTGCTTTGAGCTGCCGGATTCAGTATATTTTTCCAGCGGTGCGTCCTAATATGTCTTACACTGGTAGCATCTGGACATCAATGATGACCATTATGGTGTAAACAAGTATATCATTCCCTTATATTATCGATTCTTGTCAGGTTAGAGATTCCTTGCCAGTTCGGAATAAAAGAAAAGGGACCAAGCTATGAACTTAGTCCCTGATACATTAAAGTGTCTCCAGAATCTGCCAGATCTGATAAAGGCCTCTTGGAACGTGGAAGCAGCCCTTCCACTTTCCACCCTTGAGGGTAAGGAGGACTTCACCACGACGGTTAAGATAGCCGTACCACTCAGGATACTCCTGATCCTTGAAGTGAGTCCACATATAGTCGTGGATCTTCTGGAACCACTCGAGGCACTGCTCGTTGCCTGTAAGCTGGTAACCCTTGATGAAGCATATCGCAGACTCAAGGTGTACCCACCAGAGCTTCTGGTCCCACTCGAGTTTCTGCATCGGAGCACCCTTGATATCCTTGAAATAGAAGATTCCGCCGTATTCCTTGTCCCAACCGAACTCGACCACGCTGAGAGCGATCTCCACACACTTGTCGATAAGAGCCTTGTCGTTTCTGCGGATACCGAGGTTCATCATAAACCAAAGCGCTTCAAGGTCGTGACCAGGATTGATCTCGCGGCCTTCAAAGCAGTCTATAGGGGTTCCGTCAGGAGATACGTTCTCAAGCATCACTCCATACTCAGGATGATAGAAAACATTGAGAATCTCGCTGAGACATTCGTCGATAGTCTGGTCAAGCATAGTCTTGTCAGGAAGAATATTCTCCACTTCAAGAGCCATATTGCAGATGATCATAGGGAGTGCGAAACCCTTCATCGGACGTGTTCCTGGATATGATTTCTCCCAACGTCCCTTAGGATCATTACGACGGTCAAGAATTCTCTGGAATGTCTTCAGAGCAATCTCCTTATATTCCTCGCTGCCTGTCGCCTCAGCAAGCTGGGCGAAAGCCATACACGCAAATGTATTTGAGAAGATATTATAAGGCTGAATGATAGGAGCTCCCTCACGGGTTACCGAGAAATAGAAGTCATAGTTACCGTCGTGCGCGTACTTCTTCAGGAACTCTGCTCCCTGGATAGCGCAATCAAGCCACTCCTGCTTTTTCTCCACCTTATTGTAGAGCATAGCAAACATCCAGACCTCACGGCCCTGAAGCCACACAAACTTATCTGTGTCGAACACACTTCCGTCACGATCAAGACAGCTGAAATATCCGCCGTACTCAAGGTCCTGCGATTTCTCAAGCCAGAAAGGAAGGACGTTGTCCAAAAGTTCGCTCTTATATTGAGCGGCAAGTTTCTTAAAATCCATTGTAATGATCGGTTTTAGTTTTAATTGAAAAAGCAGCCGGGAACCGGTGTCCCGGCTGCAAATTTATAAAAATTACTCAAGTGGGAAGAGATACTTCTCAACTGTATCCATCCAAGAGTCAACAACGTAAGCTGCGAGCTTGCCGTCCTCACCCTTGATGTAGATGTCTGAGTAAGTGAGACCACCTGCGTTTACAGTGTAGAAGTTCATCTGGATCTTGAATACCTCCTTAACTGCAGTAAGATCAGTTACATCGAGAACGATGATGTCAGTGTAGTCGTAGTCGAAGTGGCAGCTTGCAGTCATAGCAAGATACTTCTTACCGTTAACCTCAGCTGTAGAAATACAGTTGTAGTTCTCCATCCACGTTGAACCAGTTACATAAACCTCTGACCAAGCCTCACCGTTGAAGTAGTTGAGGTTGTATGTCGAACCGTAAGTGATAGCGAAGAAACCGTCAGCGATAGCTGCGCCTGCAGGAGCAACAACACCTGTAGAAGCATCCCAAGAACCGTCGTGGAGGTCGCCGTATACTGGCTCACCTACTACGCCACCCTTAACTTCCCAAGCTGCATAGTGACCTGTACCAACGCAGATGTAAGCCATAATGAGAGCGTCACCGTTGATGTCACCCTTCACGCGGAAGTTACCCATCTCAGTGCACCAGTAGTTAGCTGAGTTGTAGTCAACGAGTGGAGTGTAAGTACCGTCAGCAGCAACCTTGTAAAGCTGGAGCTGTCCGCAAGTACCGTCAGAAACCACGCGGTCTGGACCTGAAACCATAAGGTTGCCAGCGTCGTCAACGTGAACACCACCTGCAACGAATCCCTCTGGAAGAGCGACCTTAGTTGCGCCAGCGCCTGTAGCAGCGTCAGCAGCGAAAAGCTCACCGTTAGCTGTGAAGTAAACCTTGTCACCAGCAACAGCAACACCTACGCGACCTGCACCTGCACCAAGCTCAGTAAGTGAGTTAGTCCAAGAGATTGGGCTCCAAGCCTCCTGAGTGATAGTTACAATCATAACAACGCCAAGCTCGCTGTATACTGTTACAGTAGCACTTCTTGCTGGAGCGTTAACCTCCTGCTCAGCAACTGTGAAAGTAAGCTTGTCAGTTGTGTAAGCCTTAGTCTCGACGAGCCAGTCAGCAGAAACCTCGTAAGTGTAAGCCACGTTGTGACCAACCTCGATCTCAACTGAACCACCCTTGAACGATACAGTGTAAGCAGCGTCAGCGTTTACGTCGATAGCGTTCTTCTGGAGCTGAACTACAGGAACTACGATAGTCTCAAGACCCTCAACGTTAATCTCGAGAGTTGCAGTACGGTTCTCCTTAGCTGTGTTAGCTGTAGCAGTGAACTTGATAGAAGCCTCACCAGCCTCACCCTTCTTAGGAGAGATTGAGAGCCACTCGACCACGTTCTCACCCTTAACCTCAGCTGTCCAAGCTGCGTTTGCAGTGAAGTTGAAGGTAACAGGCTCTGCGAGCTCGTCAGTACCAGCTGTAGGGATAGTAACCTCTACTGGAGCGAAGTCAACATGAGGAACGAACTCCTCCTTGTTGCAAGAGATAACAGCAGCTGCTGCCATCAGGAATAATGCGATTTTTTTCATAATGAAAATTAATAATGGTTAGTAAAAAAAGTTTATAATGTTTCCAAATATTGATCGAAAGCGTTCTTTATGTCTGACCAGTAGTCATACATCTTGATATGGCAGAGGTCGAAGAAGAACATTCCCTCAGACGAAGCGTTGATGCAAGCATCGACGATGTCCGGCATAAGTTTGCCCTGTCCTCCATTCTCGAAGCCTGTAGAGTTTCCGATATCCGGACCGCCGATAAACGGAACATCTCCGGCAAAAATTGTCTGCGCACGCTTGCAGAAGCCCTGCATCGTCCACTCGCTGTTTCCGTAGATGGACTTGGTCGATGCGTATGCTCCGATGATCATAAGGTCGCAGTGGTCAGCATAACCGTACTGGCTGTACTCAGGAGTTGCCCAGCTGTAGGCGCTCTTTGCACTGTAGTTCGGGCTTGCCCAGTTCACGCCTGACATATAGTAGCTGCTGTACCACGCTCCCACGTATGCTCCGAAGCGGACATCAGGATTAACTGAATGAACCCTGTCTGAAGCCTTCTCCATAAAATCATGGATCATTTTAGCGCGGAAGGTCATCCAGCTGCGCTGCATTTCGGTCACATAGTTCTCAAGGCTTCCCTGACCAGGAGAGAAGATGTCATCCGGCCAATTGGTAACCTTCTTGCCGATATACTCCTCGAACTTCTTGCGTGAAACCTCAGAGAAATCACTCTTGAGGTCGTTGTCGTCGTAGCGGCAACGGTCAAGGATGATACCCTTGACATCGTAAGATGCGAGATCCTCAAGGATTCCTAGAAGATACTCCACAACCTCATCGTTTGCTGGATTGAGGAACTTTGTGCCAGCTCCCATATCCATGCAGTTCACAAGACCGTCCTGTGTATTTACTACAGAAGCCCAATCACGGCTGATCGAACCGTCGAAAAGAGGTCCATTCGATCCCAGACCGTAAGGACACTCCTTACCGCCGACCATAGTGTTGATTGCGGCATAAACGTCCAATCCGACTTCCTTTCCTACATTGATGAATTCCTGTAGATAGTCAAAGTTCTCAGTACGCTCAAGCCATACGTATGCACCTGGAATCCAAGCATCGACCTTATCAAGAGGCTTCTCTACGTCAGAGTTGAAAAGAAGTCCTCCGGTTGTAGGGCGCACTTCCACAATGACACCAGTAAAGCCAGTCTCCTTGATGCGGGCCATATCAGCGGCAATGTTAGCCTTGCTGTTGGCATAATCACCGAAATTTGCGGCTGCATCGATCCACACCAGACGTGCCTTTCCAACCTTTTCAGGCTCTGGCTGCTGGCCCTGGTTCGGATCATCAGGGTTCGTACCAGGATTATCAGGATTATCCGGTGTATCCGGCTGATCAGGCTTGGCATCCGGTTCCTTGATCTCACCCCATTCAGGATTCCACAGGATATCTTCCGGCTCACTGCAGGCACAGAAGCTAAGCAATGAAACCGCCAATAATATATTTCTTAAAGTTCTCATCTGAATTATTTAATCATTACAGTACTTCCGACAGCGCGCTGCGATCCGTCAGAAACCTTGATGGTTGTCTTTCCGTTAACAAGCATACAGCTTGATCCGCCGCCGTCGAGGTTAATTGCCTCCACACATCCAAGGTCCAGAAGCACATTAGCAACATCAGCAGTTGTGAGTCCTGCCACTCCTTCAGTCATCTGACGTCCTTCGCAAACGAACAGGACCATCTTGCCGTCAGCAGTAACGCCCATTGCGGTACGAGGCTGGTTGCTGTCAGGGCTGATGCCTGATGTTCCGTTGAAAAGTTCTTCCACGTATGTGTCCTTGAACTTTCCACCGTCGATAAGGAGAGGGCCTCCACCCATCGCAGTCTTTGCAGCGAACTCCTTACCTCCTTCCGGATATTTTGCGGTAGGTTGCTTTGCAGGATCCGCCGCCCACGTGTTTTCTGCAGGCGCAGGATAAATGTAGTGGTTGTCCCAAGTCCTGTATGTCCAGCATGCGTCAAACTTGCCGTCAGCTGTCTCAAGGAAAGCCGCTCTGGTAGGATAATACATCTTCACCCAGTCCTCAGAAGCATAGTTGATGTTGTATGCAAGCACTTCAGACTCGCGCACAGCAAGGCTTGAAGAATAGTTAAGTCCGCCTGAGGCGTAGAAGAAACCTGCATTGATCACGATAGGCCAATTGCCCTCATCATACACCTTCTTCGGAGTCTTGAAATCATCCTCAGTACCGTCCATCTCAGGATCGCTGATGCTCCAGATGTCCCACTGAGCGGAAGCCATATCAGCAACTGCGATATAGGCAATCGCCTTCTTGCCCTCAAGCCTCTCAGGAGCCTTATAGACCTTGATGTAAGAAGGGAGTTCACCATACTCGGAGGTAACCTCCGACCACTTGTCAAGGGTAGCGTCCTCAACTTCAGGCTGCTCAGGGGTTTCACCCTGATCCGGAACCTCGACCTCAGGATCCTCCCAAGGCCACTTATCCATAACGTTGCTCTTGTCCTCGCAAGAAACTGCGAGAACAAGAGCAGCGAATATGATTGCAAACATCTTCATCTGTTAAATATCGATACAGTCAGCTACAAAGCCGGCGATTACACTTGCGTTGTGATCCCAGTAGTAGATGTAAACCTTGAATCCGTCAGCAGATGCACCCATTACGACGTCTGCAGCGGCACATCCCTGGTATCCTGTCTGGAACCATTCAGTCGAGCGGTTCTCGATGATAGGAGCAGCATCCTTGATTGACTTAGGATCCGATGCATCCCATATTCTGAGCTGTGGCTCGATACCCCACATAGGGAAGTGCGATGACACGAGGTGGATCACGTAAGGAGCATTGTTGAATGACTTAGCCTCCATAACGTTGGTGTTGTAGTTTGATGTCGCACCGTCATTAGCGAGGTCGCGCGATGCTACGATCTTTCCATCAGCCACATAGTGGAGGATGTTGTCCGAATAGTAACAGAGCATTACACCTGTCTCCGGCTTGTTAGATACAGGAACGATCTTAGCACCGTGTACAGGAGCTGATCCCCAAGAGAGTCCGAGACCTGCCAGGTCGATAGTCTCAGTAGAAACCACCTGACCGCCTGTAATCACGATCTGAGTATACTTGCTGGTAGCTGTCACTCCGTCGACACCCTCGTGTGAGAGGATGATGACTGCATCCTGATCGATGTTACCGTTGACCTTGAGGTTATAACCAACAGGTACGTCACTATCGTTCACGAATGAGTGGAACTGCTCAGGAGCGGCCGTTACAGACTTGGTCTTGTAAAGAGTAACGGTACCCTGTGATTCAGCATGAGTAGAAAGGAGGATGTTTCCGCCCTCATCGTTAGTGATTGCAGCGACATTGATTCCGCCAACATTCATATCACCGATCTTGACACCTGTGAGAGGGTCGCAATAGATAGGAGCTGTGCCGGTTCCAAGAGAGATTACGAGCTTGCCGTCAGCGTGCGCGAGTGAAGAATAAACTGTCTCCTTAGCCTCAGGGAAACCAAGTCTTGAAACTGGGTCGAGGTTGAAGAGCTGTCTTGCAGAAGCTGCTCTGAAACCATAAGGAATCTTGTTAGGATACTTCTTGATGATCTTGTATGTGCAGGTAGTCTTCTCATCCTGAGCCATTACGGTAACCTCCTGCTCATTGTTGTAGTTCTTCTTCACAGTAAGGTCTGTCTGAAGAGTAGCATGTGCGCAGACTGTCGCCTCGCCAGAAAATCCGTTGAGATCATCAGTAGTAAAGAGATATACCTCCTTCTTGTCATCATCGATGAAGCCCTCGATCTGATATGGCTTTGTAAGAGTGAAAGTCATAAGGTTACACTTTGCTGACTTGGTTCTCTTACCTGTGATCATAATCTCGCGGCTCTCACCCTGAGCATTAGTAAAGGTATAGTAGTTTTCCTCAGTAAGGTCAACCATTGACAAAGGTGGATCGATCCTACAGTTCGGAGCGAGCTCTGCCTCGAGGCGGACGCGTGTCATATGGATCGATGTAGGGTCAGTCGACTCCTCAGGATAGAACCAAGGAACCGGTATGATGAACTCGTTAGCCTCCGGATCTTCTACTTTGAGCTTTGCGAGCACCTGATTCTCATACTTCTCAGAAGTGGAAGTAAAGCGTGCTGTAAGGGATGTTATGCCCTGACGGTCAGCAGTCGGCTCGATATACTGAGGTTCCTGACAAGAAGCCACCGCAAAGATGCTGACCATAAGCAAGTAATATAATTTCTTCATTTTAATGCGATTTTATCTTTATTTCCACTCAGGATACTGTTCTACAAGCTTATTGTTCTCAAGCTCGCCGTCCGGCATTGGAAGGCGGTACATTCTCTCCTGGAACTCTCTGTCCTCATTATCGACAGAAACATATTCGTAAGTAAATGAACCGTCGCCGTTATCGGTAACCTTGAGACCATGAACCTGATATCCGGTAAGTCCCTCAGGATACTGCTCGTGAGCAACTCCCCAACGACGGAGATCCCAATACCAGTGACCTTCAAAAGCGAGTTCTACCTTGCGCTCCTGACGGATAGCAGTCCATAAATCTGAACCACCCTTTGGTGTATAAGGAAGTCCTACTCGGTTACGGATGGCTGCGACAGCATCGTTTGCCTCTGAAGTCTTGTTCAGATTATAGCAAGCCTCGGCCTTATTAAGCAGCACCTCGGCATATCTTATGATTGTAAAAGGAGCAACTCCACCAGGGGTAGCTACGACATCATGTCCTTCGTCAACCATCTTTCTGAGGTAGTAGCCTGTAGTTGTCTCACCTGCAGGGTTGGTATTGTTATACCACTGCTTCCAGCCGTCAAGACCACCAGCGTATGGCTGAATCTTGCGACCTTTCCAGTCTGCACCATTATAAAGGATGGTAGCGTGGAAACGAGGCTCGAGCTTGTCGTATGGAGGATCCTGCTTTGTAGTAGAATGCCACGGAGTCCAGTCGATAAAACCACCTGTAGCCTTCTCGTATGACTCGACCATCTCCTGAGTTGGTGTACCGAGTCCACCGCCCTTCTGGCCCTGGATAGCGAAGTCGCCACCTGGGGTATAGTTGTAATCAAATCTATGGGTTACATTGGCACTTCTATCGAACTGCCACTGAAGGATAGCTTCATTGTTGCCTGCATAAATAGTCTTCATCAGAGCATTGCTATAATCAGCCTCAAGTCCGTATCCGAGCTTTGCCACCTCTTCAGCAGCAGTTACGACATCCTCATATCTCTGTGCATAAAGCATAGCGCGGGTCATAAACGCCCAAGCCATACCCTTGTCAGCTCGTCCCCTTGAAGCAGTTCTCTCCGGAAGGTTGTTGGCAGCATACAAAAGGTCCTGATAGATGAATTCCCATCCTTCTTCCTCAGTACTGATAGTCTTATCTTTAGTATACTTAGTCATATCCTCATCATAAAGGATGATATCCTTATAACGCTTCATAAGGTCGAAATAGAGGAAAGCACGGGTAAATTTGAGTTCTGCCTCAATTCTTGCCTTATCTTCTACTGACATCTGCCCATATGCTCGAAGATCAGAAATAGCACCATTACATTTCCTGACACCTGTATATCTGGAGTCCCAAACACCGAGATATACGTTTACGAAATTTCGTTCTGTATATGGAGCTCCATAAGCCATCTGACTTACAAAAAGTCCGGGATGATCGGCATTGAATGAGCTGTACTTAAGCATATCAGTATAAGCCTCAGTCAATGCATTTCCGTAAGTCTGAGATGTCACTACACTATAAACATAGTCATACAGGTAATTGACATAGTATTCCGCATTGGTAGTAGTCTGCCAGATTACCTTGTCAGAGACCTCACTGGTAGGCTTCATATCGTCAAAGAACTTGTTGCAGGAAACACCTGACACCAAGATTCCGACGAGAAGTAATATTCTTGTTATTTTTTTCATATAATTCTTTTTTAGATCTTTCGACTTCGCTCAGGATGACAAAGTGATTAGAATGTCAAGGTGATACCTCCCATAAGGAGACGCTGCTGTGGATAATATCCGTTGTTCACACCTGGTGACTCAGGGTCGATTCCCTCTGGTAGTCCGTCGATAGTGAAGAGATTCTGGCCTTCGACAAAGAATCTGATAGTCTCAACCTTGATCTTCTCTGTCCACTTGCGAGGGAAAGTATATCCCAACTGTGCTGACTTAAGACGTACATATGTACCATCACGGAGCCAGAAAGTCGATGCAAGGCCGTTGTCTCCACCGTGACCACCTGTGTTGCTGAGGGTAAGACGTGGGAATGTTCCGTCAGGGTTGTACACACTGTATGCATTCTCAACAAGGTACAATGGAGAGTTGGCTCCCTCCTTGAAAGTCTGTGTCCAGATTGTGTTGTCATCGTTACCGTTATAATATGTACCGGTAAGTGAAATGTCGAAGAGTGATCCACCTGTGAACTGTGCGTTGAAATCAATACCGTTCCAAGCAAAGTCAAGGTTGAGACCATATGTGAGCTGAGGACGGTTCGAGCGACCGATACGTGCCTTGTCACCTACTTCATTGATCAGACCGTCACCATTAAGGTCGACATACTTGATGTCTCCGATATTTGGTCTGTTGTTACCATACCACGCAGAGTTGTCGATTTCCTCCTCTGAGGTGTAGAGACCGTCTGCAACCCATATATAGAATGTATCCAAAGATGTACCCACTACCTTACGGATAGCGTCTACATTAGGTTCATCCGGATAGATGATCCAGCGGTTCTTTGCATATGTAAGAGTCGCGCTGATACCATACTGGAAAGGCTTGCCACCAAGCATAAAATGATTCTTGTGAGAAACAAGCACATCAATACCCCTTACATCGTAAGCATTCTTGTTTATATATGTCATATAATATCCTCCCATAGATGGCGGAAAGTCTGTTCCATTAAATGTTAGCATATCAAACACATAGTTGTAGAATGCATCCACCTCCATTGAGAGTTTTTCGTTCCACATACTGAAGTCGAAACCGACGTTGTAAGAAAGCTGTTTTTCCCAAGTAAGGTCGACATTAGGAACTCCATTGTCACGATATGTAGGATTAGCAGTCGTATTATTAGACAAATACTGACCATATATAGTCTCCGGTATCTTTGAACCATCACTGTATTTGTTGAGATACGTGCTCATATACATATACGGATCAGTTCCCGAATCATTACCGAGCAAGGCAACAGAGCCCCTGATCTTCAGGTCATCAAGGAAAGATGCGCCTTGCATCCAAGGCTCCTTAGAGATGTTCCAAGCGACAGAAGCTGACGGGAAGAAGCCCCAACGAGCCTTACGCATACCGGCAAACTTGTAAGAGCCATCATAACGTCCTGTGAACTCAGCAAGATATCTCTCGTCCCAGTTATAACGTGCACGGAACACGTAACCTGCAGAACGCCAAGCTGAACTTCCACCGGAAATAGGACCTTCTGTCGGAAGGCCGGAACTTAACTCCGGAAGTTCAACAAAAGGCAACAGCTTCGCATATGCTGAATGCTGATTTGACTTATAGTCATTCAATTCTGCAAGAGCAAGGAGATCGACAAAGTGTTTTCCGAATGTATTGTTATAACTGATACCAGCCTGACCTGTCATTCTCTGATAGTAGGAAGTACCCTCACCAAGCGAATAACCTGTTCCCTCGTTCTGTCTTGGGTCGCCATATTCAGACCATCCCCCATTCTTATAGACCATAATCTTATTCGCGAATGGAGTGTCGAGATTCTTATTCATAGAAGCGCCGTAGTCAAACGCACCTGAAACCTTTAGCTGAAGACCCTTTACGCCAGGTACATCGAATGTAAGCGATGTATTTGCAGTGACATCGAGACCGCGCGTCTTCTTGTAGCCTGATTCATAGATTGCAGGAAGCGGCGAATTACACACAGCAAGGTTATTAGGAACCACACCTGTATACATTCCTTCGTACTTTTCAGGAAGGTATGGGTGCATCATAATAGTCATTTTAGGAATCGAGAGCCATCCTACTTCAGATGATCCGCCATCAGATCCTCCTGCACTCAAGCCAGGAGTCTGACGGTTTGAGAACACTCCAGAAAGTCCCATTGTAAACTTGAAGTATTTAGCAAACTGAGACTCCACATTTGTACGTACGTTGTATCTGTCGTAGCTAAAGTTGTCTATGTTACCCTCCTGACCGAGGTAACCGAATGAAGCGAAGTACTTCGAAGTCTCGTTACCGCCTGATACGGTCACGTTATGCTTCTGTGTGAAACCAGTCTTGAAGACCTTTTCAATATAGTTTACATTGTCCCAACCGTCTGTCGGATCGCCATTGGTCATCAAAGCTACCTGCTCGGCAGTGAAGTAAGGAGTGTATTCCTTAGGATCACTGATATCACCTCTTGCGAGAGCATCCATCAGGTCCGCTACATTATAATAGTATGCGAACTCAGGACCGTCCATAAACTCAGGGAAGTTGGCGTTCATAGATGCTCCGAAAGTAGCGTTATATGTGATCTTCGGCTTACCCGCAACACCCTTCTTCGTGGTAACGATGATGATACCGTTCGCTGCCTGGAGTCCGTACACGGCTGCTGAAGCACCGTCCTTGAGGACAGAGATGCTCTCGATATCATATGGGTCGATATCGTTGATGTCATCCACAGGGAAACCGTCCACTACATACTTGGCTCCATACTGAGATCCGCGGATACGGAGAGAAGCCTGGTCGAGACCCGGCTCACCTGACTCCTGTACCGAAGACACACCGGAAAGCTTACCGGCGATGAGCTGAGAAACGTTTGTCGCAGGGGCCTTGAGGAGCTCGTCACCCTTCATTGCTGATACTGCAGAAGTCATCGAAGACTTCTTCTGTGTACCGTAACCGACTACGATTGTCTCTTCGATGAAGTTGGTATCCTCTTTCATCATTACGTTAAGATTTGAAAGAGAACCGTCGCAATTGAAAGTCTGGTCACCAAGACCAAGACTTGTGAAAAGAAGGACGTCACCCTTCTTAAGTCCGGAAAGTGAATAGTTTCCGTTTTCGTCCGTCATTGTACCGTTTGTAGTACCTGGGACCATAACAGCCACGCCTGGCAGAGGCTGTCCGAATTCGTCGGTTACCTTACCTCGAACGGAAGGCTGCGCATAAGATGTTGCTGCCCCCCCCATAAGGAAAATCAACACGACAAGCAGATTTCTGTAAATCGCTTTCATTTGGGTAGTATGATTAGTTAATTGTTGGTTTTGCAATTATTCAGCCGCCTTCATCGCCGCCTCAAGCTCCTCCCAGAGCTTATGCTTGTTAAGATGGACGATATCGAAGATCATCACTCCGTCAGTGCTCTTAAGCGCCTGAGTTACAGCTGGTCCGAATGGCGTGAAATCTCCAAGGTACTGCTCCACATAGATAGAACCTATCACTGGAACCACTCCCCTTGTAATCTCCTTGGCAATCTCTGCACCACCCTCGACACAGTAGCAATATGTAAGGCTGTTGTCCATTCCGGCCTCGCTGCGCTGGCCTACAACGCCTGTAGCTCTATCCACATCGTCTTTGGTGATGAGACTGTAATAGAGACCTGTCATATAGATGTCAAGCATCTCTGCGTAACCTGACTTATGATAGTCTTCTGTAGCCCAAGCCTGGTACTCCGGAACCAGATAAGGATCATAGTCCTTGCTTGCCCAGTTCACTCCGAGCTGCCAGTATGTTGGATACCACGCTCCTGTATAGTCACCGATGATAAGGTCCGGATTGATCTCCTTAAGGGCCTTATGCGCCTTCTCGACGAAATCGTGGATTACCATTGCACGCCACTCCACCCATTTCTTGCCATATTTTCCAGGTACCCAGTTATCGCGGAGATTTCCATTCTCGTCATACCAGCTGAGGATGTCCTCAGGGAAATTCTCTACAGTAACGCCTGCATACTCCTCGAACTGCTTCTTTGAAAGTTCGCTGAAGTCAGCAGTGATGCCATCATAGCGTACACGGTCGAAGATGAGGCCGTCTACTTCCGGGTATTTGAGTGCGAATTCCTTCAGAACCTCGATCTGATACTCCTGAACCTCAGGATTTGAAGGATTCATCATACAGTTATAGTTCGACTTGATCTCAGAGATCGGAGTAAGCTTGCCGTTATGATAGCAGATCGACTGCCAGGCAGCCTTGTCCATATAGACGATTCCGCGATCGAAATAGTTGTGTCCTCCGGCAAAGACATTAAGCGAGCCGAAGACCTTGAGACCCATCTCGTGTCCGTACTGGATGAAGTATCCGAGC
Organism: Bacteroidia bacterium; assembly: GCA_021153285.1. Classification (GTDB taxonomy): domain Bacteria; phylum Bacteroidota; class Bacteroidia; order Bacteroidales; family UBA932; genus Cryptobacteroides. The sequence goes on from JAGKTT010000001.1 coordinate 26,055, forward strand.
ATATCGTAATCACGAGGGCGTTCTACTCCTTCCCAGTCCCCCATATATGGAGCGATCCGGCTGTCGTAAAGGACCTCACCCATAATGGATTTGACATCGACAACAACATTTCCGAATCCAAGATCCTTACATTTCTGAAGATAAAACTGAATGGAATCCGGATGAGAGAGTGTCGCATAATTTGCTTCGCAGTCAAACCACATATAATTATGGTTCTGGATAGCATCGTTTTCTCTTGAATTACAAGAGATTACAGTCATTGCTGCAATTAATGTAGCTAGTATAAGACGCATTTTTACGGTTTTATAGTTATAATAATTTTACAAAAGTACGAAGTTTTTTACAATCTACAACCATAAACAGGGGAATAATTAAATATTTTTAAAAATTAAGTTATAGTTTTTAAAAGTACCACACTACACCCAAGCACTGTGAAGCACTCTAAAACAAAGTATATGCGCTATAAAAGAACATAATTATAGAAAAATAAGTATATTTGTCCGTTTGATTTTTAAAAATAATTAAAAATATCATATTATGGCTGACCGCAGAGATTTTCTAAAAACAATGGCAATTGGAGGAGCATCGGCTCTTATCGCCCCATCACTCCTGTCATCCTGCTCTCCAGCAGAAGACACAGGCTACGAAACCACCGAAGGAGGACTCATTGTTCCTAAGGACAACGGACTCCGTATCACCGGAACCTTCCTGGACGAGATTTCACACGACATTCCTCATCAGAACTGGGGTGAAAAGGAATGGGATCAGGACTTCGCATATATGAAGGCTATCGGCATCGACACAGTGATCGACATCCGATGCGGATACCGCAAATTCATCACCTATCCTTCGCCATATCTCTTGAAGAAAGGATGTTATATGCCTTCTGTAGACCTTATAGATATGTTCTGCCGACTTGCACAGAAGCACGGTATGAAGTTCTACCTGGGTCTTTATGACTCGGGAGTATACTGGGATACAAAGGATATGAGCCACGAAATCGAGGACAATAAATTCGTTATCGACGAAGTGTGGAAGATGTACGGAGAGAAGTACGACAGCTTCGGAGGATGGTACCTCAGCACCGAGATCAGCCGTGATACAATCGGAGCAGTTGACGCTTTCCACGCGATGGGAGCACAGTGCAAGGAGGTTTCAGGCGGAATGCCGGTATTCATATCTCCGTGGATCGACGGAAAGAAGGCTGTAAGTGCAGCAGGTGCAGCTCTCACAAAAGAGGATGCGGTATCAATCGAGGCTCACGAAAGGGAGTGGAGCCAGATTTTCTCAGGCATACACGATGTAGTGGACGCTGTGGCTTTCCAGGATGGACACATCGACTATGACGAACTCGATGCATTCTTCAGCGTAAACAAGAAGATGGCTGACAAATACGGAATGCAGTGCTGGACCAATGCCGAGACATTCGACAGGGATATGCCTATCAAGTTCCTCCCAATCAAGTTCGACAAGCTCCGTCTCAAGCTTGAGGCTGCAAAGCGCTGCGGATACGACAAGGCCATCACCTTCGAATTCCCTCACTTCCTCAGCCCGCAGTCTGTTTACGGTGCAGCCGGAAACCTGTACAACCGTTACAAGGAATATTTCAACATCAAATAGATTTCTCCCCAATAACTTATGAAACAGAAAAACACACTCGGATATGTAATCTTTATGGCTGTAGTGGCAGCCATCGGAGGAATCCTCTTCGGATATGACACAGCCGTCATTTCCGGAACAACCGCCATCGTAAAGAACCAGTTCGCCCTCACAGACCTGATGGAAGGCTGGTATGTAGGTTGCGCCCTCATAGGCTCGATCTGCGGCGTACTTGTAGCCGGAACTCTCAGCGACTACCTCGGCAGAAAGCTGACAATGCTCATCTCTGCCGCCCTTTTCAGCATCTCCGCCATCGGATGTGCTGTCTGCGGCAGCTTTGACGCACTAGTAGCCTACCGCATCATCGGTGGAATCGGCATCGGTATCGTATCGATTGTTTCACCTATATATATATCAGAGGTATCCCCTGCAAAAATACGTGGAACACTCGTTTCACTCTACCAGCTTGCAGTAACAGTCGGCTTCCTCCTTGCCTACCTTGCAAACTGGGTGATCGACGTAAACGGAGACATCGCTGTAGCAGGTGACCTTTGGACAAACATCTGGAACTGCGAGATGTGGCGTGGAATGCTTGGAAGCGAGACCATCCCTGCCCTCCTGTTCTTCTTTGTGATTTTCTTCATTCCAGAGAGTCCCAAATGGCTTATTGTCAATGGTAAACTCGACAAGGCAGGCCTCGTGCTGAGCAAGATATACAGCACTGAGGAAGAAGTGAAAGAGGAAATCGAAGTCACAAACGCATCACTTAAGGGTGAGACAAAGGGCAGATGGTCAGATCTTCTAAAGCCAGGTATCCTTCTGGCAGTAATCGCAGGAAGCGCCATAGCGATCCTCGGACAGTTTATGGGTGTGAATGCGGTTCTTTACTACGGTCCGAAGATTTTTGCCGACGCCGGATTCGACAATCCTATGTTCTCGACAGTGCTTGTAGGAGTCGTAAATATGGTCACTACAATACTCGCTGTATTCATAATTGACAAGGTGGGCCGCAAGCAGCTTATCTACTGGGGTGTAAGCGGAATGATCCTATGCCTTGTGGCTATCGGAATCTATTTCGCCTGGGGCTCACAGATCGGGCTCGGCAACGGATTTATGCTTACATTCTTCCTTGCATATGTATTCTGCTGCGCCATATCCATCTCGGCTATCGTATTCGTGCTTCTCTCGGAAATGTATCCGAACAGCGTACGCGGACGTGCTATGTCTATCGCCGGATTCGCACTCTGGATCGGTACATATCTTATCGGCCAGCTCACTCCTGTGCTTCTCGGCTGGAGCCAGGCCGGTACATTCTTCATCTTCGCTGTAATGTGCGTACCATATATGCTCATTATGTGGAAGGTGATTCCGGAAACCACAGGAAAGACACTCGAAGAAATCGAAGCATACTGGACAAGCAGAAAAAAATAATCCCTGAGCTTAAACTATGAACCGTTCCTTTTTCTATAACATAGACGGTAAGAACTCCAGTCTGAAAAAACGTATAATCGCACTCTGCATAAATGAGGACGGCTACAGCATCGCCGATCTCAGCAAGGAACTCAACACCAGCATCCCGACCATCACAAAACTGGTCGGGGAGCTGATGGATGACGGATTCCTTGTAGATATGGGTAAGCTCGGAACAAACGGAGGCCGTCGCCCGAGCATCTACGGTCTGAATCCGTCCGCGGGATATTTTGTCGGCACTGATGTCAAGAAGAAAAGCATCAGCATAGCCGTGACCAATTTCAAGGGACAGACCGTTGACTACCTGGAGGAACTTCCTTTCATTGTACAAAACTCAGAAGCATCATTCAGAGAGCTTTGCACTACTATAAGAAAGTACTTGACTGACAATGGGATAAGCCCGTCAGAAGTTCTTGCATATGGAGTCAATCTCACCGGACGCGTGAACAATGAGACAGGCTACTGCTTCTCATATTTCATCGGTGAAGACAGACCTATCAGTGCTTTTCTTAAGGATGAACTGCAGGCCGAAGTATTCGTAGAAAACGATTCACGCGCAATGACATACGGAGAGTACATCTGCGGAGTTGCCAACAATGAGAAGAATATGCTCTTCGTCAATGTCACCTGGGGACTTGGAATGGGAATGATCATCGACGGAAAGCTCTCCTACGGCAAGTCCGGATACTCGGGAGAGATCGGGCACTTCCCTCTCCTGGACAACGACCAGATATGCCACTGTGGCAAGACAGGCTGTCTTGAAACAGGAGCATCCGGCTCTGCTATCCTACGTATCTTCATCGAAAAGCTTCGGGAAGGAAGAGCATCATTGCTTTCGGAAAAATTCAATAAAGGAGAGGAAATCACCCTTATGGACATCCTCAATGCAGTCAATGAAGAAGATGTTCTGGCGATCGAGGTAGTGGAAGAAATCGGTACAGTACTCGGAAGGGCACTTGCTGGTCTGATCAATCTGTTCAATCCGGAGCTGGTGGTGATCGGAGGAATCGTGGCCAAAGCACGGGAATATCTCCTGCTGCCGGTAAAGAGCGCCATCCAGAAGCATTCGCTGAATCTGGTCAATAAAGATACAAGTATAAAATTCTCCAAACTCGGAGAGAAGGCCGGACCGATCGGAGCCTGTATGCTTTCACGCACCAAACTGCTTGGTCTGATGTAGTATATATTATGTCATTCTGAGAAGTAAAGTACCGTTAAATTTTAAAACAGAAGGTCCATATCACGCTGAAGGGCTTTTTCTGCAAGTGATTCAGGAATGAACTTCCAATGTCCGATAACAGCCGGATCACCTATCTTTTCCGGTGAGATTTCACCGTTATTCATAAGATAATCATATAGGATCTCCCGTATTTCCGGATGATATGCCACGACTCTTGAGGCAATATTGTCCGTATCGATTCCTGCACCCTCGCGCATTATAGAGCCACCGCCGCTTGCACGGTAGGATGTCATTGCCACATTGTACTCTGAAGACTCTTCGAATGCACTGCCGTCAGCAAGAGATTCCACTGTCACTCTCTGCCCGTATGGCTGCGTGACATCCACGGTATATACCAATCCTCCCGCTGAATCGAAATTATACGAACGGTTTATGAAGGACCAGGATTTCTGACCGGTTCGCGGATCAGGACGGTCTGTAATTTTCAAGAGACGGTCATCAGAAGAAGATACCGTATTGATCCAGGCATTGTACGAATACTCCAGATAATCCTTGATTTCCTTGCCGGACATCCTGACAACGAACAGCTGATTTTCATAAGGATATATGGTGAAAAGGTCATTGTATACAAGAGTTCCTGATTCTATGAACCCATTGAAGGTCAGCGGTGCAGCGAAGGAAATCTGAGCAGGTGTACAGCCAAGAGACAGTGTGTGGATAAGATTCAGATAATCCGACATTCCACTGTATGCATCACGTGTACGCAGATCCGTCCTCAATTGTCCCACTTCCTTGAGAGTGAAGGCCTTGACAGCCTCGAAATCCTTGCGGAAAACCTCGTGCATCTTCACATCCACGTTCTTTTTATCGACGGGGAGCAGTTCAGCCTTCAAGGACCTGGATACAACCTCTCCATTCTCCACCTTCAAGGTGACGGTTCCTACGCCGAGGTTACGACAATGGCTTCCGGCATTGATCAGACAGATGCTGTCATTCTGATATGTTACAGGTCTGTGGTCGTGCGCTGTGACAACGAAATCCACTCCCCTCAGACTCTGAAAAAGATCCAGGCCCTGACTCTCCAGAACCGCACCATCTCCAACACCGGTTCCAGCGTGAACCGCCACAATGACCACATCAGACTTTTCTTTTGCCACGACCCTGTCAACTGTCTCCTGTGCCATTGGAATGAGACTTTCGAATGTCATTCCTTCCCAAAGTCCAGGCGACAGCCAGCCCTTTATGTTTGGATTGGTGAAGCCGATGACCGTAATATTCAATCCGTGCCTCTTCAACGTCACATACTCCTGAAAATATGGCTTGCCATCATCAGTACGTATAGCATTGGCAGCCAGGAAAGGTACCTTCATTGTTCTGACCATCCGGTCATAAACCTTGTGTCCCGTCTCGATATCGTGGTTGCCCACGACCACTGCGTCATAACCGATGTACTCGGTCATACGTGCGTAAAGATGCGTAGAAGCAGTGTCGATATAATTGAAATAATAAGCGGCGTTGTCACCTTGCAGGCAGTCTCCTGCATCCAGAAGTATCACATTATCAGGCCCGTCCGCAGTACGTATACTATCTGCATACCAAGCGATATTGGTCAATGCATTGACGGTTTCATCCGCTACATAGAGAGAATCGAAGTAGCGTCCGTGTACATCATTGGTCGTAAGAAGACGGAATGTATATTCTCCATCCTTGGGCCCGCAGCAGGATGCTATTGCTGAAGCTGCGAGAAACATTGTAAATATCCTTTTCATATATCTCATTCTGAGCCTTCCTAGTCATTCTGAGCGCTAGCGAAGAATCTGTAACAAATTGAACTTCAAGGAAAACACCTGCTGACATCCGGAATACCTGGTCCCGTGGAAATGGAAGCGGGCTCCTACCCCTATCTTCAGATACGGGCCGACCTGAGGCTCATAAAAGAATTCCAACCTATCGTAAGTCCCGATTCCCGTGCTCCCGTCATCGTGCATCCTGTAGAAAGGATCTCCTAAATAAAGTCTGTCACCATATTTATCACCTCCGGCATCCGTACTGTTATAATAAGGCATCATATCAGTTCCACAGAAAAGACGGTTGCGGATGCCGAAGTTCCATTTCTTGATCTCCAGATCCAGCTCACCGCCACCAGGAAACACATAATGTCCTACAAAGACCCTGTCGTGCTGCATTGCCTGAAGCCAGCCCAAGCGCGCAGAAAATTCCTGAAACCCGAGACGATCTGCAAAGTCAAATTTCACAAAGGGATTCAGGAGAATATTGTCCACCACTCCCTTCGCCTTCTGAGATCCTGCGAAATGATACATATATCCTGAATATCCGACCTTGAAGAAAGGGGTTATATCGCTTTGGCCATAGGAGAATACCATAAATTTTTCCTTCCTGACCTTACCATATTGTCCCATCCAATCACATCCGACCTCCCAATAGATTCTGTCATTATGGACTTGAAGAAGGACACCCTCCATATTATTGTCATAATACTTCAAGGAATCAGAAAAGAACACATCAGAATACTCTCCTCCGACAGCACGACGCGGAAAGATTCCAGCATAAAGCTGCACGCCAGCCTTCCGGGTATTGGCTGTAAGTCTGTAGTATAGGGTAATATCCCTGAATAAGGCTGTATTATTCTGATTCAGAGATGTTTCAGGAACATCAGCACCATCTGAAAGAATTTTTGAAACCGGTGATGCGCCGAAATCCTTCCTGACATCGATTCCAGCCATAAGGCGATGAGAAATCTTATCGTCCTGATGTATATCGAATCCGGCTGAAGGAGTCAGACGAGCCCCGAAAACAGTCATCGATGGAGAAAATGCACTACGGTAATACTCACGATTGTCAAACCTGGTCTCGAAGTCGATATCGTACGCAAAATTCACCTTGTCATCTTCAGCATTCAGACTGAATGAAACGAAAAGCAGTGAAAGTATCAATAGATGGAATCTTTTCATATCCTGGTATTAATTTCGCCAAAGATACGACAAAAAATAGGATTCCACAGCACAACCTTGCCGAGCACTGATCGACATTGATCATAAATTCCTTAACTTTGCGCGCAAAGAAATAAAATATGCTGAAGCTACAGACACCTGTGACCGACGAACCCTGCAAGGTAGGCATTTCATACAATGACAAGATTATGATGCTCGGAAGCTGCTTCACCGATAATATCGGGACCCAGCTGACCGATTACGGATTCGATGTTCTCATCAATCCGTTCGGGACATTGTACAATCCGGTGTCCATTCTGCGCAGCATTGAAAGGCTTGCAAGCGGGAAACAGTTCGAGGAAGAAGATTGCGTACAGATAGGAGCAGGAGACGAACGTTGGTGCTCACTCAGTCACCACACCTCCTTCGCTGCCGCCACCAAGGATGAATTCCTCAGAAAGGCCAATAGCGCTCTGGAAACCGCCAGGGACCACTTTATGGCGGCCGATAAAATAATCATTACATTAGGAACGAGCTGGTGTTTCAGACACATCGCAAAAGACTTCATAGTTTCCAACTGCCTTAAACACAATGCTTCAGAATTTATCCGGGAAAGACTTTCCTCTGTGGAAGTGACGGATACCCTTAATAGAATCATAGACATCTGCTCCAGCACGGAAGGCTGCAAAAGCAAACAGTTCATCTTCACAGTCAGTCCGATACGTCATTTCAAGGACGGAGCCCACGGAAACCAGATCAGCAAATCCGCACTGCTTCTTGGAATCGATGACCTTATGAGAAGTCTGCCGGTGGATCTCAGTATGAATCCGCATTATACAGCCGACTATTTCCCGGCATATGAAATCGTGATGGATCAGCTGCGCGACTACCGATTCTACGCGGAGGATATGTGCCACCCGTCGTCTCAGACTGTCAGCTATATACGTGACCGCTTCCTAGGCTGGGCACTCCCGGCATCCGAGCATCCCCTACTGCAGGAAAAGATACGGGAATTCAAGCGCAACCAGCATATACAGAAACAATAAAATCCTGATCATCAGGAACTTCCTATGAATTACCTGTTCCATATGGAGCAGGTGATTTTTTGTTTGTACCGATTAAACTTCCAAAAAACTATTGCAGAATAGAAAACTATTGCTACCTTTGCGGTGTGCTACTTCACTAATACACTACAAAACTCCCGCAGGGGACTTGACAATAGACATTTAAACAATAAGATTATGATCCAGATTAAAGATCTTGGTTTCTCATACGGAGGATTTCCCGTATTGAAAAACATCACGATGAACCTTGAGGAAGGACGAATCTACGGACTCCTCGGAGAGAATGGAGTCGGAAAGACCACTCTCCTGACTCTCATCAGCGGACTGAAGAAGCCATTGACCGGAAGCATTGACACAGACGGCCATAACCCGTACGAAAGAGAACCGTCTTTCCTTTCGGACCAATACTATCTCAGTGACGAGGTGGCTGCCGTCAATATGAAAGCCATCGATTATGCAGTCAATTACGGACGCTTCTGGGAAAATTTCGATCTTGCGAAGTTTAATGAAGTGATGCAGATTCTCGAAAACGATCCCCAGAAGAAGATGACTACGATGTCATTCGGACAGCTGAAGAAGACCTACATCGCTTTTGCACTTGCCTGCAACACCAAATATCTCTTTATGGATGAACCGACCAACGGCCTCGACATCCCCTCAAAGGCCCAGTTCAGAAAAGCCGTAATGAAATACACAAGGGAGGATTCGGTAATCCTGATTTCCACCCATCAGGTACGTGACCTCGAGAACATCATCGATCCTATCATCATTCTTGACAGACAGGAGGTGCTGCTGAATGCCGGGATAGCTGAAATCTCAGAAAAGCTATACTTTGACTACAGCAACGAAGTGAATCAGTCCGCGCTATACAGAGAAATGGTTCCGGGAGGCAACATCCAGGTTTCTCTGAACCAGACATCAGAAGAGAGCAAAGTAAATCTTGAGGCTCTTTTCAACACCGTGTACCAGCACAAGGAACTCATCAAGGAAATCTTTAACAAATAGATATGACTATGAAAACCAACGAAATATTCAACTTTAAAAGATTCGGAAAATACTTCGGATCGGACATAAGGACCTGCCGGGCAAACTTCGGTCTGAGCCTGATTACCATCTCATTGCTCTTCCCTATCGTAATATACATAATAAGCATTGCATTCAACCGGATATTGAATAACGAATGGGTGGGTCCCGGAGCTGATCTCAGATTGTTCGTATTTGCTATATCTATGGTCTGCATAATAGTGACAATGCCGGTAAAATGCTACGGAAAGATAACCGAGAAACAATACGGATCCCTCTGGCTGACACTCCCTGCATCGAGATTGGAAAAATTCATCAGTATGGTCATATTGAGCTGTATCCTGATGCCATTGACCGGTGCAGCCCTGTCTCTTGGAATTGATGCGGTGATCTGCGGTCTGGACCATACCTGCGGAAGCAGCATCGCCAAGGAAGGATTGGACTGGATCAGAAACCTGGACGAGACGAAGGAAGTAACTCTGAATCTGATGTACGAGAGCCTTGAGATAAAAGATGCAGCAGTGGCTCAGAACATAATCAACCAACTCAGCTCGCCTTGGCTATATATTGATGAGATCTTCGGAATCACCCTTCCTTTCCTTTTAGGTGCTATATTCTTCAAAAATGGAAAGACCGTGAAGACATTCCTGGCACTCTTCGCCTTCAGCAGCATTATGAGCATAGCGATGACACCTCTGATGGTCAGCTGGGCGAAAGACATATTGAGTGCATTTGAGAATCTTACAGACGAAGCTTTGATCCTGTCATTTCTGAACAATGGTTTCTTCAGGAATCTTGTACTTATAGATACCATCAGCGACTTACTCCTGAACGGTGCTTTACTCGCAGGTATCTGGTTCAGAATCAAAACATTAAAACATTAAAAGTTCTAACGTCGGCATTAGAAGCCTCTCAGAATGACAAGAATATGGAATTCAGCGAAAACAAATCAATATATCTGCAGATATGTGATGCGATCTGCGAAAAGATTCTTAGCGGAGATCTTTTACCAGAGTCCCGTATACCTTCGGTAAGAGAGTATGGGGCTGAGATAGGAGTGAATCCCAATACCGTAATGCGTTCATATGAAAGACTTACAAACGACGGAGTCATATACAACCGCAGAGGGATCGGGTATTTCATCAGCACGGAGGCGAGAAACATAGTTCTGAAAAATCAGCGTAAAGAATTTCTGGAGAACGAGCTGCCAGCCATCAGAAGGAAAATGGAACTGCTGGGAATCAGACTTGAAGATATATTATAGCAGGGCATTTTTTGCATTATTTGATAAAAATATCTACTTTTGCAACGTATCTGAAACCTAGGCCGGTATAAAATAACCGGAATGAAACTTAATTTTATAAATAGGATAATGCTGCTGTCGGCTTCGATAGCAGCATTATCGTGCTCTATGGAAGTACCTCAGAACCCAGAGTCACCAGATAGTGATTTCTATACCATCGTGGTATCAGGAACCGCTTCAGACAAGGAAAACGGCACACCATTGGAAGGAATCAGGATTAGCATTCAGACAAATGGAATCACTTCCAGTGATAAAAGAGAAAGCCGCACTAGCACCACTTTCACTGACAATCGAGGCTTCTTTACTATCACAGCAGACGGTTTTGTCAGACAAATTTCCTGTACTATCACAGCAGAAGATAACAGCGGCATATACGGATCAGCACGTCAGGATCTTAACATATCCTGGAGCGGTACATCATTTGACGAATATACTGGATATTTCTATGTAAACGACTGTGATTTCTATTTGGAAAAACAGTGAAATAGCAGAACTATAATCCAGAAGGATTCCCACCGGATTCACGCCATTGCTTGGGAGAACAGCCTACGATCTTGACAAACTGTCTGTGAAAATTAGAACGGTCACTGAACCCTGATGCTTCAGCAATTATATTGGTCGAAGTATCCTTATCTCTCAGCAACAGACGCTTAGCCTCCTCTATGCGAAGTTCGGTTCTCCAAGTCTTGAAATCCACTCCCTTTCTTGAAATGAAATAATGATGAAGGATTTCCTTTGTCGTATTGAGCTCGCGAGCGATCTCCTCTCGACTCTTGTCGTATTCACGATAGCGTTTCTGGCTGACCCATTGCTGCAAGGCAAGCTCCAGTTTCTTGAACTCCGACTCATTTATGAAAGCTGGCGAAAGCCCTTCATCAGACATTCTGACCTTTCTCTTCTTATTCTCACTTATCTTCTGAATCAGTTCCTCACCGCTTAATACCTTATGAGCAAAAGCATCAAGCACCAGTTTATGGCTACCTATGAATGATATGAAATTCGAAGTCAAGTAAAGCATATAGATCAGATACCATATCGAGTAGAGCGAGGCAACCTCCATTTTGTAATCCAGGAACCAATAAAGGCAGAGATAGACCAGTACAAAAAGGATGGTAAGCATAGAAATGACATAACAGAAGCGCACCCACTTGATCTTGTGGCTTTCATCCTCGTCATAATAGCTTTCCAGCTCACGTATCGACTTCTTATAAGCACGGTCGAAATGGACGATATATGTTACAGACTGTATCAGGAAAGCTACAAGAGCGACAGCACAAACATACCAGAAGTAAGCCTGATTACCTGATTTATAGGATTCCAGAAGCATTATGGATATGACAGCTGAGAAAAACAGGCCGGGGACAAAAAGACTCTGCCACTTATGCTTCTCCGTCTTCAGAAGGGCTAGCATCGAATATGATATGATCGATGTAGAGAAGTGTACGACAATATATATCGTCAGCATAAGGAACATATCCCAATCCCTGATATCCGGCTGTCCGTACTCATTCATCGCGTAGAACATCATTAAGCCACAGATCAGGAAACTGATTACCAGAGCCATCTTGGAATTGGTAAGCTTTGCACTGTAATCGGAATGAGGAATCCTGATAAGCATAAGCAGAAGCGCCAGGATGGTAGAACCCACCCCTACTATAAGCGGCACTGCCGTCTGCGGATTTATATTAATGAATATCATTCTGCGAAAATACGGATTTTTTCGTTATTTTTGCAAGCGTTTTTTCCCGATTTTCGAGCGTCAGCAGGCGCTCAGCAATATGAAGAAGTATATTATGCTGGATATCAACACAATAGAGCATCTGGACAAGATAGCTACACCGTTCTACTACTACGATATGGAGCTTTTCCAGAAGACAGTAGATCACGTGGCGGAACTTGCTCAGCAGCACGAGATAAAGGTACATTACGCCATCAAGGCCAATGTAGAAAGGAGACTTCTGGAATATATAAGCTCCAAGGGTTTCGGAGCAGACTGCGTCAGCGGAAATGAAGTGCTTCACGCACATAGCTGCGGATTCCCTGCAGGAAAGATCGTATATGCCGGAGTAGGAAAGAGTGACAAAGAGATATATGACGCAATGATGCTTGGCATCGAAGCATTCAACTGCGAATCGCTCCAGGAAATATTCGTGATCAATGAAATGGCACACCTTCACGGTGTCAAGGCCAATATCTCAGTCAGAATCAATCCAGACATCGATGCTCATACTCACAAGTATGTCACTACCGGACTTTATGAAAACAAGTTCGGAATCTCCAATCACGAGTTCGACAAGCTCATCGAATTCCTGCAGAAGAGCGAACACATAAATTTCTTCGGTCTTCATTTCCATATAGGATCACAGATCACAAGGGTTAACGAAGTATTCTCTCTTGAATGCAAGAGAGTGAACGAGATCGTGAGATACTTTGAAAGTAAAGGACTTACAGTCAAAAATATAAACCTCGGAGGAGGACTTGGTGTGGACTACGACGATCCGGACGGCAGTCCTGTCGCAGATTTCGAGACTTGGTTCAACGCCATTTCATCCAATATCATCCGCCGCAAAGATCAGTCAGTCCACGTAGAGCCCGGACGTTCTCTTGTAGCACAGTGCGCTTCTCTGATATCGAGAGTATTGTTCGTCAAGAGCGGCGAGACAAAGAATTTCCTCATTATGGATGCCGGTATGAACGATCTCATCAGACCGGCTCTCTACGGAGCATATCACAAGATAGAGAATCTTTCAGCCGCTCAGAGATCGTTTTTCCCGACTTATCAGGCATACGACATCGTAGGACCTGTCTGCGAGTCAAGTGACGTATGGGGTGCAGGAAGACTTCTGCCTCTGAGCGTAAGAGGTGACCTGATGGCTATCCGAAGCACAGGAGCATACGGACAGGTTATGGCCAGCAGATACAATATGAAGGACCTGGCTCCGACTGTCTTCAGCGACCGTCTGGAGGAAGCCCCGCAGGCCGTGGATTATTTCGACCTGTCAACAAGGGTTCAGTAAAGAAAAATAAAAGCAATATCATATGTTTGAAAATTTAAGTGAAAGACTAGAGAGATCGTTCAAGATCCTCAAAGGAGAAGGCAAGATCACCGAGGTGAACATCTCGGAGGCGATGAAGGACATCCGCCGCGCTCTTCTTGACGCCGACGTAAGCTACAAGATCGCAAAGCAGTTCTGCGACGAAGTGAAGAAGAAGGCCATAGGCCAGAATGTCCTCACAGCAGTCAAGCCTCAACAGATGATCGTCAAGATCGTTCACGATGAACTCGCAGCCCTTATGGGTAGCAATGCAACTGACGTAAACCTCAAAGGCTCCCCTGCTGTAGTTCTCGTAGCCGGTCTAAACGGTTCCGGTAAGACAACATTCTCAGGCAAGCTCGCCCTCAACATCAAGAGCAAGCGCGGAATGAAGGTTCTCCTTGCAGCCTGCGACTATTTCCGTCCTGCAGCGATCGATCAGCTGAAGGTTCTCGGAGAGCAGATCGGAGTGGAGGTTTATTCTGAGGAAGGAGTAAAGGATCCTATCCAGATTGCTCAGAACGCCATCAAGAAAGCTAAGGCTGAGGGATATTCAGTCGTGATCGTCGATACCGCCGGTCGTCTGGCCGTGGATCAGGAACTGATGGATGAGATTTCTGCACTGCACACTGCAGTACAGCCTACAGAAACCCTCTTTGTAGTCGATGCTATGACAGGTCAGGACGCCGTAGAAACAGCCAAGGCATTCAACGACAGGCTCGACTTCGACGGAGTGGTTCTTACCAAGATGGATGGTGACACCCGTGGTGGTGCAGCCCTCTCTATCAAGGCTGTCGTTGGCAAGCCTATCAAGTTCGTCAGCACAGGTGAGAAGATGGAGGCTCTGGACGTATTCCATCCTGCCCGTATCGCAGACCGTATCCTCGGAATGGGTGACGTGGTTTCCCTCGTGGAGAAGGCTCAGGAGCAGTTCGACGAAGCTCAGGCACGTGAGCTGAAGAAGAAACTCGCCAAGGATCAGTTCACTCTCTGGGATTTCTACAATCAGATCCAGCAGATCAAGAAGATGGGTAACATCAAGGATCTGGCTTCTATGATTCCTGGTATGGGCAAGGCTCTGAAGGATGTGGATATGGACAATAGCGCTTTCAAGGGCATCGAAGCTATCATCCTTTCTATGACTCCATACGAGCGTGAGCATCCTGAATGCATCAACGGAAGCCGCCGCAAGAGAATCGCTGACGGTTCCGGCACTTCGCTTCCTGAGGTTAACAAGCTTCTGAAACAGTTTGAGGGAACCCGCAAGATGATGAAGACCGTTATGGGTGCCAATATGGGCAATATGATGAAGGGAGCGATGAAACGTCGCAGATAATCCTTTAGCATTCGCAAAACAGGACCGATATATCGGTCCTGTTTTGCTATTAAATTGGTTTTCTCGATTGGCAGGATTCTGCAATGCGGTGCGAGAATCTACCTGCAGAGGTATTTGAGCCAGAATTCATTGTTGGCATTCTGGAAATGATCACCCTGATAGCCGTAATAGCCGTGCATTCCGTCTGGGTAGATCATAAAATCGAACTTCTTACCGGATCTGTGCATTGCATCAAGGAGCTGGAGGGTATTCTGATGGTGTACATTGTCGTCACCGGTGCCGTGTGTAAGCTTGAGCATTACCGGCTCGACAGATTGCCACGTCGCTGCCGCTCCTCGCAATGACATTCCGTCATCCTGAGCGCCCTTATTGTCATTCTGAGCGCCCTTATTGTCATTCTGAGCGCCAGCGAAGGATCTATCAGAAGAATATTCAGTCGGATAGCCATCGACATAGTTCAGAACCTTCGAGACAGCATAGCCTTCAGGATTGTTCTGAGGTGTGTCCATATAGCGCTCAGTATAATGAGAGTCATAAAGCGCCCAGTCATATACGCCGCCGCCGGCGATTCCGTAGTGGAACTTGTCAGGCGCCTGCATCAGGAGCATCGACGTCATTGTACCTCCGAAAGAGAAACCTTCGACTCCGATCTTTTCACCATCCACAAATTCAAGAGCCTGCAGGGCTGCAGCCCATTCACAGAAATCCTTGACCTCCCATACGGTAAGCTGACGGTAAATCATATCCAGACCGGCACGGCCGTTATGGCCGGCTGCACGAGGATCCACTGTAATCTGGATGATACCATTATCGGAATACCACTGATTGTCAGCATTCGGAGTCACCCAACGGTCACGTACCAGAGGAGTGTTCGGGCCACCATATATATCCACGTGTACAGGATATTTCTTCGAAGGGTCGAAGTTCTTCGGATAAACGATCATTCCAGGAAGATTGAATCCATCCTCGACAGTGATATAGACCAATTCCGGCAATGCGTACTTTGCCGGATCATAATCCGGTCCCTTCATATCTGCCACAATATTGGCAGCCGGATATTTTACTGGTTTCGTATCGGTCTCGACAGCATTCCAAAGCATTCCGGTCTTACCGGAAGTTGATGGATAAGCGCAGATATTGGTCTTTCCATCGGACACTACTCCACCCTTATTGGCGATTACTGCTATCTTGGTCGGAGTGGTCATATTGGACAATGAAGCGACAAAATACTTTCCGTCAGGAGAGAATGTAATGCCGGTCGCATTGTAGGCAGGATCGGTCAATGCGGTAATGACACCTTTCTTATCGACCTTGTACAAAGCCTGTTTAGCCACAGCATCACGTTTTGCCGTATAATAGACATCTCCTTTCTTCTCATCCACGCGTACAATAGCGACATTCCAGTTAGGGCCATCTGTGAGACGACGGAATGTCTTTCCGTCATATGAAAGGAAATATATCTGCTGCCATCCTGTCTCGAATTCACGTGCCATATAAAGACCGTTATCAGTGAAAACGACTCCATCGAACCAATTGAGCCAGGTTTTGTATGTCTCGTTATAAACGTGACGTTTCGAACCGTCTTCTGCACTTACGGCATAGAGATCAATAGTGTTCTGAAGGCGAGGCATACGTGCAATGAAGAATTCTCTGCTGTCCGGGCCCCAGAACGATATACCGAAATACTGGTCAAGCGTAGGGTCGAAGTCAGCCCAGGTGATCGCATCCTCACATCGCATAGGGCAGCCGACACATTCTCCTGTCAGGTCCACAATACCGATACGCACCTGAGGATTGGTCTGACCGGCCTTCGGATAACGTGTCTCGCTGAGAGATCCGCCAAGGGCAAGATCTGTCACACGAGGACTTTGTGACTGGGATGCTGCAGCTTCCGGGTTGGCAAAAGCCGAATATATCGGAAACATCGGCACCTGTGTATTGTCGAAACGGTAGAATCCGATCTTCTTGCTGTCAGGAGACCACCAGAAAGCCCTGTAGCGGGATGCACGGCCGAAGATTTCCTCATAATAAACCCAGGAAGCATATCCGTTAAGAATAACATCCGAACCGTCGAAGGTAAGACGTGTTTCCACCTCAGATGCGATATCCACCACATAAAGGTCATTGTCACGGGTAAATGCCAGTTTGGTAGAATCAGGCGAATAAGTGAGATTCACCGCACCCTCCGGTCTGACCGGAAAGGCAGAGAATCTGGCTGGGGCATTCACACCCTTAGTGATCTTTCCATTACGCGCATTCATCACAAAAGCATCATCACCTTGATAGGTTCCAAGATAAGAGAAGATAACCTCCTCGTTACCAAGCCATTTCCATACTCTTGGAATCGATTGGAACTCCTGGGCAAAAACAGATGCGGTCACTGTCACCGACATCAGAATCATCAATATTCTTTTCATATTTAGTTATTATTATTTCTAATTCTGATTGACATATATCAATATACCGGTGACCCCCGTCCTCCCTCCGGTCGGACACCCCCTAGCCGGGGGTGGCATGTCACCTCTATATTAATATATGTCAATCTGCAAACAATTCATCCTTAAAATTGACAAGATAGACTTTTTCAGTAGCACGAGTGATGGCCGTATAAAGCCACTTGAGATCGTCCACCGTCATTTCATCCTGCCAGATAGGATTGTCAATGAACACGCACCGCCATTGTCCTCCCTGAGACTTATGGCAGGTAATCGCATTGGCATATTTCAGCTGAAGGGCATTGTAATACTTGTCTTCCCGCACAGCTTCATAGCGCTTCTTCTTTGTCGTGATATGAGCATAATCTTCATTAACCCCTTGATAGAGCATATTGGACTGCTCATATGTGAGCGAGGCACTTTCCGAATCAAGTGTATCCAGAATCACCTTAGCCACTATTTCCTGATCGTCATAATCCGGGAAAGAAATTCTCGCCTCTGCGAAGTGAAGCCCGTACCTTTCCTCAAACTTCGAAATCTTCTGAAGCTTGGCAATATCGCCATTGGCAATATAATCCATCCCCTCGATACCTTCCAGAAACTGATAACAGTTCTTGACTATCATAAGTTTATCATCACGAACCAGTCTCTCATCCTTATACTGGACAGTCGAGCGAATTCCCAGATTGTACTTGATAGCCCTTTTATTCGAACGGCACAGGATTATCGTTTCATCCTCATCATAAGCAGAATACGCCTCCCCTATCTTCTCTATCAGCTCTCCCCCGCTTATCCTCTCAATGTCAGTAAATTGCGAAGTCTCAAGTCCCAGATCACACACATCCATAATACCCGGACCGTATTCAAGTTCGGTCTGCAGCTGGCGGATAAGAGTGGCATTGTACAATATGCCTGACTCCTGCTGCTGACGTACCACTGTAGTAAGTTCAGCGAAGGAAACTCCTCCGAAAACTCTCATATAATCCTTCATAAGTGCAGGACTTGCATCCAGTCCGACCGGAGGCAGCTGTGCGGAATCACCGATAAGGATCACCTTGCACTCTACACCGCTACGGACAAATGATATCAGATCCTCCAGAAGATTTCCCGAGCCGAAAGCTGTCGTAGACTGCTGCTGGCCGGAATCGATGCCGATAAGTGAGACCTCATCTACAATGAAAAGCGTCTGTTTATCCTTGTTCGGGAAAAGTGAAAATTGGCCGAAGCCGTCTCCTCCCACAGATTTCTGCCTGTAAATATGCTTATGTATAGTAAAGGCAGGCTGACCTGAATATGAGGACAAGACCTTGGCAGCCCTTCCGGTAGGGGCCAGAAGCACACATTTGGTCTGAAACTCCTTCATTACTGCAATCACCGAAGAAATAGCCGTGGTCTTTCCTGTGCCGGCATATCCGTTAACCACAAGAATGTCATTTTCATCCGAGCTCACGAAATCTGCAACCCTCCTAAGCAAAGAATTCTGGCAGGAAGTTGGTTCGAAAGATAGCTTGGAAAGAAACCTGGAAAACAGAAAATCACTATGTCCCATTATCTGTGCCTCCTGAAAATCATAGAGATAGCCACCAGGACAGGATAGATCTCCACTCGTCCGAGGAACATATCGAATGCATAGATGAATTTGGCCATAGCCGGCTGAGACGAATAATTGTCCATACAGCCGACCTCGCCCAGTCCGGGACCCACGCTGCCGACTGATGCAATCACGCCTGAAACCGCCTCCGTGGCCTCGCATCCGCACAGCATTACGGCAATTACTGAAATAAAGACTACGATAAGATACACCACTATATACATCAGCACAGCGCTCACTGCACTGTCTGCCAGATGCTGGCCGCTAAGATGTGTCTGGGAAACAGCCGAAGGATGCAGTCTGTGCTTGACCTCATTGGAAACAGCCTTGAATGCGATCAGAAGTCTGTCCACCTTGATACCGCCTGTAGTCGATCCTGCGCATCCGCATTGGATGGATGCGAAGATAAGGACAATACCTGCCAGCCAAGGCCATAACGCATTGTCACATATGGCAAAACCAGCTGTAGACATATAGCTGACCACAGTGAACGACGAATCCATCAGTGCCCTGCCCCAGGACTCATAGCCTCCGTCCCTCATAAGGGAGAACATAATGATCAATGTCATTACGGCTATCGACCCGAAATAATATTTAGTGACTGTATTCTTGAATGGCTTGAGTGATCGTGTGGCGAAAACTGCATAGATAAGTCCGAAATGCATAGCACACAGAGCCATAAAGAAGAGTACGACAAGATTGATGGCATCAGATCCGAAAGCGCCGACTGAAAGATTCCTGGTACTGAATCCGCCGGTTGCCGCGATACTGAAAGCGTGGTTCACAGCATCAAACAATGGCATACCGGCCACCCATAAAGCCAGAAAGGTCGCCAATGTCAATGATGCATAGACGACAGTAATGATCCTTACCACCTTGGAAGACTTGTATCTGTATCCCTCTTTGGAAAGAGTGGACATCTCCATATTGGTCAGTTTCAGACGATAAGGGCTGGCATCAGGCATTACCAGAAGCAGGAATACCACTACTCCCAGGCCCCCGATATAGTGAGTGGAAGAACGCCAGAAAAGCAGACTCTTCGGAAGCGCCTCTATATCATTCAATATTGTCGAGCCAGTGGTAGTATAACCGGAAACGCTTTCAAACCAGGCATTTATAAGGGTAAATTCACCTCCATACAATACATATGGAAGCATACCGAAGACAAAGGACAATATCCACGAAAACACAATGGTAAGGAAGCCGTCCTTCAAAGAAAGAGACTGCCTGCCTCTGACGAAAATGAACGGGAAAGCTCCGAAAATAAGGGTAATGATGAAGCTGATAAGCAATGGGCCGAATGCTTCGTCACGTCCGTAGATAACCGAAACGGCCATCGACAGAAACATAAAGAGAGCACTTACAAGAAGCGCCTTTCCTACATTGACCGATATTGCCTTGATATTCATCATTGATTCTCCATCAGTTTTTCACGCTCGTCACGAAGGTTCTTGACCCTGCGCTTCAGCTCTACATTCTCATCAATGATCTCAGTAAGACCTGTATTGATGTTAGCCAGCTGGTCATCACCATCGAATTCGTAGAGATACCTCCTGCTCGAAAGTCTGTAAGCGTCTATTCCGTCAGACATTCGGCAAATAGGTCTGACATAATAGACCATCGTAAAATAGAGGAGAAGGAGGATCAGAAGAAGACCGGCTCCAACCGAAACCACACCGGGAATGATGCTTCGATAAAAACCTGCATCGAAATCGGCTGAATTGTTTCTAAGCTCTTCGTGAATCACTTCATTCAGGGAAGTCAGGTCCTGGCGAAGCTTTGTATAGCGAGGCTGAAGGCTTCCGAAGAACCACTCGCCTGTATTGACGGTATCAGCGAGAAAGACCTCGTCAAATTTCAAGGATGTCTTCATAAAGGCATCGAAAGACATCACTACGGAATCCACCTTCGGTAACATCTTTCCTGATGTGAACGAGCCTCTGAGCGAATCGGACTGGGCATTGAAGTAGGCAAGATTGAAGTCCGGCATCAATGAGATGTCGTTCTGAACCACTACAGCAAGCATCTGGTCATTGTACTCCTGAGTAATATCCGCAAGTTTCTGAGAGAGATTGATACTCTTTATGTTAGAGGCGATGAGATCGGACACATAGTCGCTCATTCTGCGGTATTCCAGAATGGAGATAACGCTGGAAAGCAGCAATATCATCGCAAGGGAGCCGAGGCTGAAGAAAAGTTTCTTCTTCATCGAGGGCTTCCTTTCCTTTTTTCTTCTGAATAATCCAAGTGCCATTTCAAGCATTTTTAATACAACTCACAAATATAGAGAATTTATTCTTATATTTATCGGGACTAATCGTATAATTATGAGACTGAAACTTATATATATAGCCTGTCTGGCACTTCTCTCATCCGGATGCAGCAAGTCATATGACAGCTTCGACCCGGAACACACCATCTGGTTCGACAAACCGGCATCGATATGGGAGGAAACCCTTCCTCTTGGCAACGGACGCCTGGGAATGATGCCTGACGGGGGCATTGATCAGGAAAGGATAGTGCTGAATGAGATATCTCTCTGGAGCGGATGCGAAGCCAATTATTCAAACCCCGATGCAGCAGAAAGCCTGCCGCTGATCCGCGACCTGCTTCTCCAAGGCAGGAATGCCGAGGCACAGGAAGTGATGTACAGACGTTTTGTACCTCACAAGCCTACTGACGGAGGTACATACGGAAGCTATCAGACACTCGGAGAGCTGACAATCACTCACCATAATGCGCAAAACAATATCAGCGGATACCGCAGGTGGCTGGACCTTCACACCGCAACAGCTCATACAGAATACACGGCCAATGACGTAAAACATTCCAGAAGATACTATGTATCAAGGGATTGCGACGCCATCATCACAGAAATCAATGCAGAGGAGGCCGCATCACTAAGCTTCGATGTCAGCCTTTCAAGGGCTTTCCGCTGCCGCGAGGAAGTAATTTCTGACGGACTATTGAAAATAAGCGGCACTCTGGACAGCGGAACAGAAAAGCCGGGAATGAGCTATGCGGCGTACGCACAGATTCTGACCGAAGGCAAGAATGCCAGAATCGAAGGAGGCAAGGTATATGATGCAGATAAAGCGTGGATAATCATATCTGCTGCCACCAGCTGGTTCGAGGGAGATGATTATGACAGGAAAGCCCGGGAGATATTGGCCAGAGTCACAGATAACTTTGACTACGAAAGAATATATGACGCATCTGTACAAGCACATAAAGCATTATACGACAGAGCCTCTGTGCATCTGGAATCAGATGCTGCCAGCGCATCATTGCCTGCCGATGAAAGAATCCTCGCTTATTCAGAAGGTGCAAAGGACAATCATCTGGCATCTCTGTACTACAATTACGGCCGTTATCTCCTGATCAGCAGTACCCGGGAGGGCAGTCTACCTCCAAATCTCCAGGGTTTATGGGCCAACACCTACCAGACCCCTTGGAACGGAGATTACCACACGAACATAAACGTGCAGATGAATCACTGGATAGCTGAGCAAGGCAATCTCAGCGAGCTCCACCTGCCTCTTACCGACTTGGTACTCAATATGATACCAAGCGGCCAGAAGACAGCAAAAGACTTCTATGGAGATCAGGCAAGAGGATGGGTACAGCATATGATGACCAATGTATGGAACTACACAGCTCCGGGGGAACATCCGTCCTGGGGAGCGACCAATACCGGTGGAGCCTGGCTCTGTGACCATCTTTGGGAACATTTCGCATATACCGGAGATATGGAATATCTGGCAAGAGTATATCCGGCCTTGAAAGGAGCTTCACAATTCTTCCTTTCGACAATGATAAGAGAACCGAAGAACGGTTATCTGGTAACGGCTCCGTCATCTTCTCCGGAGAACACGTTTTACGAAAACGGCAAGGCTGTCAGCATCTGTATGGGACCGACTATGGACACACAGCTGATAAGGGAGCTATTCCAACAGACCGTTTCTGCAGCTTCTCTGCTGAAATATTCTGAAGAGAAGTCCTTCTGCGACTCTCTGGGCCGGGCTATGGCACAACTCGCTCCTCATCAGATCAGCAAGGAGGGATATCTTATGGAATGGCTTGAAGACTACGAAGAAACAGACATACATCACCGTCATATTTCACATCTTTACGGCCTTCATCCAGGCAATCAGATCTCCCCACGCCTGACTCCGGAACTCGCCGAGGCCTGCCGGGTGACATTGAACCGAAGAGGCGACGAAGCTACAGGGTGGAGCCGTGCGTGGAAAATCAATTTCTGGGCTAGACTGGGAGACGGCGACAGGGCATTGAAACTGTTCAGAAGCCTTCTTTACCCTGCTGTGCAGGAAGGCTGGCACGCCAGCGGAACATACCCGAACCTCTTCTGCTCGCACCCTCCATTCCAGATCGACGGTAATTTCGGCGGTGCGGCCGGTATCGGCGAAATGCTCATTCAGAGCCACGAGGGATATATCAATATCCTACCGGCCTTGCCTTCAGAATGGAGTGACGGAAACCTGAAAGGATTCAAGGCAAAGGGTGGAACGGAGATCGACCTTGTATGGAAAAACGGAAAGCCCGTGAAGATGACTGTCACAGGAGGATGGGATAAATCGGTGCAGATACTGATTCCCGAAGGGATGACAGCTTCGGTGAGTGGCTGCGAGTACGAGTACTGCGGGGATTTTGTAAAGCTGAAACTTCCTGCTGGAAAGAAAGCGACAGTGCGTTTCAGGGAAATTTAGCGGCGAAATCTAATCTTTGCATCATTCCAGACCTGTGCAAAACCACTTGACAAGGTATGCCATATCTGTATGAACGAATGACGAGGGAAAAGGAAGACCAAGCCAAAAGTTCTGCCAATATGAGCCAGCACGGCCTTTGTCTTGTTAATCAGATAGTTAGCCCCTCTATTCTTATTAACAGCCCTTTCCTGACCGAAATTGCCTTCATCCAAAAGTCGTCTCAGGATCTTTTCTGCCTTATGCTGCTGTGAGGAATCATAGAATGGAAAGGCATCGGCCGGCATTCCGAAAAATTTTACCAGAACACAACCAAATGACTGCCAAGGTTTCATCATATCCACGCTCAGCAAGATTCTTTTCAGACTTTCCATATCAATATTCGAAGACCTCGCGCGAAGGAACAGCATCCAATCACATAATTGTCTTGCCCCGAGTCCGCTTGTAAGGAAATGATGGAATATGTGACTGAAAACATAAAAGGCATTATACTCATCGGAAGGCGTATTGACCTCTTGTCCGCTAAACACCATAGGTACAAGAGCCTCACTCAATCCCTTCCTTGCTATCTCCTGATATATGCGGTCAAGTCTGGCTGTCGGGTAACGCTCCGAATATCTATGAACTTCCACAGAGACCTTTCCGACAAAGAAATCATAATGCTTGCCTACTTCCAGAGCTTTCCTGTCATCGATTTGTGTAGCCAAAGGCTTCACGACATCATATGAATCCGCATAGCGTTCAAGCCCCACATAAAGATCAATATCACCGCATTGTCTGAGTTCCGGCTTCGGATAATATTGAGCCAGTCCCTGACCTTTCAGCAGGACCGGCCTTATACCGGCTGCAGACAATTGACTTACGACGTTGACCAGCACACCGTTCAGCTTACCGTGTGTCATAATATTCGCCATTATGAAAGTCTTTATCCTGGTTCTCAACTCCTGAGAGATAGCGGATGCAATGCCGGGATCCGAAAGCATAATATCACCTGCCACTCCCAGAGCCGACTGTATCTTTGCCGTGCGGGCCACTTTCCCCCAGTCAGCAAAACCTTCAGGTATCTCTACGGGAGTTCCCCAGAATGCATTTCTGAGCAAAGAAAAAAAGACTTCCTCGTGACGTTCCATATTTACCTCTTCAATGAATTATATTTCTCCAAAGCCTTCTCCAGCACGACCAGAGCTCTCTTCAGATCGTCCTGATTAAGGACATAAGCTATTCTGACCTCATTTTTTCCCAGACCAGGAGTCGAATAAAAACCGCTGGCCGGAGCCAACATCACCGTTTCTCCCTCGTAATCGAAATCACTAAGACACCAGGCGCAGAAATCCTCGGCATTATCCACCGGAAGCTTGGCCACGGTGTAGAAAGCTCCCATAGGAATAGGAGAATATACCCCCGGAATCCTGTTCAGGCCATCTACAAGGCATTTTCTGCGGGCTACATATTCATCATACACTTCAGCCGAATACTCCTGAGTATCCTCAATGGATGCCTCAGCAATGATCTGTCCGATGAGTGGCGGACTAAGACGTGCCTGGCAGAACTTCATCACAGCCTTGCGCACCTCCTCATTCTTGGTTACAAGGGCACCGATCCTGATTCCACATTCCGAATACCTCTTTGACACAGAATCAATAAGAACCACATTCTGCTCGATTCCTTCCATATGACAGGCTGAAATATAAGGTGATCCCGTATATATGAACTCTCTGTACACCTCATCAGAGAACAGGTACAGGTCGTGCCTCTTCACAATATCCCTGATCTGGTTCATCTCCGCACGAGAGTACAGATAACCCGTAGGATTGTTCGGATTACATATGAGAATCGCTTTTGTACGCTCAGAAATAAGTTTTTCGAATTCTTCTACCGGAGGTAAGGCAAATCCGGTCTCGATAGAAGAAGGCACCGACTTGATCACAGCTCCTGCAGACACCGCAAATGCCATATAATTGGCATAGGCAGGCTCCGGAACAATGATTTCGTCACCCGGATTCAGGCAGGACAGGAAGGCGAACAAAACGGCCTCCGAACCACCTGTAGTAACGATTATATCGTCCGGAACAAGGTCAATATTGTACTTGGAATAATATTTCACGAGCTTCTCCCTGAGCGAAAGGAAACCCGCACTCGGACTATATTCCAATATATTCCTGTCAATGCTCTTCATCACATCAAGAGCCTTCTGAGGAGTCGGAAGATCCGGCTGTCCGATATTCAGATGATATACTTTTATCCCCCTGGCCTTTGCATCATTGGCCAAAGGTGTCAATTTTCTGATAGGCGAAGAGGGCATCGCGCACCCTCTGTTGGAAATACTTGGCATACACTACTTATTTAATCAAAGGGACTCAGTCTCTACGGAATATATCCCTTGTATACACTTTCTCCTTTACATCATCCAGTGCTGAATCATAACGATTGGCCACAATGGCATCGCTCATATTCTTGAACTTCTCCATATCATTGACCACAAGACTTCCGAAGAATGTGGTTCCGTCTTCAAGCGATGGTTCATAAATTATCACAGCCGCACCCTTAGCCTTGACTCTCTTCATTATTCCCTGAATCGAACTGTGGCGGAAATTGTCTGAATTGGCCTTCATCGTGAGCCTGTAAACTCCCACAATACAATGCCTTTCCATCGACACATCATACTCGGGACCATCGTAGTAAGAATAATATCCGGCCTTCTGGAGAACTCGGTCAGCTATGAAATCCTTGCGGGTACGGTTACTATCGACAATGGCACGCACCAGATTCTGAGGCACGTCGTCATAATTGGCCAGAAGCTGCTTTGTGTCCTTAGGAAGGCAATATCCTCCGTATCCGAACGAAGGATTGTTGTAATGGTCACCGATACGCGGATCGAGGCAGACTCCCTTTATAATAGACTGGGTATCAAGCCCTTTCATCTCGGCATAGGTATCAAGTTCATTGAAGTATGAGACTCTGAGGGCCAGGAATGTATTGGCAAAAAGTTTTACAGCTTCAGCCTCTGTCGTACCCATAAACATCGTATCAACATCCGGTTTCAAGGAAGCTTCCTGCAGAAGAAAGGCAAATCTTTCAGCCGCAGTCCTCAGACGAGGGTTCTGAACATCCGTTCCGACAATGATACGGCTCGGGTAGAGATTGTCATAAAGGGCCTTGGATTCGCGCAGGAACTCCGGCGAAAACATTATATTGTCACACTCGTACTTCTCACGTACAGATGCAGTATAGCCTACCGGAACAGTGGACTTGATGACCATAATGGCCGAAGGATTGACCGCCAGAACAGCCTCGATGACATTCTCCACCGCTGATGTGTCGAAGAAATTCTTCTTCGGATCATAATTGGTCGGAGCAGCGATAATGACATACTCTGCATCCTTATATGCGGCCTGAGCATCCAAGGTCGCTGTCAGATCCAGCTGCTTTTCAGCAAAATATTTCTCAATATATTCGTCCTGGATGGGAGACTCTCTGCAATTTATCATCTCCACTTTTTCAGGCACAATATCCACAGCCATCACGCTGTGTCTCCGTGAAAGAAGGGTCGCCATCGAAAGACCCACATAACCCGTTCCTGCTACTGCTATCTTCATATTGATACTTATTTCTGAAATTCCTTGATACGTTGTTCCTCGCTCATACGGCAGATAAGGATCCTGCCGGCACGCTCCACCACGATACTGTCCTCTATGCCCTCCAGGACTACGCTGGCTGCATCAGGTGCGTGCACGATACAGCCCTTGCACTCATACAGATGCACATTCTTTCCGACTACTGCATTTCCATCCTCATCGTGCGGGAGAAGGGTCCAGAGAGAGCCCCAGGTACCGACATCGCTCCACCCGAAATCAGAAGGATATGTATAAATGTAATCAGCTTTCTCCATCACCGCATAGTCTATGGAAATCTTCTCGCAGGTAGGGAAAATATCTGCAACCGTATCTTTTTCATTTTCAGTATAGAAGGACTCCGCCATACGGTCCATCTTGGATGCAAGTTCAGGTGTAAAACGCCTCAATGATCCGACGATAGTATCTACGTTCCACACAAAGATTCCTGCATTCCAGAAATAATTGCCTGCATCCAGATACTGTCTGGCAGTATCGACATCCGGCTTCTCACGAAATGACTCGACCGCACAGATTTCGGATTCAGCCAGCTGCTCAGCTGCTGCAATATATCCATATCCCGTTTCCGGTCTGGTAGGCTTGATTCCGAGAGTGACCACCCTCTCCCCTTCCGAAGCGAAGCGGATGGCATTGCCGATTATCCTGCGGAACTCCTCCGTATTGATCACCAATGCATCAGATGGAGTAACTACGATATTGGCCTGAGGATGCTTTGCCATAATCTTCCAGCAGGCATATGCTATACAAGGAGCGGTATTTCGGGCACAAGGCTCAGAAAGTATATTGTGATGCGGGATCTCCGGAATCTGCGTCTTCACTATATCCACATAATCCTCACTAGTCACTACCCACATATTCTCCAGAGGACAAAGCGGAGCAAATCTCTCCACCGTCATCTGGATCATCGTCTTTCCGCTTCCCATCACATCCACGAACTGCTTCGGATACTCCGGGGTACTCATCGGCCAGAACCGGCTTCCGATTCCACCTGCCATTATGACTATATGTGTGTTGTTCATCAGTTGCTAAATCGTTTACACAAGACTAAACTTCACTTTTCGCAATAAATAACAAAGATAATACTTTATCACGATAACAATCAAAAATATAAAATCCAGCTATTGTATTTCTAACGAAAACCCCTACCTTTGTAAAGAGATTTAAGACGCAAGACGGATGAGGTATATCGAAAAGTGCAAAGACCTCGCCCCGAGCCTCACGAAAAAAAGTAAACATCCGCTGCGCATTCTTGAGGCAAATCATAGGGATGCCGTTATGGCATCCTTTTATATTTTCAATGCTGTGATACAATACTGCACTTTCTCGTGAGTCCTGCGCCTTACCCCAACAGTCATCTTAATTACACCTATCCCGACACAATCATATTTCATAACAATCATCTTTTCGAATGGCTTTTGATTGCCATTGTTCTTGCCCTCAGCTATCCACGCGACCTTTGCATTAGTCAGTATGGCATCCAGCTGCAAGACCGCCAACGTGGACAAGTAACTCCTGGAAGCGTGTGTACAAGTCTCAGTAATTGAAACAAAACGAATGTTAATATCCTCCTTCAGCGACAAATTATACCTTTTAAGAGACGGATTACGTAATTTCCAATTATGATAATATTTGGAAATAATCAGTCTCCGTCTCTCAATGTCCTCAGGAGAATCTCCTATAGGCACATCTTCCGGCCTGATCTCCTCGCCCTCTTCATTCACTTTGCAATGTAATTCAGACCGCGATAACTCGAAAACATCCTGTTCTTCCACATATCCCACCAGCAAGCCCAACGGTACTTCCAATACTTCTGCTACACGAGCAATAATTTCCAGATTGTTAGTTCTAAAGAGCGCATTCACATTCTGCCTCTGAATCCCCATCCTCCGAGCGAATTCGGACTTTGTCATACCCAACTGTTCAAGAAGGAACGCCCCCTTTTCCTCAAAATAAATTCCTTTCATAAAGCAAAAGTAATGTAATATTCCAATATTACAAACTTGCTCTATTATTTTTCCACCGCTTCTTTAATACAATCGACAATATATCTCACATCATCGTCAGTCACAGCTGGTCCTGCCGGCAAGCAGAAACCGACCTTGAAGATTTCCTCTGAAACGCCATTTACATATGCCACAGCATCTGCATATACAGGCTGCTTATGCATTGGTTTCCAAACAGGACGACATTCCACCTTCTTCTCCAGCATAAATACGCGCAAAGCCTCGACATTATCGTTTGGCTGACAATCAGTAATCGCACTATCTACAGACTTGATTACACCAGCCGCACCACCTACTGCACTCTTAATCACCTCCTTATAGGCATTTTCCTGACCCACAATCCTCACAGAAGGATCTAAAGTAGCAGCACATAGCCAGAAATTAGAATCATATCTAGGGTCTGCAGGCTGATCGTGCAGAGTCACCCCAGGTACATCAGCCAATAATTCACGATACAGCTGCTGCACGTGTTTATGATGAGCAATATGATCATCCAAAACTGTCATCTGACCACGACCTATACCGGCACAAACATTACTCATTCTGTAATTGTATCCGATAGCAGTATGCTCATAGTAAGGATATGCATCACGAGCTTGGGTCGCATACCACATAATTTCATTAGCATCCTCTACGTTCCGGCAAATCAATGCACCACCACCAGAGGTCGTAATCATCTTATTACCATTGAACGAAAGCACTCCATAACGGCCGAATGTACCCAGAACCTGTCCGTTAAAACGTGAGCCCATTCCTTCTGCAGCATCCTCAATGACAGGAATACCATACTTATCCGCAATCGCCATGATCCTCTCACAGTCATAAGGCATACCATAAAGAGCAACAGGGATTATAGCCTTTGGATATTTACCTGTCTTCTCCTTACGTTCAATGATAGCCTTTTCAAGCAATTCGGGATCCATATTCCAGGTATCAGGCTCTGAATCAATAAACACCGGCTTGGCACCGAGATATGTAATAGGATGTGATGAAGCACAGAAAGTGAAGCTCTGCACCAACACCTCATCACCGGCCTTCACGCCACACGAGATCAATGCCAAGTGTACAGCTGCAGTACCCGCAGACAAACAAACCACCTTACGATCCTTCCATTCTGTCATTTCGAGCGAAGCCGAAGGATGAGTCGAGAAATCTCTCCTATTAACAAAAGCAGCCAGATCTCCTTCAAAAGCATTCACATTAGGTCCCATCGGAACAACCCAATTCGTATCAAAGGCTTCCTTAACATATTTCTGCTCCATACCAGACTCACTCATATGAGCAAGGCACAGATAAATCATTTTTCTCTCTGACATACTATCTATGTATTATATCATTCTTAAATCTCTTCACCCGCATACTCAATCTTCATACCCAGGACAGTAGCGAATATCATCTGAATATCCTTGATAAAACTGTAATTGCGATAGTAGTAGCAATTCAAACGAACTTTATCGGGATAAATAAAATTATCATTATACCACACAGCGATCTCCTGATCACTCATAGCAGAGAAATCCGGGGCATTTTCATACCTTGCCACCAATTCATTCTTTCCTGCTTTGATATCGGCAACGAATCCCGCAATCATTTCATCCTCAACACGGTATTTCAATGTAGCTGGTCCAGTAATACCGGGGCGAAGCTTGAGGACATCGCGATCTTTCCCTTCTAACTTATCTGCATACCCGGGAACATCAGGACGAGGACCTACAAAACTCATATTTCCAATCAAAACATCCCACAAGCCAGGTAGCTCGTCTATCTTGTAATGACGAAGCTTTGCGCCGAATGGGGTAATACGGGAATCACCTGCCACTGATACCGTGGAGCCATTATGATTGACTGTCATTGTACGAAACTTATGACAATTAAACAACTTGCCATCCTTTCCCACACGTTTCTGGACAAAGAACGCAGGACCACCGGGCATCTTGATCTTAATCATTATCGCCACTAATGGATACACCCACCAAATTAATAACAGCCCACATAAAGCAGCCAGCCTATCAAAAATCCATTTAAGAATCATACGATATATTTCTTTACATAAAATAACTTCTTAAAAACTCCGAACACCATATTCCATACAGTTAGCCAAAGTGCGCAGATCGCATTGTTCCCATTTGCCTCGTGAAACAACTTATAATGCCATTTTATCAAAGTGACATATCCGTGAGTAGAGATACTGCCGGCCCGTCCTCTTCTATACATTGCCAACGGCTCAGGAAGTAAATAACAATCGACCTTATGGCACACTTTTAACCACATCGCATAATCGTTATTCTTCTTGATGTCAGCAATCTGAAGGAGCCCTACCTTGTCTGCATCATACATCACTGTCAAGCAACCAGGCCAACAGAAACGATACATTCCCCTACGGCTTATATATTTTGGCCCACTGATACGAATACCAATCTCATTACCATATTCGTCCATCTCAAGATACTCTGTATACGAAAAATGACATGCTTTATCAAGCATAAACTTTATCTGCTTATATAGTTTATCCGGCAGCCATAAATCATCAGCATCAAGGAATGCAATCCACTTCCCTGTTGCTACCTTTAATGCGTTGTTTCTTGCAATAGCAGCCCCACTATTGCGCTGATTACAGATATACTTGATACGATAGTCCTTCTCCAAATAAGGAGCTATCACCTCCTTGGTGCTATCCGTACTACAATCATCTGAAATTATCATCTCCCAATTCTGATATGTCTGTTCCTGAACAGAACGTATTGCCTCAGAAATAAATGAAGCACAATTCCAGGTAGGGGTAATGATACTTACCAATCCGTAATCTTGCATATCTCCTAATAATTCTTTCTTACTTTCAGTAACATAAATCAATAATCCCCTCTAGCCATTGCCTCTATATTCAAAACGGCTTTTACCGTTGTATTTGATATAAGTTTGCGAAATGGATATAGAATCTTTATAACGAAACCAAACCACCATTTATAATGCACATTTAAACGACAATAAGCTTTTCGAAAATTGAACTTATCAATCAGAAAAGGCTGTATATTTGAATGGTTAGTTATCGATCGTGCACCATCGTTAACATACTTAAGACCTCTTTCCTCCAAATAATACCGATTCATTTCATAAATCAACCCGTAGTAAGCATAGAGTTTCTGATATTTCGGAATAGCCTTCATAGTGCGAAATTCACAGCTTTCGTCTGTTACTGCATTCATACAGAAAGCGACCATCTTATCTGTCTCTATATCAAAACATGCCCAATATTCATTTTCTTCAGAATTTTTGAGACGTATCTCAAATTCACTTCTAGTTGGAGGTATGGCTTGCACCTTATAGCCATCTAATGCTTCGATGTAAACCTCATATCCATCTTTCAAGATACACTCTGGCGAGATCTTTTGCACTCTCATTGTCTTGAAACATTTCTTTACCTGATTACGCATCTTTGAAGATAGTTCATCCATACCACCAAATGAGTCTTTGATGACATACCAAAAAGAAGTTATTTCAGAACAATCAAACTCGAATGAATTTCTTATTATAAGCCCTCCTTGATCAAACAAAGCTGCAGATTCTTTTAAAGATAATTGCTGTTCTTTATGAGGATCTAAATCGTAAATCCAAGCATGCTTATATAATCTATACTTCTCAATCATGTAAAGTCTTTATTTTCTTGACGTAAGCAATTAACACCACCTTTATATCGGCAAGTATTCGTGTCAAATAAAAATTAAAGTTATATCTTAATGGCGCAGACCAGAATATCTCTGAATAACATCTCATCATTCGGACAGAGTTTTTATATATATCTTTCATAGATCGATAACTTGTAACCGCCGAACCTTGACGGTACCTTCGATTGTAAACAGCTGAACTGTCAGAGAACTTGATTGACTTGATTCTATCAGAAATCAAAAACATAAACAGGCTATCTTCACCATTCTTAAACCTGACATCAAAACGTCTATCCTTTATTATATTGACTGGTATCAGTTTCATCCATGGCCCCGAAAAATATTTACGGACCTTGGACATTAATGTTATGCGTTCCCTCCCTGAATATTTTCTATATACATCCGATAGTTTGAACGGAAAAGGGTCCTTAGCAAAACCATCATTGAATGCTACGGCATTAGACAGTACGATTGTATCAGTTCCTCCAGCTTTCTCAAGCAATGAACTCAAGTATGTCGGTGATACATAATCATCATCATCAATAAACGCGATGAAATCTCCTGCAGCAGTATCCAATGCAATATTACGCGCATTAGAGACTCCAGGATAGTCTGTCTGTATGAATTTAATATTCATATCGAACATATTTAAAGCAATATATCTCTCAATATCACTTTTCCAAGGCTCGCCACACCCGTTTAGAACAATAATGACTTCAAAAACATCCTTTGAAAGAGTCTGCGTGGCTAATGACTCCAAACATTCCCATATATAGTCTTGCGGTTTATAGGTGGGAACTATTACAGATATCTTCATTGACACTCAATATTTATGAAATCTATAATTCTCTTTGTCTGAGCAACTGAATTTTTTTGAGAAATAATGAAATTTCTACCGGCCTCAACTCTTGCGGCCAAGATATTTTTATCCAAAGATAAGACATTTGAAATACATTCTGCCAAGGCTTCAATACTCTCATCTTCTGGAGTGAACACATAATCATAATATTCCTCCGGAATTCCAGGCAAACGATTTATTATTGTAGGCTTACCAGACAATAAATATTCCATAGTTTTAGATGGGAATGAATACTTGGTATACTCCCCTTCACTTGTTCTCGGATTCACTAAAACGGTTGCCTGACGCTGCATTTTCAAAGCTGTCTGACTATCAACAAGGCCGAAATATTTAATTCTATAATCCTGCTTGGCTGCTTCATTTATAGCGTCCTCTGAATCCCCAGATCCGCATATCCATAGTTCTGCATCAATCGTTTTAAGCGACTGAAAGGCCTTTACTAAATTCATGACACCAAATATCTTTCTCAGAGTGCCTGTATATAGAATTATTGTCTTATCCGGAATTTCGTTCTTTAATTCCACATCCATAGTTTCTACATCGACAATTCCTTCCATTACAATATGTCGCACAGGCTTTTCGATAAAATCCATCATTGCTTCAGTCAATAGAACAAGACCATCACTATTTGATGTCTTCTTCATTGACCTATTATTAAGATATCGCAACAGCGACGCTTTTACCCTACTCTGTTTATTCATTGATGACACCATAGATGGAATATCCGGAATAATCACCGTCTGAGTAATCCTTTTTCCGGTAAAATGACGGGCTAAATCAGCAGCCTTCATCAATCGGTTATCAGGGGTATTTATTATTATGTCCACTCTATCATCCTCACATTCTGACACCAACCTGATTATCTTGAAAGTTAATGCCAATGTCGACCATATTTCCTTAATGATCACAAGATTACAGAACCCTACTGAATGAATATGTGTATTTTTATATTCATAAGACTCAGCCTTGGTAAATATCTGCCTGTTATTATGAGGGTAAGAATAGACGCCTGGAATAGAGAGACATCGTAAATCTATATTATCTTGTTTACATAAACCATTGATAATGGAAAATTCAAAATTATGATTAGACAGTCCTGCCTTACCAAAACTATTATACGAAATATCCTTTAATATTTGCTTAGCAAAGAAGCGTCCTAAAAAAAGTACCATAAGAGTTTTATTTGCATTCTATTTCCTTTGATAAATTTGCAGTGACTCCCCATATCATCATAAGCAATGAAAAGAAGAGCATTGAGCCTTCTATAACCGGCTCTACGCAAGATGATAGAAACATTGCAGTATTTAGTGATAGCACAATCAACACAAAAGGAGTAAGCATCTTTCGTGTCAGGCGGAGACAACTCTTAAACCAATTGAATGTCACAATAAGAAAAAGCAGCAATGCAAACCAGCCACCTATACGGGCAATATCCAGCCATAAGTTATGTGCATAACGTACTCTCTCCCACCCGAATGGATGAGTGGCCAATTGATGAACAGCATCCAACCATATATCAGATCGACCTCCAAGTTGCGAAACGTCTGAAGCTGCACTCATTTCACGCCCTTGATATGCAGATATGATTTCTTCACTTATTATCCCAGTTTTAGCAAGACCAGCTGTCAACAGGCCCAGAAAGAAAACTATCGGAATTATTTGTTTCAATTTCATCTTTGTTGAGAAGAGCAATGCTACTAGCATACAACAGACACACACCACTAATCCTGTTCGATTGACAAGATGGATGACAACAAAGATAGAAAGCAACGCCACAACTATATAAAAAAGTCTAAGCCAGAAGTTCTGCCCTTTTGTAAATAATGCTGATATGCAAGCAATTCCTACTGAAGCCATAAGTCCATACAATGTAGCAGCAAGGCTGTCTCCACCATCAGCATCACCTAACATTACTCGAGATACATTCACAATACCTACTAAAGCAACATCCTTGATTGTAAGAATGAATAATGGCAAGAGATAACATACTGCAATAGCAATCAAGAGTTTTTGTCTGGCTTTCTCTTCATGAAAACAATGCATGAGCCAAAGACCGAACCGATAGAATCCCACAGGTGCCATCAACATTGAAAGTAAAACGAAGCCACTGCCGTACTGGTTTGTCATAACTGTCATCATCAAATAAAATGATGAAAAAAAGAATAACACAATAGCAGTAGGATCCCACCATTTCTTTGTCGGCAATATCACATACGTCATAAATGAGAACAAGACTAACAAGTAGATGTTCTTTGGCCATAATGACGTGATCAATACCAGAAAGAATATGACAAGCAAAATCTTATATTTAAATTTCAATATCAGCATATTACCTTCCTATCTTACCATCTTTTCCTATGATAGAGCGATATATATCGACGAGACAGCTTGCGTTTATCAAGCGATCATGGCGTTTAGTCGCATCATTCTCCGATGTCATACCGTCCTCAAATATTTTACATACTTTTTCTGCAAGCATTTCCACCTCTTCGAATCTGTACATATTATCCTCTGCACCCACCATCATATCCATCACTCCTCCAACATAAGAAGCGATATAAGGTACGCCTAGAAGCTGAGCCTCGCCCAACGAATTCGGACTATTCTCTATCGAGGATGGGCATATGAAAACATTTGCCTTGAGATACTCCTCACACATCCTGGTTTCAGACAAATTACCCAAGAAGTTGACCTTTTCCTGAAGATTATATTTTCTGATCAGAGAGCGGATATATTTACCATATCCTGAAATACGATAAAATGGTTTATCTATGATGTTATTCCCTGCAATGCTTACCATTGCATCGGGATAATGACGCAAGATAATCGGCATTGCCTGCAAGACCTTATGAAGCCCCTTGATAGGATAACTGGCCTGGCTCAGGAAGATACTATGCTTTACACATTTATCTGACTCCCATTTATAATTATAGAATGATGACCTCAAAGTTTCATTACAGAAATGATAATCTATATCAGGGTTAATTGCCCAGACATGCGCTCTATCCCAAGACGTTCTTCCAATTATATGGGATACTGATCTGATATATTCACGTTCAATTTCTCCTCTCTTTTCAAAGTTTTTCTTCTGTCGAAAGATAGTATCACGCTTCAACAAATCTCTGAACGTAATATTTTTCAAGATATCACCAACAGACATACCTGCATAATAATATCTTGCAATAACCGACACCATGCCTTGTATTGAAATGCAGACCTTTTCTGCTCCACAAGCTCTGATATAAGCTAAGCCGTATGGATATTCAGTACCATGTATATGTGTAACATCTGGCCTGAAATCATCTCTCACTTGTTGCCACAAAGGCTCCAAAGTCTTATCATAAATAGTAGCAGGCTCTGATGATGGCAAAAGATAATATGAAACGCCATC
Organism: Bacteroidia bacterium; assembly: GCA_021153285.1. Classification (GTDB taxonomy): domain Bacteria; phylum Bacteroidota; class Bacteroidia; order Bacteroidales; family UBA932; genus Cryptobacteroides. The sequence goes on from JAGKTT010000001.1 coordinate 63,313, forward strand.
TACCTTCAAAGTCTTGAAATTCTTTCCAGGATATATCGTTGCAACAGCAATTTCCATATCAAGAAGTGATTCCTTTAGAGCTTCTAAAGATGACATCATCCACCCCCCTGATACAGGAACTGATATTCCCAGTGCCTTACTCGGAGCAGGAAAAATAATATTTGTTATCCAAAGTACTTTCATAATTATCCATTTATCGCTTTACCCTTTTAGAAATCCAGAGCAAGACTATATTCGTAAAACTTAAAATCACATATGACGCACTGACCATCCATGCACCGCCGATAAATTTAAAACATCTGACCACAACAGGAAGAAATATAATTATCAGAATGCTTGATATCACTGTCGTATACATATATAACTTTGGGTAACCGGAGGCTATAGTATAATTGTTTGTTATATAGTAGATTGAACTGGTTATTGTCGATACTGAAATAATTCTTGCATAAATAGTCGAATCCATATATCTTCCTGCCGTCAATATTCTGATAACCATCGGGCATAAAGCCACAAACAATACCACCACCATAGATATCATCACAATCTGTATCAAAGCAGTCCTCCATAAGAGTTTTCTGTTACTTGTAGCAATCGCCTCATATATATCTGGCTGAAAGGTTGAGGAGATTGATGTGGAAAATGTGCTCAAATAACCAGCCATTGATGCACCTACGATATAGTAGCCATACTCCGTAACATTTCCTAATGACTCTAGATATGTCTTATCAAAACCAGAAGAAAAATATCCAAGCATCGCACCCATGGTTAAGGGAAGACAGAATTTCAAAATGATGACAAACTCATTCCATGAGTTCCTCACCCTTAAAAGTTGCCTATTCTTAAAGAACAGATAAATAAACACCAATAGGTTTGTAATTAACGGTGCTAGCAATTTACCTGATGCACCCCATTTCATCACAACTACAAATGCGACATTCAAAACCACAAGGATAACACCATTAGTAATAGACAGTCTAAAAAATCCTTTACTATTTCTACCCATTCGATAATCCGTCAGTTCTAGATTATATAAACCTGCAAGAGGAAGTGCAAAAACAGTATAAGCCAGGTATGGCATAATCGGGAACTCCAATGAAGTATTAAAAACTCTGATATATCCTAATAGAGCAAAGAAACATATTATTGATATGATAAAAGAGAATGCTGTAACAGCCTTAAAGAGTAGTGCTTTCAAATGTAGACGGCCATCATGATCCAATTCAAAATACCTCTTGTTGAAATAATGAAGCATATAGAATATTATGACCGGGCCTATCAAGTTATTGAATGAAGAGTAATATCCGGTTATAGCATAATCTTCCGGTGTCATATTGAGGGCAATCAAAGGATTGACTGCAAGCATCAATATCATCGGAATTAAGGACGCACCAAAATAGGTAGAAATATGCTTGATATATGTCAGATATTTATTATCCTTCATAGCGAAACGTCTATATCATCAGACTTGTTCTATCTTATTGCACAACAACTGAATCTGATAGTTAGAGTTCCATTTCTCATTTATCAGTCGATAACAATCATTTCTCACTTTATCCCTGTCATATTCACGAATGAACCAACAATATATCTTGGCAGTTAGATCATTGTAATTTTCATACTCATAAAGTAAGCCTGTCTTATCTGGAATTATAAGCTCATATTCTGGTCCTTGCTTATAAAAGTTATTATGCGAAATTACAGGAACTCCGTATGTCATTGTATGTAAAGCTGTCAATCCAACTTCGCCTGGGGACACACATAAATCTGCATTAAATAATAATCCTTTCAATTCATCCTCATCATAGCATTCTCCAAAGAACCAAACTCTATCTGTAAGTTCTAGTTCTTCGACATATCTTGTCAAATGATTATATTCTGATCCATTACCAATTACCATCAAATTCAAATCAAGTCCCTTTTCTCGGAGATCAGCAATTGTATCAAGAAGCCAATCGATGCGTTTACTGGGAATAAGTCTTCCAATAAAGATTAGAGTTGGAAAAGCATTTCCGAAATGCTCTTGATAAATATTGCTTTTTAAAGATATATTGTCATCTGGAACAGTTCCTTCATTCAAGGAGTTGTATATGACACTGATTTTCTCTTCTTTCCAGCCTAATTCCTGCATTTTCTTCTTTCCATACTCGCCATAGGTAAAGAATGCATCTATAGAAGACAGATATAATTTCTCCAATATTCTGAACCTCTTGAAATGCTCTTTAAATCCGTGTCCCCATCCATATACTTTTTTACCCAATAAACGGCATAAAATAAAAAAGGGGATATATGACAACGGGGTATCGGCCGTAATCAGGAAAGATTTATACTTCCTATTAAAAGGTAATGCCAATAATCCTGTACGCCATAGTACTTTATTCAACAAAAGTATATTCCTGTTTTCTATAGGCACACGCTTGAATATATTATAATCCAGCTTAGCTATTCCTGAAGTCTTCCCATGTATCACTTCTTTACCAAAAACGAATTGGGTATCAAAGGTCTCATCTATTTTTTTATAAATAGATTCACGATACTTCGGAGCGTAATTAAATATACAGCAAAGCATAGTTAAAGTCTACCATCGATTATGTCTCTGGATAAAATACCCTTCACATCATATATGACTCCATTGTCAACGACTAAAGAGCTAACATCGATATGAAGAAATTCATTATGAGCCACAGCAAGAATGACTGCATCATACTTATCTTCCGGCAATACATTAACTACCTCCAGACCATATTCATGGCGGACATGTTCTATATTTGCCCACGGGTCATAAACCGTGATATTATCGGTATATTCAGTCAGTATATGATAAATATCAACAACCTTGGTATTTCTGATATCCGGACAATTCTCTTTGAAAGTTATGCCCAGAATAAGAACCTTAGCATCCTTTACCATAACACCTTTCTTATTCATGCACTTGATAGTCTGCTCAGCAACATACGCTCCCATACCATCATTGAGGCGACGTGCAGAGAACATTATGCGAGGAAGAACGCCATATACCTGAGCTTTTTGGATCAGATAATATGGATCGACTGAAATACAATGTCCACCTACAAGTCCAGGACTGAGTTTTATGAAGTTCCACTTCGAAGCTGCAGCCTCAATCACATCACGAGTATCAATCCCCATTGCATTGAAGATCTTGGCCAGCTCATTCATAAATGCGATATTGACATCACGCTGTGAATTCTCTATGATTTTGGATGCCTCGGCCACTTTTATTGACGGCGCCTTATGTGTTCCATTAATAAGGACAGCATTATATACGGAATCAACAAGATCTGCGACCTCAGGGGTCGAGCCAGAGGTCACTTTCTTTATCTTTTCTACGGTATGCTCCTTATCACCCGGGTTTATTCGTTCAGGAGAATAACCGGCGAAAAAGTCTTCATTGAATTTGAGACCAGATACACGTTCGACTACAGGGAGACACTCTTCTTCTGTCACACCTGGGTAAACAGTTGACTCATACACCACTATATCACCCTTTGAGATAACCTTTCCAACGGTCTCGCTCGCTCCCCATAATGGGCGGAGATCCGGACGATTATTCTCGTCAACAGGAGTCGGCACTGCAACTACATAAAAATTACAATCCCTTATCTCATCTATATCAGTAGTACATCTGAAGCCATGGTTATCAATTGCATCTTGAAGTAATTCATCACTCACTTCAAGTGTAGCATCATGTCCTGCCATAAGCGCATCAATCCTGGCCTGATTCATATCGAAACCGATAGTTGCAAATTTTGTGGAGAAGAGGCGCGCTAACGGAAGGCCTACATATCCTAATCCGATTACGCAAATTTTTATATTATTCATATCGCATTAATCTATTTAATCTATTTAAGGACTACTCCTTCCTCCAAACCATCTTATTCACGACTCCTGTATAGCTCTGAATAAGCTTTACAATCTTCGTGCTGACATTCTCATCGGTATAGTTAGGAACTGGAATGCCGTTATCACCATTCTTAACCATCTCTACGGCCGTATCCACGGCCTGAAGAAGCGAACGTTCGTCGATACCGGCAAGGATGAAGCAGCCTTTATCAAGCGCTTCAGGACGCTCGGTAGAAGTACGGATACATACTGCAGGGAATGAATGTCCGACGCTTGTAAAGAATGAACTTTCCTCTGGAAGAGTTCCAGAATCAGAAACCACAGCAAACGCATTCATCTGCAGACAGTTGTAGTCGTGAAATCCGAGCGGCTCGTGCTGGATCACTCGCGGATCGAGTTTGAACCCTGATGCAGCCAGTCTGTTACGTGAACGTGGATGGCAGCTGTATAGGATCGGCATATCATATTTCTCAGCCATAGCATTGATAGCATTGAAGAGCGAAAGGAAATTCTTTTCTGTATCGATATTTTCCTCTCTATGTGCCGAAAGTAGGATATATCGGCCCTTTTCCAGTCCGAGACGCTGGTGAACATCAGACGCCTCGATATCAGGAAGATTCTCGTGTAGCACCTCAGCCATTGGAGAACCGGATACATAAGTTCTTTCTTTGGCTACTCCTGAAGCATTGAGATATCTTCTTGCGTGCTCAGAGTAGCAAATGTTTACATCCGAGATGATGTCTACAATACGGCGGTTTGTCTCTTCAGGAAGGCACTCATCGAAACAACGGTTTCCTGCCTCCATATGGAAAATCGGAATATGAAGCCTTTTGGCACCAATTACAGAAAGGCAGGAGTTAGTATCTCCCAGAACAAGCACAGCATCCGGCTTGGTCTGTACCATCAGCTTATATGAAGCATTGATGATATTACCCATAGTGGCTCCAAGATCCTCACCTACAGCATCCATATATACCTCAGGATCAGCAAGTTTCAAGTCACGGAAGAAAACTCCGTTAAGATTATAGTCATAGTTCTGGCCAGTGTGGGCCAAAATGCAGTCGAAGTATTTGCGACACTTATTGATCACGGCTGCAAGGCGGATGATTTCAGGCCTCGTACCGACGATTATCAGAAGTTTGAGACGTCCGTCGTTCTTGAACTGGATGTCGCTATAGTTTGTTTTCAATTCCATAATTAGATTTCTCGACTCGCTGCGCTCACTCGAAATGACAAGTGACAGCTATTATTCTACAGGTTCAAAATATGTATCAGGTCTGCTTGGGTCAAAGGATTCATTAGCCCACATAAGAGTCACAAGATCCTCTGTGTCAGATAGATTAATTATATTATGCGTATAACCCGGAAGCATATGCACAGCTTCAATCTTATCACCGGAAACTTCGAAATTCAGCACCTCCCCAGAGTCTATCTTCCTAAGCTGAATAAGTCCCGTACCTGAAACCACGATAAAGAACTCCCACTTGGTATGATGCCAATGCTGTCCCTTAGTGATTCCCGGCTTGGATATATTCACAGAAAACTGTCCACATTTCTCCGTTTTAAGGAGTTCAGTAAAGCTACCTCTTTGATCGACATTCATTTTCAAAGGGAAAGAGACCTTTTCTTTCGGAAGATAAGACAGATAAGTGCTGTACAATTTCTTGGCAAATGATCCTTCCGGAATCTCCGGAACAACAAGTGTCTGAGGCTGACGCGCAAACGACTCGAGCAAATCGACAATCTCTCCAAGTGTCACGTGATGACTCACCGGAACTGCGCAATATCTTCCATCTTCACGGAGGACAGTCTCAATACCGTCAAATTCACAGTAATGCTCTTTCCCCGCCAATGCTCCAATCATCTCATCCACCAGATCATCAATATAAACCAGTTCCATCTGAGTACTGCGGTCATTGACCTTAATAGGAAGGTCGTGGGCGATATTGTTACAGAATGTGGCCACAGCACTATTATAATTCGGGCGGCACCACTTACCGAAAAGATTTGGGAAGCGATACACGAGCACCTTGGCTCCAGTCTCGACAGAATAATCAAAGAACAGCTCTTCGCCGGCCTTCTTGCTCTTGCCGTAATCTCCATCAGCATAACGGCCCACAAGAGTGGCCTGAATCGAGCTGGAAAGCATCACAGGACACTTGTTACCGTGTTTTTTCAATGCATCGAGCAGAGTCGAAGCAAAGCCGAAGTTACCCTGCATAAATTCTTCCGGATTCTGAGGACGGTTTACTCCAGCAAGATTGAACACAAAGTCACAATCGGAGCAATACATATCGAGTTCCTCAGCAGAAGAATCAATATCGTATTCATAGACAGTGATGTCGCTGTCCACAGGATACCACTTCGCCTTACCCTCGGCAATATTTCTGAGCTGGGATACAAGGTTACGACCCACGAACCCTTTTGCTCCTGTTACTAAAATCTTCATATTACTCTGATCGTATATCCCTTGCCTTTGCCCTTGGAATGATTCCAAGATCCTCCTGAATGAAGCGCAGTCTCATAAGCTGTTCCTTCATTCCCTCTACATCCAAGCGGTAGGTATTGTGAGAATGATAATCCTCAATTTTAGACATATCCTCGTTACCCTCAGTGAAGAACTTATCATAGTTCAAGTCACGATTGTCGCAAGGGATTCTATAGTAATTGCCCATATCCTCAGCCTTAGCCATCTCCTCACGCGTCACAAGTGTCTCATAAAGTTTCTCACCGTGACGGGTTCCGATAACTCTCACCTCAGTGTCGCCATAGTGCGGATCCATCTTCGAATAGATCTGCTTAAGAGCCTCGGCAAGAGTCTCCAAAGTCGCTGCAGGAGCCTTCTGCACGAATAGATCACCATTATGACCGTGAGTGAATGCATAGATAACCAGATCCACAGCATCATCCAGCGTCATCATAAAGCGTGTCATATTAGGATCTGTGATAGTAATAGGCTTACCAGCCATTATCTGCTCCACCCAAAGAGGAATAACAGATCCGCGTGACGCCATCACATTGCCATATCTTGTACAGCAGATAGTAGTCTCTGCTCCCTCTCCGAGTTCGCGTCCCTTGGCGATTGCCACCTTCTCCATCAAAGCTTTCGAGATACCCATAGCGTTGATAGGATATGCAGCCTTGTCTGTCGAAAGCACTACCACATTCTTTACCTTATGCTCGATAGCTGAAAGAAGCACATTGTTAGTGCCGACCACATTTGTCATCGTAGCCTCCATCGGGAAGAACTCACAAGAAGGTACCTGCTTAAGTGCAGCCGCCGCAAATACATAGTCGACTCCCCTCATCGCGATGTCCACCGACTGTTTGTCCCTCACGTTTCCGATGTAGAACTTCACCTTCGATGCCACTTCAGGATACTGAGCCTGAAGATGATGTCTCATATCATCCTGTTTCTTCTCATCTCGTGAGAATATACGGATCTCCTTTATATCGCTCTGAAGAAAGCGACGAAGCACGGCGTTTCCGAAACTTCCTGTGCCACCTGTGATCAGGAGGGTTTTATCTTTGAAAATGCTCATATATTATTGTTTTATCTTATCATATTCCTGATACCTTGAATTATTTGATATAAACTCAGGTACAATTTGTTTCATCAGACGAACCATCGAAGGAATATCCACTATCCTCGACAAACGTTCAAGTTCACCAACCATATCCTTTGCCTCTGCATAGTCATACTCACGGACCTTAGCTATACGGATACGGGTATGATTGGTAGGTAGGGTATTTTCTGTATTAGCCAACACCTCTTCATATAGTTTCTCACCCGGACGAAGACCGGTATACTCTATCTTTATATCATCATCAGGAGTGAAACCGGCAAGCTGGATCATCCTACGTGCCAGATCATCTATCTTTACGGACTCGCCCATATCAAACACAAATATCTGATTACCAGCACTCATTGTCGCAGCTTCCATCACTAAACGGCAAGCCTCAGGAATCGTCATAAAGAAACGGGTAATTTCAGGATGAGTGACAGTAACAGGTCCTCCCTTAGCAATCTGTTCTCTGAATCGAGGAATAACAGAACCATTGGAACCAAGGACATTACCGAAACGGGTGGTTACGAATTTGGTTTTACCGGAAATACGTCCGCTTTCAATTGCGAGGCCGAGTGACTGCTCATAAATCTCTGCAAGGCGCTTTGTACATCCCATTATGTTGGTAGGATTCACTGCCTTATCGGTAGAAACCATTACCATCATTTCCGCACCATATTCCAGACACTTGTCAGCAACATTACGCGAACCTGCAACATTGACCAGCACAGCTTCACAAGGATTCTCTTCCATCAATGGCACGTGCTTATAAGCAGCGGCGTGAAAGACTACCTGCGGTCGCCAGGTTTTAAAGACATAATCCAATCGCGGAAGCAAACGGACATCACCTATAACCGGTATAATTTGCATATCCGGATATTTTTCCTCCAATTCCAAGCGGAGATAATGCATCGGAGTCTCTGCATTATCGAAAAGAATCAATTTCTCGATACCGAATGTCAGGAGCTGACGACAAAGCTCAGAACCTATGGAGCCTGCAGCTCCGGTTACCAATATCGTCTTATTCCTGAAATTTTCCATAATCTCATCCATCGATATCTTTATCTCAGGACGCATCAGGAGATCTTCGATCTCAATGTTTCGAATCTTCTGAATAGGTTTACCATCCACCATTTCATCGATCGGAGGTGCAAAGAAGAGCTTCACACCACAGGAAATGGCATATCTGATAATACGCTCCTTCTCAAGACGGGCATCCTCATCTGTTGCAAACAGAAGAGCATCTGCATTTGTATCTTTTATTATTTTTTTGAATTCCGATTCAGACGTCACATAAAAAGCTTTCAGATCTGAAATTACGTGTGAAACGCCGATGTTACCATATTGGAGAAAACCGACAATATGATAATGCTGTGATTCCTTAAGACGCGGTATAAGCGATACAGAGTTCAAACCTACTCCATATACGAGAATATTCTGACTATTCTTTTTTTCGTTTACCTTGCTTTTGACTAAGTCATATCCGACAAGCATCATAACTCGCAATGTAAAGAATGCTCCGAAACTCAGAAAGAAGTCACTTACAAGCAAGACATAAATACCGATCGAATATCCATACAGCCATATAAATATGAAAGCTAACGCTACAGATTTTAGAAATGATAAAAGCACGAAATATGAAAATTCGATTAAAGACATATGACGTATGATGATCCTATATGTCTTCAAGAGCCAGATCAATACAGCCGAAACGACAGAAGAAATCGACAGCCATATCAGTACGACTGAAGTACTGAATATGTCGTTTATAAACAATATCTTGACCAGCAGTACAGAAAGAAAAGTAGCCAAGACTGACATCAATACATCAAACACGAATACAATACGTGTATTCACATATTTTTTTGCATATTGATGAAGGACTTGATATATTTTACTCACCATTCTTAATTACGCCTTTAAAATTTTATATATACTTTCTTATTTTCTATATTCCCTCAACATCCAAAACTTAAGCACAGGATCCTGTATCTCTATCCGACCTGGCTGTATATCTATCAGTTCCTTCTTTTCGAGCGCTTGCTTGATGTTCTTAACATTGGCAGATGACCCCAATCTATATTTTGCCAGAACTGCCTGAGAAGTAAAAGAAGATACTCCATCAGCCACAGCCTGTAAAAATCCTATCTGAGAAGGAGTCAAGCCATCTATGATATGGGAGAATACCAAAGACAGCTGCGCACACAGACTGCTGAATGCTTCCTTGACAATATCTTCCGTACACTCCAAATGGGTTCTGAACCAGGATAACTGACTGAGCTGCTGTACATAATAAGGGTGACATTCCACCATTTGCGCTATCTTAAACGCAACTTCTTCTGATATATATTTTCCTGTCTCTTCAAATCTTTCTATAATGAACTTCACCCAATCTTCTGAGGCGATCTTCTGAAGAAAAATCATATCGCCAAATTTATAGAATGGATTCTGCGAATCTGCAAAAAGATCTATCATCATATTACGTTTACTGCCGAAAAGACAATAAGCAACATCTTGATGCTTCTGCCAGTGAGCCCTTAACGAGCACTGGAAAGCAAAGCTGTCATCATAATCCTTTATGGTCTGGAATTCATCGATACATACTATAATATGCTTTCCTTTTTCACGGGCTATCGTCTGAGGTAGATCCAAAATCTCATCAAAGGACATCTTTTTATCACGAATATCTATACCGAAGGATAATTCAAATGATCCCGCCGGATCAGACGCTTGGAAATTCGGAGCGAAACGACTCAAATATTTTAAAGAAGAGGAAACAAATTCCTCAAAAGCTGTATTGGTGGCAGAAATAAGTTCTTTAGCAAAAGTCTCATAAAACTTATCTACTGTCCTGCAATTAAACAAATCGATATGTACAACAATATTTTTATCAGATTCTTGCGCATAAATTTCAGAAGCCTTGGCCACCAAAGAAGACTTCCCCCATCTGCGCGGAGAAATCAGAACAGTATTGACCAATCCTCTGAAATTATCCAGAAGATGCTGAGTCTCCACGACTCTATCAGTAAAATCCTGATGAGATGCTATTTTACCAAATACAAAAGGCGTTTCCATATATTAAGCTTTCCGCAAATGTAATAAATTTATTTCAAATCAAATTATTTCAAATAAATTCATTACATTAAGTATTGCCGTACATTTCTTCATAATACCTCTGATACTCCCCACTGGTCACTTTGTCCATCCATTCCTGATGGTCAAGGTACCATCTCACAGTCTTTTCTATGCCTTCCTCGAACTGGAGTGATGGCTGCCAGCCAAGTTCGGTCTTTAGCTTGGTGCTGTCGATAGCATAACGGGCATCGTGGCCGAGACGGTCCGGTACATAGGTAATGAGTCCCAGACTATGTCCTTCAGGATGACCAAGGATACGGTCCACTGTCTTTATCATCACCTTGATCAGGTCAATATTCTTCCACTCGTTGAATCCACCGATATTGTATGTTTCTCCGTCCTTTCCTTCGTGGAAAATGAGGTCAATGGCACGGGCGTGGTCTTCCACATAGAGCCAGTCGCGTACATTCTCACCTTTGCCGTAGACCGGAAGCGGTTTTCCGTGACGGATGTTATTGATGAACAATGGTATGAGTTTTTCCGGGAACTGATACGGGCCATAGTTGTTCGAGCAGTTGGAAATGACTGTCGGAAGGCCGTATGTGTCGTGGAAGGAGCGGACGAAATGGTCTGATGCTGCCTTTGAGGCTGAGTATGGCGAATGAGGGTTATAGCTGGTGTCTTCACGGAAGAAGTCAGTGCCGAATGGTGGCTCGCCTTCGGGACTGTCGAGAGCGAGGGCTCCGTAGACTTCGTCGGTGGAGATATGGTAGAACCGGCACGGGATTCTCACGTCGCTGCGCTCCTCAGAATGACAAGAAGGGAGGCGCTCCTCAGAATGACAAGAAGGGAGGCGCTCCTCAGAATGACAGAACCAGCCAAGAGGTTCCCAGCATAGGCGTGCGGCCTGAAGGAGGGAGAGGGTGCCCATTACATTGGTCTGGGCAAATGTGAACGGATCCTTGATGGAACGGTCCACGTGTGATTCTGCTGCAAGATGTATGATGCCATCTACTTTTTCATCCTTCATAAGCCGGCAGATGGATTCAAAGTCGCAGATGTCAAGCCTTACGAACTTGTAGTTTGGTTTATCCTCAATATCCTTAAGATTGGCAAGGTTACCGGCGTAAGTAAGCTTATCGACATTTATTATGCGATAGTGCGGGTACTTGTTTACCAGCAGCCTTACTACGTGGCTACCTATGAAGCCGGCTCCGCCGGTTATGAGGATGGTTCTGTTCATTACAATAGGTTAAGAAGATATTGACCGTATTGGTTTTTTGACATCGGCTGGGCGAGTTCGCGGACACGGTCGGCTGTTATCCATCCGTTTCTGTAGGCAATCTCTTCAAGGCAGGCAATCTTGAGGCCCTGACGCTTTTCGATTACTTCAATGAAGGTCGAAGCTTCGGAAAGGGAGTCGTGAGTACCGGTATCCAGCCAGGCAAATCCACGCCCGAGAGTCTGCACCTTCAATTGTCCCTCTTCAAGGAAATGCTGATTGACGGTGGTGATTTCAAGTTCACCTCTGGCAGATGGCTTGACATTCTTTGCTATTTCCACGACTTTATTCGGGTAGAAATAGAGACCGGTCACTGCATAATTGGACTTCGGCTCTGCCGGTTTCTCTTCAATCGACAGACAGTTTCCTTCGCTGTCGAATTCTGCCACACCGTATCTCTGAGGATCACTTACCCAGTAGCCGAATACTGTGGCTTTCGAGTCTTCTTCTGCAGATCGGACAGCCTCTTTAAGAAGTTCAATAAAACCGTTACCGTGGAAGATATTGTCTCCGAGGACCATACAGGCACAGTCTTCTCCGATGAATTCTTCTCCGATGATGAAGGCTTGTGCAAGGCCGTCCGGAGAAGGCTGTTCGGCATAGCTGAAATTCACTCCATAGTCACTGCCATCTCCAAGAAGTCTCTGGAAGCCAGGCAAATCGTGAGGAGTGGAGATGATGAGGATTTCCCTGATTCCGGCCAGCATAAGAACGGAAATGGGATAATAGATCATCGGCTTATCGAAGATCGGAAGCAGCTGCTTGCTTACCCCTTTGGTGATGGGGTAAAGACGGGTGCCGCTTCCTCCGGCAAGTACTATTCCTTTCATTTAAGATTATCTTTGAACTGTTTCCAGAAGTCTTTTCCGAAAAGGACCCAAGCTGCAGCACAGCATCCTGCGAGGAAAGCAAATCCAACAAGAAGTTTTGCTTTGCTTGGACCAGTCTTCTTCAAAGGTACTGTTGCAGGCTTCAACACTGCAAATACCGGTTTATCCTGCTGGACCTTTACGCGGGCACCTTCAAGCTGTGTTGCCACCTGAGAATACACCTGATATGCCAGGTTCATCTCCTGCTGGAGTCGTTGTCCCTCAGCCTTGGTACTGTTCTGTACAATATTCTTATTCGAGTCCGTATACTGAGCATAAGCCTGCTGAGCAGCATAATATTCCTGCTTTCTTTCTTCACATATCTTAGATAGATTCGCTACATCCTGACGTGACTTAGAGGTACGATAATCTGACATATAGTCCTTAAGGTTATCTATCACTGCTGTCAGAACCGTATATGCCACCAGCGGATCCTGCATCTCAAGTGACATCGACGTCTTGCCTGTCTTCTTGTCCACCGCAACATTTATCTTATCTGCAAGATATTTTATTACAGCCCTTTCCTCTTTCGGAAGATTATAAACATCAAGCTGAACCTCTCCAGAACCGTCGCTTTCTTCTTCCGGTTTCACCAATGATATAGCCCATCCCAAGGCCTTGAATGGAGCATTTATGACGTGGCTCCACCAAGGACTCTTCTGATGCTTCAAGATATAATTCTGCAGAGTAGTATCGATCTGCCCGTCCTTTGTCTTCACCTCCAGGTCAAGAAGTTCGAAGAGGAACGGAGTGGATGCGATTACATCAGGATACATCTCATAATCGATGGCATCCATACTGTTGTCCAGGCTGACTCCCATCATAGAAGCGATGGAGCTAACTCCGGAGCCTACTCTCTGCTGGGTCTCGGGAGCAAGCATAGCAGAGACTCTATAGGTTGCAGGTATACTGAAGCCGGCAATCAGTCCGACCACAGCTCCTATTATTCCCCATTTTATAATGAGTCTACGGCTCTTCCATAGTTTAGCCAGGAGCTCCATTATATCGATTTCAGGCTCCTGAGATATGTTATTGTTCTGATACTCCTGCATCTTTATTTCATTATGAGGTTCATAATAGTAGCAAGCATTGTTGCGATTGAAGATGATGTAGTGGCTACGCTCATCAGTGATGTGACATCGAAATCCTTATCACGCTTCTGAGGAATCACGATCTCGCAGCCTGGTTCCACCACACCCTTTGACATCTGACGTGCACGAGCGATAGTGCCGTTCATATAAACGATGTAAGCCTTGTTCTTCTTTGAGCGGTAGCCGTAGCCACCTGCCATTGTCACGTAGTCACGTACTGTCATTCCGGAATTGTAGGCTACCACATTCGGATACATCACATTGCCGGAAATCTTTACTGTGTTGATATATTCCGGAATCAGGAGGAGGTCATCCTGTCTGAGCACAAGGTCAGCATCGCTTCCTGGTGCGGAGAGAGCAGCTTCCAAGTCGATACCTACGCTATAGCTTTCGTCCAGATCAAGATTCTCGACATTGACACTATCCTTTCCTGTTGTAAGAACGGTCATACCAGCACGGGTACGGTTTCTTTCCTCCGCCAATGTATGTCTGATAAGTCTTGCGCCTCTGACATACGCCCAATTATTGAGTCCGCCCGCTCTTTTGACTAAGTCAGACAAGCGTTCATTCTTATGCGTAAGTACATATTCTCCAGGGAAAATCACCTCTCCACTAACTCTCACCTTACCCTGTGCTGCATAGCCGGGACTACGACGGACATTGACATAATCATATGGCTGAAGTACAAAGTCCAGTTCACTGCTGATTACATATCCATCCTGGAAAGATCTCGTGAAGACATTAGCAATCGAGTCAGGCAGGGCCGTGCTTGCCGGGTTTTTGATTCTTCGGCTGACATCGATTCTCACCGTTGATGCGGACTCCAGAAGTCCACCGGCCTGCATTATAAGATCCTCGATAGTCATATTGTCCTCGAAGACAAAGGTTCCGGGGCTTGCGACTTCTCCCTCGATGGTGATGGTTCCCACATCGTTAAGATCGTATATGCTCGGAATGTATAGTATATCATTTCTCTGTAGCAGTAAATCCGGCGCCTGACCTGCAAGAATAGCCTTGACATCTATTGAAATGACTTCGAGAGTAAGATCCTCACGTTCACGATGAATCAACGCACGTGCAGTAAAAGCATCTCCCTTGAGGCCATCTGCCTTGGCAATAAGTTCCGAAACAGTCCGTATTCCGTCACCAAGCTGATATATGCCCGGACGATAAACTGCACCCTTGACCTCAAGTCTGTTTTCATATCTGTCGATGAGGGCCCCCACAGTCACTGCATCCCCATCTTTCAAGATAAATGCGGAGAAGAGCGGTGAATCCACTGTATACACCTGATATTCAATACCGTTCTGACGAACAATATTGATATTCGACCGATATGCATCTCCTGCAAATCCTCCGGAATAGTCAAGAATGTCCTGAACTGTCTCGCCTTCCTTCATTTCGTAATACATAGGGCGCTTTACGCTTCCTTCAATATTTACGAGACTGCCATAAAGGGGAACATTGATCACATCACCATCCTGAAGTATAATTCCGTCTGGGAGAACTCCGTTGAGAATGAAATCGTAAAGATCCACTTCAGCCTTCTGCTTACCGTTTCTCACAAGCTGCACCTTTCGAAGAGATCCCAGCTCATTGATGCCACCTGCCAGATAAAGAGCGTTATAAACGTTGGAAAGTGATGAAATGCTATATGTACCCGGCACTTCTACCTCACCTGTAACATTTACCTGAATGGTTCTGATGCTGCCAAGAGTAAGTTTGAAATCAGATGCAGCCTCATCTCCTTCGACAGGATAAATCTGAGAAAGTTTCCTTCTAAGGTACTTCTCAGCTTCCTTCACTGTCATTCCATTGAGACTTAACACTCCAAGATTTGGGATATTGATGAATCCGTCCGGAGAGATAGTCTGTCGGATGGTTGCTTCGTTACTGCCCCATACATCGATTATTATCTCGTCACCGGCACCAAGTCTGTAATTCTCCGGAGTAGGGATATTGAGACTTGGAGCGAATGTCAACTTGCGGTTCGAGAAAATATTGTGACCGAAGATCATCTTCTCAGAAGCATTCTTTACTTCCTGCACATCGATGTTGACATCTTCCTGCACATCTACTGCAGAATACTGTATTGCTCCCGGAGCATTTCTACGACGTCTTTCCTGCTGGGTTGTGCGACCCATTATGCCCCCCATACCAGCATTTTCAGTTTCCATCGCCTTCTTGATACGAAGTGCCTGCTCCTTAGTCACACCGGAAGCCACAAGTTCTTTCAGAAGATCATTCTGTGACTTTCCATTAGCCAGTCCATCCTTCACATACTCGATCACCGCATCATCAGTCATCTGTGCTGCAGCAGGAAAACATATTCCTGCCAGCATAATGACAATAAAGAATAATAATCCTGTTTTTCTTATCATAGCTATAATTTTATATCGATCCATAGCCTCATCCAAGGCTCATCTTCATCAAAAAATCTAATCAAGCAAAGATAGCACTTTTATACGGGACTGCCAAAAGAAAAGCCTCTGCAAAAACTATTCGAATATTCTGAGACTTAAACTGTGTGCAATGTTTCTATTTTTGAATCATAATCCATTCACTTGACTTGGCAAGGAACATCCATCAAAACCTTCGAACACATTGAAAGCGAACCTTATACCTATGCCGGACTTTCGTTGACTTTAGAACACTAAGATACTTGATAGAATGCTTCTGAAGATAAAGGGGGATCAGTCGCAAAAGTATGTGTCTAAGGGCTTAACGTAAAATCCTGGATGTTCAGGGTCCATCAGAACACTGGATCGCTTTCAGAAACGACCCGTTGAGCGGAAAAACTGGCTTGCAATGGCCTCCCGCCGCTCATTGGTGCTGATTCCATACCCGTTGAGCGACTGGAGTGCAGCCAGATGATGATTTTCCGCTCAACGGGCCGTGATTTTCTGGCCGAGATTGAAACAAAAAAAGCCTCACAGTAAAAACTGCGAGGCTTTTAGTGGGAGCAGAGGGAGTCGAACCCCCGACCCTCTGCTTGTAAGGCAGATGCTCTAAACCAACTGAGCTATGCTCCCGTTAAAGAACTTGCTTCATTTCTGAAGGGATTGCAAAGGTAGACATTTTTTCTTAATCCGCAAATTTTTTCTGCATTTTTTCAAAAAAAATCGACAAAATAAGGGAAATTTATGGCAAGTATGTTGTATTTTGATGGATAAAAAACTTAAAAACACCAAGCGCAACTACTAGCGGAAATTTGAGAAGAATATCACTTATGGATGAGAATATGTGAAATTATTGCTATATTTGCGCACTCACAATGGGGATGTTTTGGTTTTGACAGCATCAGACATTGGTCGGTAAGCACGTCGGGCGTCGGAAGTTTGCCCGTTAATCTCAGCTTTCGAACTTATAGTTGGCAACAACTCTTATGCACTCGCTGCGTAGTCTGCAAAGCACACTACCTTAATCCGCGACGCCAAGGCTGCGTCGCCGACGAGTATCCCTCCAGTCTTTAGGCCGGTTATGACTGGAATCCGGGGTATCATCCAAACCGGATGCTCGGAGTGACTCCTTTAAGCTCCGCTAAGATCCAAAGGGTAAGCCTTGGGTAGCCAGTCTGACGGCAGCCCCTGGACGAAAACCAAAGTCAGACTAAGCGTGTAGAAAGCCGCCTGGTGCGGTGTTTGGACGGCGGTTCGAGTCCGCCCATCTCCACTTTTATACTGATGATTATCAGTTAGTTACAAAAATTACGCTCACTTTTACGCTCACATTGAGGTATAGTTGAGCGTAATTTCTTTTAATATACCACACTTGATTGTTTTTCGTGGTTTCGATGGAATTTTCAATTACTATCTACAATCGGGTGGGTCTAGTGATGGATTTGTCAGGATTATCAATGATTAGTAGGCTTGCACTTTAATCAATGATTTTGCTTACTTTTGTATTTTAATGCCTATTGTCCAATATTATATATCATTTTTCTCCATAATATTCAGTAGAAGACGGGAAAACTCGTCAGCATCGCATAAAACGAAGGAGTATGTTCAGCTAATGGAGTTTCTTGGCGGAATGGAGAAATTGTTATGCAAGGACAAGTATATTGCACGAAGTGATTATTACCGGGCGATAGATAAATATAATCAGGTAGTCTCCTTTTTTGACAATCTCCACAGTTCCGATATGCTGGAGGCATATTGCCAAAAGAATTGTTTGGATATTCAGAGAATCAAGATGGCGGTTACTTACTATTATGAGATAGAAGACTTGCAGAAATCACCATCCTTTATATCAAAACACAATGAAGATTTTCTGAGCAGTCACCTTAGAACAGAGAATATCTATCTTGATAATATTCTTAAATCTGTGGATCCAGCCATCAAACTTGACGAGGAGCAAAGAAAGGTTGTGCTCTCGGATGAGGATTATACACTTGTAATTGCTGGTGCTGGAGCAGGTAAGACAACAACGGTAGCTGCGAAAGGAACTTATATCTCCAAAACATATTGACCAGCCAATAATCATAGAGTCGTATTCGGAAAACGTTGATAGGAAAAAGACTGCCGGTAAGGGTGGCCGCTATTATATGATTGGCGAGAAGGTCGAGGCTATTGTTGAAAAGATAATCCTTGAGAATCCGAAATCTTCGATTCTTTTATTGGGCCGATATGGATTTGATGCTTTTCATTTATCTCATTCAGGAAAGTTTGTCTATAATGAGAAGACAGGAGGTGTCACTTCGACAAAGTTTCCGAATGTAGCCTTGGACTTTATGACAGTTCATCGTGCTAAGGGGTTGGGATATGATAATGTGATTATTATCAATGCTCGCAATGAGGTGTATGGTTTTCCTTCTCAGGTACAGGATGATCCTGTGTTGAAGTACGTTGTGCGAGATGACCATAGTATTGAGTATGCTGAGGAAAGACGTTTGTTCTATGTCGCTTTGACAAGGACAAAGAACCGCGTTTACTTAATCGTCCCTAAAGAGAGACCTTCTAGTTTTGTTCTGGAGTTGATTGATGACTATTTGCCGGTTGTTTTATATGGTGATATAGACAAGAACGAAAACAAGGATAATCAGGAAATCAAGAAGTGTCCAATCTGCTTGAGGATATTGGAAAGAAAAAGCCTTCCTCGAAGAAGCAGTATGAACTAGAATTCCAACTTACTCCTGAAATAGTTTCAAATGTTTATATCGCAGAGAGGACAGGAATAGCTATGTTTGTCAAGGAAATCAATAAGATGATTCCTGAAAATATGAAGCCTTTGTCTGCATCAAAGGTAACACAGTGGTTGGTGTCTGTTGGATATTTGGAAGAGAAGGAAAGGGGTGATGGCCATAAGTATAAGGCTCCAACTGAACTTGGAATATCCATCGGAATCACTTCAGTATGGAAAGAAGGAACGCAAGGACAATATCTTGCGGTTGCGTACGATGCTAACGCACAACTGTTCTTGCTTGAGAATCTCTTTAAATAAAGCGTTTACAGATATTCTTCCTGGTTAGATTCTTCAATCCGTTCCTTCAGCTTGATTGGGGCAACGCTGTTGCCCTTTTTCAAATTTGGCAACAGTGGTGACCGGATTTCTGGAATAAGATTTCGGCAACAGTGTTGCGGAAATTCGTAAACGCCGTTTACGATATCCTGAGAGACGTAAAATTTTAGTACAGATTTTGTTAATCCGGAAATTATATCTACATTTGCAGAGTCAAGGGGAATTCGCGTAAGGGATGACAACCCTTAACGACGCAGTTTCTTTCGCATTCGCTTCAGCAACTTCGTCGGTTTCGAGCCCCAAAGTATAACAGCCACTCTTCCGAGTGGCTGTGTTTTTATAAGGCCGTTATGCAATATTGCACTTTGTCACCTGTTGACTTCTGGAGTCCGACTGTCATCTTGATATTATCCAGCTGCATTATGTACATCTTCAAGAATGGTTTCTGATTCTTAGTACCTTTCTTTGGTGGCATCTCTGCGACTTTCTTGGATTTAGTCAGAAGTTCCGACAGTCTCATTACTGCTAATGTGGATTCATACTGTCTTGCGGCTTTCTCTGCTGTTTCGGTTATGGAAAGATACTTTACAAGAATATAGTCCTGTAGGTCTTCGTTCCACATTTTCTTTTCAGGGTTTTCTGCTATCCACCCTGCATAGAAGTCTTTGATGATCTGGTCTCTCAACTTGACTTCTTCTCTACTGTTTCCCTGAGGTATTTCCATATATACATTACATTTTTAGTTCTACTAAGATACATAGTTTTTAGAAGAATCAACTGCAATTTACTACAGTTTCAATCAAAATTTATAAACACAATTTCAAACACAATAATGGCTAATATCAAATAAATCCAGCTATACTATAAATTTATTCAAATCAATAATAATCAACTATTTATATCTTATTGTGTATTCTAGTAGGCATAAACTCACATCCGCCCATCTCCACAAAAAGAGACCTTCCGGTCTCTTTTTTATTTACGGTATTCCAAAGTCAACATTTTGCTGAGACATACTTCAGATAGAGAGTAATCTACAGAAAAGTCGTTCACTGCTCAATATTTCTCTGCTATTGACTTAGCCTCAGGGAGGCGGCGTTTAAGTTCGGAAATTCGCTTATTGTCGCTGGGGTGGGTACTGAGGAAATCACTCGTATTTCCACCGCCGGCCGACATTTTTGTCCAGAAACCGACAGCACTCTCGGAATCATATCCTGCCATCTCCATAAATACGATTCCCATATAGTCTGCCTCATATTCGTGTTTTCTGGAATATGGAAGCATCAGGCCGATCTGGGCTCCGAGTCCGAATACGGAAGAGCCTACAGCCTGGACCATTTCAGACTTATTTGACAAGGCCTGAGCCAATATTGCCTGACCATACCGCGCTAGAATCTGCTGGCTTATACGCTCGTTGCTATGCTTGGCTACTGCGTGAGCTATCTCGTGTCCCAGAACCACAGCCAATTCTGCCTCGCTCTGTGCTACAGTGAGTAGTCCATCATACACAACTATCTTTCCGCCAGGAAGGCAGAACGCATTGACCTGATCATCCGCCACGAGATTGAACTCCCATTCAAGATTACTCAGTTCTGCCCCTAAGCCATTAGCTTTCAGATATTTCTCTGTCGCATCAGCAAGCTTCTTTCCCACTGATTTCACCATTGACGAAGCTTTGGCATTGGAAGACACCTTTGCCTCCTTCATATAATCCTTATATTGGGTCAATCCTGCCTCGTAAACTTCCTGATCCGAAACCAGAAGGACCTGCTTTCTTCCCGTCAATGGGACAGCACCGCATCCGGCAATGACTGTTACAGCCATAAGTACCGCAAGCATCCGGACAATGAAAATCTTCCTCATAACTTTCCCAAATGCATAGTTACAATATACACAAAAGGACCGGAAGACCGGTCCCTTTATAAGAATCAGTTTGCTGGAGCCTGATGCTGGTGCTGTGTCTGAGCCACCGGCTTCACTGCCACCTGACTTCCAGTAAGCTTATCATATTCGGCATCGCTGATAGTCTTGCAATTACCATTGAAAACAGCACCAAGTTCCACTGAGAGCTTCTTGATATGAAGGTTTCCGTTGATTACACATCCTTCCTTGAGTGCAAGGGTATCCTTAACAAAAAGATTGCCTTCCACCTTACCCCATAAATCTACATTATCACAGAAAATATCGCCCTTTATCACCGCGGTTTCTCCGACTACTACGCGTCCTTTTGACTGAAGCTTACCTTCAAAAGTTCCGTCGATACGGATGTCGCACGGCGACAGGATTTCACCCTTGATTACGGTTCCAGCAGAAATCCTGCTGATAGAATTGACATTAAGAGTAGTTTCTGTCTTTGCCATAATATTTCGTTTGTTTAGTTATTCTATTAAAGTCCTTTACCGTGGCAGTTCTTGAACTTCTTGCCGCTTCCGCAAGGACAAGGATCGTTTCTACCGACCTGCTTATCTACGTGTACAGGCATCTTGCTCTTAGGTTCGCCTCCGTTTGTAACAAGATCAGTACGTGAGGTCTGCATCTGATCCATATTCTTCTTAGGCTGCTGTGGAGCCGACTCGCGTGCTTCCGATGCATCTCTAAGCGGAATGAATGCCCTGAGAAGGAAAGACAACACATCCTTGTTAAGGTCTTCGAGCATCTGGCTAAAGAGGTTGAAGCTCTCGAACTTATAGATAAGGAGCGGATCCTTCTGCTCGTATGTAGCATTCTGAACAGACTGCTTCAGATCGTCCATATCACGCAGGTGCTCCTTCCACTTGTCATCGATCTGCCAAAGAGTTATGGTCTTGCTGAGTGCTCTGGCGATTTCCTTACCCTCAGTTTCATACGCCTTCTTAAGATTTACAGAGAGAGTAAGCATCTTACGTCCGTCCGAAATAGGAATAGCAATATTCTGATAGATGGCTCCCTGCTTTTCGTACACTTCCTTGATGATAGGATATGCTCGCTGGAGCATTGTATCC
Source organism: Bacteroidia bacterium (assembly GCA_021153285.1). Lineage (GTDB taxonomy): Bacteria > Bacteroidota > Bacteroidia > Bacteroidales > UBA932 > Cryptobacteroides. The sequence continues at coordinate 85,495 of JAGKTT010000001.1, forward strand.
ATACGTCTTTCATATGTCTTGAGGATGTTGGCGTGAAGAGCGTCTGTCATCGCAACCTTATTGCCTTTAGAGAAGACGGCTTCATCAAATCCAAGTTCGACAGAAAGCGATGTCATCACAAGCTCAGAGAATGATTCATAATCCATTTCTTCTGACTTCTCGACGAGAATCTGAGCGATGTCCTGCATCATATTCATAACGTCGATCTCCACTCTCTCACCTGAAAGCGCATTGCGTCTCTTTGTATAGATGACCTCTCTCTGAGAGTTCATAACGTCATCGTACTCAAGGAGTCTCTTACGGATACCGAAGTTATTCTCTTCCACCTTCTTCTGCGCTCTTTCCACAGCGCTGCTGAGCATTGAAGCCTCAAGAGCCTCATCCTCCTGCAGACCCATCCTGTCGACCATTCCTGCAATCTTCTCACCACCGAAGAGACGCATAAGTTTATCTTCAAGGGATACATAGAAGATAGAAGAACCAGGGTCACCCTGACGTCCGGAACGACCTCTGAGCTGACGGTCCACACGACGGCTGTCGTGTCGTTCTGTTCCGATGATGGCAAGTCCACCTGCAGCCTTCACTTCCTCAGGCAGCTTGATATCGGTTCCACGACCAGCCATATTGGTTGCGATTGTCACGGTAGAAGGTTCTCCGGCGTGCTTTACCACCTCGGCCTCGCGAGCGTGCTGCTTTGCATTGAGGACCTGATGCTGGATACCGCGAAGCCTGAGCATACGGCTCAGGAGTTCGGAAGTCTCGACATCGGTAGTACCGACGAGCACTGGCCTTCCCTCCTTTGTAAGCTCCACGACCTTATTGATCACTGCATCGTACTTTGCCTTCTTTGTCTTATAAATAAGGTCATTGTTATCGAAACGGGCGATAGGTCTGTTGGTCGGGATAACCACCACATCGAGCTTATAGATGGACCAGAACTCGCCTGCCTCTGTCTCTGCCGTACCGGTCATACCGGCAAGCTTATGATACATACGGAAATAGTTCTGGAGAGTGATGGTAGCGAATGTCTGAGTGGCAGCCTCCACCTTCACATTTTCCTTAGCCTCGACAGCCTGATGGAGTCCATCGCTCCAACGGCGTCCTTCCATAATACGTCCTGTCTGCTCGTCGACGATCTTGATCTTACCGTCCTGAATGATATAATCGATCTCCTTATCGAACATAGTATATGCCTTAAGGAGCTGATTTACGGTATGTACGCGCTCTGACTTAAGCGCAAAGTCCGCAAGGATCTCATCCTTCTTTACCTGCTTTTCCTCAGCGGTAAGCTCCAGATTCTTCTGAACCTCTGCGATCGCTGCTCCTACGTCAGGAAGGACGAAGAAGTTCGTATCCTCGAGATTGCCGGTGATCAGGTCGCGTCCCTTGTCGGTCATATCCACCGAGTGCTGCTTCTCATTGATGACGAAGAAAAGTTCGTCGGTAACGATGTGCATTTCACGCTCGTTGTCCTGGATATAATAGTTCTCGACCTTCTGCATAAGCTGCTTCATACCAGGCTCGCTGAGGAACTTGATGAGCGGCTTATATTTAGGATAACCCTTATATGCTCTGAAAAGAAGAAGTCCTCCATCTTTCTCGTTGCCCTCGGCTATGAGTTTCTTAGCCTCGTTCAGGAGCTGGTTCACAAGAGACTTCTGGTTGCTGTACAGACGCTCCACAAGCGGCTTGTATTCCATAAACTGCTGATCCTCACCTTTTGGAACAGGACCGGAAATGATCAGAGGGGTACGTGCGTCATCGATGAGCACAGAGTCGACCTCATCGACAATAGCGAAATGATGCTTCCTCTGGACAAGGTCCTTCATCGAGGTGGCCATATTGTCACGGAGATAGTCGAAGCCGAATTCATTGTTCGTACCGAAGGTGATGTTGCAGGCATAGGCCTTCTTACGTGCCTCGCTGTTAGGCTGATGCTTGTCGATACAATCCACTGAAAGTCCGTGGAACATATAGAGAGGTCCCATCCACTCGGAGTCACGCTTCGAGAGGTAGTCGTTCACTGTCACAACGTGCACGCCCTTGCCTGCCAAGGCATTAAGGAATACAGGGAGTGTCGCTACGAGAGTCTTACCCTCTCCAGTAGCCATTTCAGCGATCTTACCCTGATGAAGCACGATACCACCGATGAGCTGGACGTCATAGTGGACCATATCCCAGGTCATCTCATTACCGCCTGCAAGCCAATGGTTCTGCCAAACGGCATAGTCACCGTCAATCGTAACAAACTCCTTGGTGGTGCTGAGGTCACGGTCAAACTGTGTAGCCTTCACACGTATCTCAGGGTTCTGAGCGAAACGGCGTGCTGTGGATTTCATAATGGCAAATGCCTCAGGAAGGATTTCATCGAGCACCTTCTCAATGATCTCATCCACCTTCTTTACGAGCTTATCCTGCTCAGTAGCAAGGGCTTCCTTCTGATTAAGAGGAATATCCTTCTCCAGTTCCTCCCTGATCTGGGCGATACGGTTCTCATCCTGCGCGATAGCAGCCTGGATTTTATCCTTAAGTCCCTGACACCTGTCTCTAAGCTGGTCGTCTGAAAGTTTATCAATAGTCTTGTAGGCTTCAAGAACTTTGTCCAAGGTAGGCCTGATGGCCTTCATATCACGGTCGGCCTTGGTTCCGAAAATCTTTTTGAAAACGTCTGTAAATGACATATCTGTACTATATTTATTATCTGAAAAAGTTTGTATGCACCACGGTACACACAAACTGCAAATATAGTGACATTTGGACAAATATCAAAAACGACTGCCATATAGTCAGACAAAAAATGAATAATATGTCATAATGTTTTGTCAACGTCCGGATTCATAATCCATAACGCACATCCGCAAGGATTCTGTCCAATGCGGGATATCCAGATCGAAATCCCTCATTATCTTCGTCTTATCGAGTACCGAATAATGAGGACGACGGGCCCTGGTCGGAAAATCAGCAGAAAGGCAAGGCTTTATATGGCAGATATGTCCCACGGCATCTCTTATGGCCACAGCAAAATCATACCAGGAGCAGACACCCTGTCCGGTATAATTGTACACGCCGGAAATCCTTTCTGTCCAGCGGTCGATCATATGAAATATAGCCTGAGCAAGATCCGGTGCATATGTAGGCGTACCTACCTGATCTACCACGACCTTCATTTCCGACAGCGCAGCAGTCTTTTCCACTATAGTATTATAGAAATTGCGCGAACCGCAGGAATAAAGCCAGGCGGTCCTTATGATAAGATGTCTGCATCCGGAAGCCGCTATCAGTCTTTCTCCATCGAGCTTGGTACGGGCATAGATATTCAACGGATTCGGGACAGCATTTTCGTCATAAGGTGTATTAGATTGTCCATCAAAGACATAGTCAGTGGAAATATGTATGAGCGAGATATTTCTTTTTGCCACCTGTCCGGCAATTACCCCGGCCGCAAAGGCATTGACCTTATATGCGTTTTCTTCATCGATCTCAGCCTTTTCCACATCCGTATATGCAGCGCAATTGACTACGACATCAATATCATTGACATCCAGAATATGGCCGACGGCCTCCGCATCGGTAATATCCAGAGCCAATGTTTCACCTTCCGGACAGATGTCCGCAAAAAGGCATCTATGTCCTGAAATGTCCGAAATGCTCCTGATAGCCTTTCCCAACTGACCACCGGCACCTGTCACCAAGATATTCATATCACGAATCGATTATATGTAAAACACATCCTCCAGATCTTTCAGGGCCGGATGAGCACAATCCTTTTCCGATAATACGACGTCCTCCGCAGGAATTCTCCAGTCAATGGACAGATCCGGATCATCCCATCTCACCGCACCTTCGCTCTGAGGTGAATAATAATTATCACATTTATACTGGAATATGACTTCATCCGAAAGTACACAGAAACCGTGTGCAAAACCTCTAGGTATAAAGAGCTGCCTGCGATTCATCTCTGAAAGTTCAACAGCCTCATATTTTCCATAAGTCGGAGAACCTTTCCTCAAATCCACTGCCACATCCAGCACACATCCCTTGACCACCCGCACAAGCTTGGCCTGGGCATATGGAGGCTTCTGGAAATGCAGTCCTCGCAGCACACCGTAGGAAGACTTGCTCTCATTATCCTGTACAAAATGCACAGGTCCGACCGCCTCTGCAAACTCCCGCTCGGAAAACGACTCGAAGAAATAACCGCGCCTATCCTCGAAAACGCGTGGTTCGAGAATTACAAGTCCCTCTATTTCGGTACGGATGACATTCATAATGGTATTTATAAGAGTGATTCTTCTGGATTGTATCCTGCATCAGGAGGCAATTGTATTCCTTTAGCTACAGCACCTGCCCCTGCTGCCACAGCCAGGGCATCGCATCGTTCATTTTCCGGATGACCGGCGTGTCCCTTTATCCAATGAAACGCCACCCTATGTTTCTGCAGAAGCGGCAACAGCCTCATCCAGAGATCGGGATTCTTCACCTTGGCAAATCCCTTCCGTCTCCAGTTCTCCAGCCACCCTTTGTTGATTGCATTTACCACATAAGACGAATCACTGGTGACGTGTACTTCGGCATTCTGCCATCTGATGGCCTCCAGGCCCTTGATTACAGCCAGAAGTTCCATCCTGTTGTTGGTCGTAAGACTGAAGCCCTCCGAAATTTCCATCTGATGAGTGCCACATTTAAGTACCACCCCATAGCCGCCGGGACCAGGATTTCCGCTGGAGGCTCCGTCAGTATAAAGAAATATCGGCGGCCTTGCCTGTTGACTTACTTCCGGCATAGCTTATTCAATGATCCTTCCACCCTTAGGCTTTATCTCTGTATCAGGCATCTTGATGGTCATACGGTTCTCCATCAGATCATCATATTCTTCACGACGATTGAAGATATCGATTGCCGTATATATAGCTGCCATCATCGAACGCGGATCAGCCATATCTCTTCCTGCCATTTCATAAGCAGTACCGTGATCCGGAGATGTCCTTACGACAGGAAGACCGGCGGTATAATTGACTCCCTCCTCAAAGGCCAAAGCCTTGAACGGAGTAAGTCCCTGATCGTGATACATTGCCAATACCGCATCAAACTTATTGTATGAAGAACCGAAGAATCCGTCCGGAGAATACGGTCCGAATGCAAGGATTCCTTCTGAATTGGCCTCCTGGACAGCAGGAAGGATGATCTGCTGCTCCTCATCACCGAGAAGCCCTCCGTCTCCGCAGTGCGGATTCAGACCAAGCACAGCAATCTTCGGCGAATCGATTCCGAAATCTCTTTCCAGAGAAGTCTTCATCAGACGAAGCTTGCTTAGGATCCTTTCCTTAGTGATGCTGCCGACCACATCCTTGAGTGCAATATGACCAGTGACAACACCCACCTTGAGTCTGTCGCACACCATAATCATTGCCACTTCATCTACACCGAACTGCTTTTCCAGATATTCCGTATGACCGGTATAGCCGAAGCCTTCACCTGCCATCGCCCTCTTATTGATAGGGGCCGTTACAAGAACATCGATATAACCTTCCTTGATATCTTCGACTGCTCTTTCGAGTGATGTCATAGCTGCCTTAGCCGACTCTGCAGTCGATTGGCCCGGTTCTACGAAAACATTCTCAGGCAAGCAGTTAACGATATTCACCCTCTTCTGATGAACATCCTTGGCTGAATTTATCACATTGGTATTTATCTGATCGATATTATGGATCTGCTTCTTGTAAAAGCCGAATATCTTGGATGATCCGTAAATCACGGGAGTGCAGAGATCCAGCATCCTCTCATCCGCCAAAGCCTTGATGATGACCTCGTATCCGATACCGTTGCCGTCTCCCTGGGTAATGCCCACAACTAATTTTCTTGCCATATTTCTTATAGGAGTTTTTCTAATTAACCTACAAATATATAAATTTTTCCACGAAACTGCCAATTCGATTTCTTCAAGCATCACTTATAGGTGAAAGCACTATCCCCGTACAGTCCCGCACAATAATGCTGCCCGCCAAACCTTCCCCTCTCATCGAAGTACTTCCACACCACTTCAATGTGTTCCAAGGTTTGGTCATCCTAAAGTTACGACATCAGAATTCTGAGAAAGGCAACACATATTCCGATAGAATGATCGCATTCATTTTCCGCATAACTACAGATCTTACCTGAAAAACTATATGAAGAAAGCGGATTTTTTATTAGATTTGCCAGTCTATGGCACAGAACGGATTGGATATGGACATTCAATTTCTTCCGGGTGTGGGTCCCAAGAGGGCCAATCTGCTGAAGAAGGAGCTTGCGGTCGGAACGGTCGGCGAGCTTCTGAAGCTGTATCCTTTCAGATACATTGACCGCAGTTCGTTCGTCAGGATCGCAGACGCCAGACCTGATATGGCATACATACAGATAAAGGCCAGGGTGATGCGGGTGGATATGATAGAAAAGAAAAGACTCAGTGTCTGGATAAGCGACGGAACAGGAGAGATCGAGCTCGTATTCTTTAAAGGAATCAAATGGGTAACTGAAAAACTCAAGCCCGGAGCAGAATTCGTATTCTTCGGGAAACCCGCAGCATTCAACGGCAGGATCAATATGGTACACCCGGAGATCGACGCCGTACCTTCCGGAACAGCAACGGCCGGAGTCTCCACAATGACAGGTGTATACCCCAGCACCGAGAAACTGAAGAACGGAGGCATCACCGGGAAGGTGATGAACAGATTGATGGAGTATGCCCTCGAAAGAGGACTCCAATATATCGAAGAGTCGATGCCGGACCATCTTATGAGGCAATACGGACTGGTACCTATTCATTTCGCCATCAGAAACATCCATTTCCCTAAGGATATGGCTTCACTGGAAAAAGCGAAGTATAGGCTGAAGTTCGAGGAGCTTTTCTTTCTCCAGCTCTCACTCTTGAAACAGAAATATGTCAGAAGCCGGGCCGATAAAGGTATAAGAATGCCGCTTGTGGGCCAGGCTTTCAACGATTGTTATAATTCGCTTCCATTCCCATTGACCGGTGCTCAGAAAAGAGTGATAACCGAAATAAGGGACGATATGAAAAGCGGACATCAGATGAACCGTCTGCTGCAAGGTGATGTAGGAAGCGGAAAGACAATGGTAGCCGTATTGACTGCATTGATCGCCATCGGCAACGGATATCAGGCCTGCATTATGGCACCGACAGAAGTACTTGCACAACAGCATTTCAAGAACATACAGAAATTCCTGGCTCCGACCGGGGTCCGCTCGGCTCTATTGACCGGAAGCAGCAAGGCTTCCGAGAGAAGAGAGGTCCATAGCGGTCTGGAAGACGGAAGCATCGGGATAATTGTCGGAACACACGCTCTGATAGAAGACAATGTCGTTTTCAGGAACCTCGGACTGGCGATAATCGACGAACAGCATCGTTTCGGAGTGGAACAGAGGTCCAGGCTTTGGCGGAAGGCAGCGAGCGAAGCACCGCCTCACGTTCTGGTTATGACTGCAACGCCTATCCCGCGTACTCTGGCAATGACTCTATATGGAGACCTGGACGTTTCTGTAATCGACGAGCTTCCACCGGGCAGAAAACCAGTACAGACAATACACGCCACAGATGGGAAAAGACCGGCTTTGTACAAATTCCTTCGCGACCAGATAGCTCTCGGAAGACAGATATTCATAGTATACCCATTGATAAACGAAACGGAAAAACTTGACTATCAAAGCCTTGAAGCAGGAGCAGAGGAAATTATGCAGAAATTTCCTTTTCCCGACTACAAGACGGCTGTCGTACACGGAAAGCAGCTCAATGATGTGAAGAAATTCAATATGGATGCTTTCGCGGCAGGTCGCGCGGATATTCTTGTGGCGACATCGGTAATAGAAGTCGGTGTGGATGTTCCGAATGCGTCAGTGATGGTGATCGAAAGCGCAGAAAGATTCGGTCTGAGCCAGCTTCATCAGCTAAGAGGCAGAGTGGGACGAGGAAGCGAGAAATCATATTGCGTCCTGATGACAGGACCGAAGATGAGCAAGGAGTCACGCCACAGGATCGAGCTTATGTGCGCCACGGAAAACGGTTTCGAGCTTGCAGAAGAAGATATGAAGATGAGGGGGCCGGGAGACCTGGAGGGCACTCAGCAGAGCGGTCTACCGATCAGCCTGAACATCGCATCACTGGCAAAGGACGGATTGATCCTGAATACGGCCAGAGACTGTGCAGATATGGTACTGCGAGAGGACCCGACTCTCACCTCAGACCGTAACCAGCTGCTGAGAAAGGAATTACGCAAGGAGAAATATCAGATAAAGGACTACAGCAAGATAAGCTAGAATATGGTAACTGAATTATTGCAGAAATATATCTGGCTCGTACAGACATTCATCAGAGCCGGAGAGAACGGTCTGAGTCTGGGCGAGATCAGCGACAGATGGGAGAACCGTTTCGACAGCACCTATTCCCGCCGCACATTCAATAATCACCGGGAAGCCGTGGAAGAGGTATTCGGGATCAGGATCGAATGCAACAGAAGCACCAGCCGCTATTTCATCGGCAGTACAGACGACATAACTGACGACAATGCAGAAACCGCCTGGCTCATCAACACCTTCACCGTGAACAATATGCTTTCCCTCGGAAAGGAAAGACTATCAGGAAGAGTTTCGGTAGAAGATATTCCGTCCGGTCACAGACATCTGACCTCAATAATGGAGGCAATGACTGAAAATCGGGAAATAAAGATTCAATATCAGAAATATACCAGCGCGGAATCCGACTCATATACATTGAGACCTTACGCTGTCAAGGAATTCGCAAAGCGTTGGTATATAGTCGCTTATTGCATTGAAAGAAAGGGACTGAGAGTATATGGACTCGACAGGATCCGACACCTTGAACTGACTGGGGAATCATTCCGTATGCCGAAGAACTTCGATGTGGATGAATTGTTCTCCACCAGCTTCGGAATATATATACCGGAAGAAAAAGGCAGGACAATAACATTCCGGACCAGTCCGACCGACGCACGCTTCCTTCGCGACCTTCCGCTGCATAGCAGCCAGAGAGAAATTTCGTCAGATGGAGAATCTGTGACATTCAGCATCTTCGTCTGCCCGAACAAAGCACTTGTTATGGAGTTCTGCAAATACGGAAGTGGTCTGGAGGTCCTCAGTCCGGAAGACATCAGGACTCAAATAGCCGAAGAACACAGAAAAGCAGCAGAAAAGTATAAAATATAAGCATATGAGTTTCAAGAATTTTGCCGACACCCTTTACAAGATTTGCATAGTATTGGGTATTTCAGCAGGAATTGCAATTATCGCCAAGACAATGACACACAGCAGAAAAGGATTCGACGAAGAAGGCTATATAGCCAAAAGTAGCCTGACTGTGGAAAACGGCCAGATGACACCAGAGGTTCTTCTGGCATTCGGTAGACTATCCGATCCGCAGATAAGCCCTGACGGGAAACATATATTATATGGTGTAAGTTACACCTCGACTGCCGACAACAGGAGCGTGCGTAACCTTGCGATCTGTGCCCTGGACGGAAGCGGTACGCAGGAATTGACCCATTCGGGAAAAAGCATCAGCAATGCACGTTGGAGCGCAGACGGCAAGCATATTGTCTTTCTTATGGGAGGACAGATCTGGTCGGCGGCTATCGCAGAAAAAGGAGGAAAGTGGAAGCTTTCAGGTCTGAAGCAGCTGAGCGACATCCCTGGAGGGGTCAGCGAGTTCAAGCTCTCTCCTGATCAGAAGAAGGTTATGTACATCAGCTACATCAAGAGCGCGGTGAAGTCTCCTTCAGACTGTTATGCAGACCTGGACAAAGCCACCGCATATACTACTGACGACCTGATGTACAGACATTGGGATCATACCGTAATGGAGATTCCTCACACCTACGTCAGTGACTTCTCATTCAGGAAAGGCGGCATAAAGGCCGGTACAGATATTCTGGCTGGCGAAAGCGAGCTTTATGAACTTCCGACCGAGCCGTTCGGAGGACTGGAGCAGCTTTGCTGGAGTCCGGACAGCAGATTCATCGCATATTCCTGCAGGAAAATGGCCGGAAAGAAATATGCCTTCTCGACAAATACCGAAATATACATATATAATGTAGAGACTGCAGGAACTTCGGTCATCGATATGAAAGGCGGCTACGATACGGATCCCGTTTGGAGTCCTGACGGCTCGAAGATATGTTGGATCAGTATGAAAAGAGACGGATACGAGGCTGACAAACAAAGACTTATGGTCGCCTCAGTCAATCCTGAAGGCATCACACCTGCAATCAGCGGAATAAAGGACATTACCGCAGACTTCAAATATAACGCGAGCGGTCCCGTATGGTCTGAGGATTCGCAGAGGATTTATTTCGCATCATTGGCCGAAGGTCTTCAAGGAATATTCGAGGCTGTGGCAGATGGAGAAGACTGGAAGATCGCGCGACTTACAGGAGAGGATATGTGGTATGACTTCGGATCTCCATTCCATATCGAAGTAAGCGAGGATGGAAGCAGGCGTCTCTACACCACCTGGTGCAGTATGGACTTCCCTACGGAACTCGTGGCTGTGGATCTGAAAGGTGAGGGTACTCAATACACTCAGATCACCAAGGAAAACGAGCATCTTCTTTCACAGCTTGCAGAGCATAAGACAGAAGCACGATATATCAAGACTGTCGATGGCAAGGATATGTTGACCTGGGTGCTCTATCCTCCTCAGTTCGACCCGGCAAATGAATACCCTGCCATCACCATCTGTCTCGGAGGTCCTCAGGGAACTCTCAGTCAGGGATGGTCATACAGATGGAACTACCGTCTGATGGCTTCTCAGGGTTATGTGGTGGTCCTGCCTAACAGACGAGGTACCACTGCATTCGGTCAGGAATGGACAGAGCAGATCTCGGGAGACTACCCTGGCCTGAATATGCAGGATTACCTTGCGGCTGCCACAGAAGTCAAGGCTGAGCCATATGTCGGCAAGATGGCTGCCTGCGGAGCCAGCTATGGAGGATATTCTGTATATTACCTGTGCGGAACCCACGGTGATGTATTCGATGCATTCATCGCTCACGCAGGTATCTTCAACGAGGAACATATGTATATGACCACAGAAGAAATGTGGTTCCCTAACTTCGATAACGGAGGACTTCACGAGACTGAGATTGATCCTCGCGTGGGAACTCCTGAGGCGCCAGTAGGACCGGCTGGTGACGGACTGACATTCGGCGGAATCAAGCAGGGAGGATCACCTTGGAGCAATGATCCCAAAGCCATACGTCACTATGCCCTCTCGCCTCACAAACTCGTAACAAACTGGCATACGCCACTGATGGTGATTCACGGCGGTATGGACTACAGAGTTCCGGTAGACGAAGGAATGGCAGCATATAATTGTGCCCAGATGATGGGAGTGCCGTCACGACTGCTGATCTTCCCGGACGAGAATCATTGGATCTTGAAGCCTCAGAATGCCCTTCTGTGGCACAGAGAGTATTTCCGCTGGCTTGATCAGTGGTGCAGATAACCCGGGTACAAAGAAAGGGACTCAGCGAACGGTCGGTATGCCCCACCGGGGCTGTCACGCAGTGACTGGGGGTAGACCAGGTACAAAGAAAGGGGCCGAAGCCCCTCTTTGTACCCCCGTGCGGAATCGAACCGCAACCGTCAGAACCGGAATCTGAAATTCTATCCATTAAACTACAAGGGCATATATATTGATGCAAAGATAGACAATTTTAAATATAAAAGATGAAAAAGGCATATATATTTCCCGGACAGGGCTCACAATTCCCTGGTATGGCAAAGGAATTATACGAAAACAATGCTACCGCTCGAGAAATGTTTGAAAAGGCGAACGAAATCCTGGGCTTCCGCATAACAGACATAATGTTCAATGGCACTACCGACGACCTCAAGCAGACCAAGGTCACCCAGCCGGCAATATTCCTTCACTCCATAGTTCTGGCTAAATGCCTTCCGGATTTCCAGCCGGATATGGTCGCGGGACATTCATTGGGAGAGTTTTCTGCTCTGGTTGCGGCAGATGCTATGGATTTCGAGGAGGGACTCCGTCTTGTAGCAATACGCGCCCAGGCGATGCAGAAAGCCTGCGAAGCTGCACCGGGAGCAATGGCAGCGATATTGGCATTGCCTGCGGAAAAAGTGGAAGAAATCTGCACCGGCATTGACGGCATTGTAGCCGCAGCCAATTACAATTGCGACGGCCAGATTGTCATATCCGGAGAGAAAGCGGCAGTCGAGCAAGCCTGCATCCGGATGAAGGAGGCCGGAGCGAGAAGAGCATTGCAGCTTCCTGTCGGGGGCGCATTTCATTCTCCTCTGATGGAACCGGCGAGGGCGGAACTTGCCGAAGGAATTGAGAAAGCTGTGTTTCACAAACCGATATGCCCTGTTTATCAGAATGTCACAGCTTTACCATCAACAGACCCGGAGGAGATAAAATCCAATCTTCTGAGTCAGCTTACCTCATCGGTAAAATGGACGCAGAGTGTCAGGAATATGATGGAGGACGGAGCCGGACATTTCATAGAAGTAGGTCCCGGGCAGGTGCTGCAGGGTCTGGTCTCCAAGATTGCAGGCAAAGAAGTCATCACTGAAGGATATCAAACCCTATAGCAGAGGCCGGCGCAAAAAACGCCGGTCTTTTATTTTTGATAAAATTAGAACATCTTTCAATAATTTTCTTTAAATTTGTACGATTTGTCAGCCCATATCAGACGGGCATAGAATTGGAATTCGTATTCAAACACATAAAATCATATACTATGGCAAACGACAAGAAATTCGTCACTTGTGACGGTAACTGGGCAGCAGCGCACATCGCTTACCTTTTCAGTGAGCACGCAGCGATCTACCCTATCACGCCATCGTCTACAATGGCAGAATATGTAGACGAGTGGGCAGCTCAGGGAAAGAAGAACCTTTTCGGTGAAGTAGTGAAGGTGACCGAGATGCAGAGCGAAGGCGGTGCGGCCGGAGCTGTTCACGGATCACTTCAGGCAGGTGCCCTCACTACCACATTCACAGCATCACAGGGTCTTCTTCTGATGATTCCGAATATGTACAAGATAGCAGGTGAAATGCTTCCTACCGTATTCCACGTTTCCGCACGTGCACTTGCATCTCACGCACTTTCCATCTTCGGTGACCATCAGGACGTTATGGCCTGCCGTCAGACCGGATATGCAATGATTGCCTCTGCTTCTGTACAGGAGGCTCTCGATATTGCAGCGGTAGCACACCTTTCTACAATAAAGTCAAGCATTCCTTTCCTCCATTTCTTCGATGGATTCCGCACATCGCACGAGATCCAGAAGATCGAGCTCATCGATGAGGAGGCTCTCAAGGGAATGGTAAGCACCAAGTCACTTGCAAAGTTCCGCGCAAAAGCTCTCTCACCAGACTCACCTGTAACACGCGGTACAGCTCAGAACGGTGACGTTTACTTCCAGGCACGCGAGGCCTGCAACCAGTACTACGATGCCGTTCCTGACGTAGTTGCACGCTATATGGGTGAAATCAGCGAACTCACAGGCCGCGAATACCGTCCTTTCGACTACTACGGAGATCCTGAGGCAGAGAACATCATCATCGCAATGGGTTCTGTAACAGAGACAATCAAGGAGACAATCGATTATCTCGCAGCACAGGGTAAGAAGGTCGGTGTGATGATCGTAAGACTTTACAGACCATTCTCGGCTAAATACTTTATGAAGGCTCTTCCTAAGAGCGTAAAGAGAATCGCAGTCCTTGACAGGACCAAGGAGCCGGGTGCACTTGGAGAGCCATTGTTCCTCGACATCAAGGCGCTCTTCCAGGGAGTGGAGGACGCACCTCTGGTAGTAGGAGGTCGTTACGGTCTTTCATCAAAGGATACTACTCCTGCACAGATCGTTTCTGTATACGAAAACCTCGATATGGCTGAACCAAAGGACGGCTTCACCATCGGCATCGTGGATGACGTGACATTCAAGTCACTTCCTCAGAAGGAAGAGTTCTCTATCGTAAAACCTGGCACTACAGAGTGCAAGTTCTTCGGACTCGGTTCAGACGGTACTGTAGGAGCTAACAAGAACACCATCAAGATCATCGGTGACAACACACCTAAGTACTGCCAGGCATACTTCGACTACGACTCAAAGAAGTCCGGAGGATACACTTGCTCACACCTCCGTTTCGGTGACCTCCCTATCAAGGCTCCTTACCTTGTAGGAACTCCTGACTTCGTTGCCTGCCACGTTCCGTCTTACCTTACAAAGTATGACGTGCTCAAGGGCATCAAGCAGAACGGTACTCTCCTTCTCAACAGCCTCTGGGATGAGGAAGAGACTCTCAAGAGAATCCCAGACCACGTGAAGGCTATCATCGGAAAGAAAAACATCTCCCTCTATATCATCAACGCGACAAAGATCGCATCTGAGATCGGACTCGGCGGACGTACCAACACTATCCTCCAGTCTGCATTCTTCAAGATCACAGGCATCATCCCTTACGAGGAGGCTGTAGGTTATATGAAGAAGGCGATCGTGAAGAGCTACGGCAAGAAGGGTGAGCATATCGTCAATATGAACTACGCTGCCGTTGACCGCGGTGGAGAATATACAAAGGTAGAGATTCCTGCTGACTGGAAAGACATCACAGCCAAGTTCGAGAATCCTAACAAGGACCGTCTCGCTCCTGCATTCGTGAAGGAGATCGCTGACGTTGTGAACGCTCAGGCAGGTGACACTCTCCCTGTAAGCGTATTCAACGAATATGTTGACGGTACAATCCCTGCAGGTACATCTGCATATGAAAAGCGTGGTGTGGCAGTGAAGGTTCCTGAGTGGCAGGCAGACAACTGTATCCAGTGCAACAGCTGTGCATTCGTTTGTCCTCACGCTGCAATCCGTCCGTTCCTACTCACTGACGAGGAAGCCGCAAACGCACCGGAGGGTCTCAAGCTTCAGGATGGCAAGGCGACATTCAAGGCATACAAGTTCGCTCTCAGCGTATCAGTCCTCGACTGTACAGGCTGCGGTAACTGTGCTGACGTATGTCCTTCTAAGGAAAAGGCTCTCGTGATGAAGCCGCTCCAGAGCCAGGAGGCAGAGCAGAAGAATTTCGATTACCTCCACGCTCATATCGGATACAAGGACAACGTTCAGCCTAAGGCCGGCAATATCAAGAACGCTCAGTTCGCACAGCCTCTCTTCGAGTTCTCAGGCGCTTGCGCTGGCTGCGGTGAGACTCCATATATCAAGACAATCACCCAGCTTTACGGTGACCATATGATGATCGCCAACGCTACAGGTTGTTCTTCAATCTATGGTGCATCATTCCCAGCATCTCCATACTGCAAGAACGCAGAGGGACACGGTCCTGCTTGGGCAAACTCGCTCTTCGAGGATTTCTGCGAGTTCGGTCTCGGTATGAAGCTCGGTTCTGACAGAGCACGTATGACAGTAGCCAAACTTATGGAGCAGGGTCTTGCCTGCACTTGCTGCACAGACGAGATGAAGGCTCTCTTCACTCAGTGGCTTGAGAACAAGGAAGATGCAAAGATCACACGCGAGGTAGCTGACAAGCTCATTCCTCTCTGCGAGACTTGCAGCTGCGACGTTTGCAAGGGACTCGTTGAGTACAAGACATTCATCCCAGCACGCTGCCAGTGGATCATCGGTGGTGACGGTGCATCATACGACATCGGATACGGCGGACTTGACCACGTACTTGCTTCAGGCGAGAATGTAAACATCCTCGTTCTCGATACAGAGGTTTATTCGAACACCGGCGGACAGTCTTCAAAGGCGACTCCAGCAGGAGCAATCGCCAAGTTCGCGGCTTCAGGAAAGCGCGTACGCAAGAAGGATCTCGGTATGATGGCAATGAGCTACGGCTATGTATACGTTGCACAGGTGGCAATGGGAGCATCTCCAGCACAGTACTTCAATGCCATCAAGGAAGCAGAGGCTTATGACGGTCCATCACTCATCATCGCTTACGCACCTTGTATCAACCACGGTCTCAAGGCCGGTATGGGTCTGAGCCAGAAGGAAGAGAAGCTTGCAGTAGAGTGCGGTTACTGGCATCTTTACAGATATAATCCTGCACTCGAGGGAACAGATAAGAATCCGTTCACTCTCGACAGCAAGGAGCCTGACTGGAGCAAATTCCAGGACTTCCTTAAGGGAGAGGTTCGATTCGCTTCTCTCTACAAGATGTATCCTGACTCAGCTGAGGAACTCCTCCAGAAAACAGAGGAATTCGCTAAGCTCCGTCTCGAGACTTACAAGAGACTGGCTAAATAATCTTTTAGAACACGGCACACTCTGGTACAGGCAAATGCCGGAGTGGGCCGAAAAAGAACATCGAAATATTTCGTTTTTTCGTGGGTGGCTTTATAGTCACCCATTTTTGGTGCACTCGAAAGGGAGATCCTCAGACGTGCAATGGATTCGGACGGTATCTCAAAGGCAGAATCAGAGGATGGCTGAAGCTTGATGGTAAGATCTGCATCTTCGAAAATGGCACGTTCAATGACAATTTCCGGGTGAACTGTGATGAAAGATTCCAGAAGCGGAGAAAGATAATAAGCAAACAGTTCCTCGGAAACAGAGATCTTCACAGAACAAGGCTGCAGATTTCCGAACATATTTCCGGCAGACTCACTTAGAGCCAGCATTTTCACAGCATAGTCCCGAAAGACTTCACCCTGCGGGGTCAGATGGACTTCACCGCGAAGTCTCTCGAAAAACCTGCGTCCGCAAGCCTTCTCCAGCTCAGCGATATTCTGGCTTACGGCGGGCTGGGAAATGCCAAGAACAGCAGCAGCCTTAGTAAAACTGCCTTGATCTGCAACCGCCATAAAAACTTTAAGTCGAAAATCCTCAAACATAATCTGCTATTTTACGCAAAGTTAGTGTTTTTTTATTTACATTTGTAGTTTATAAAACTTTACTGCGTCCAATGACCAAAACGCAAATAACCAAAACGAACATAAAATTTAAAGTATGAAACGTTTATTTATTTTCATTGCAGCTATCTTCGCTGCAGCAATGGCATTCGGTCAGACACCGCTTCCTAACGACCCAGCCGTAAGAACCGGCAAGCTCGAAAACGGTATGACTTATTACATCCGCCACAACGACCAGCCAGCACAGAGGGCTGAGTTCTACCTAGCTACTGACGTTGGAGCATTCCAGGAGGACGATGACCAGGACGGTCTCGCTCACTTCCTCGAGCATATGTGCTTCAACGGAACGAAAAACTTCCCTGGAAAGAGCCTTCTCGAGTGGCTTCAGAGCATCGGAGCCGAGTTCGGAAGGAACATCAATGCATCTACAGGTTTCGAGCAGACTCAGTATATGCTCAACAATATACCTGTCGTAAGGGAAAGCATCCTTGACTCTTGTCTGCTTGTTCTTCACGACTACTCGCACTTCGTAACCAACGATCCAGCTGAGATCGATGCGGAAAGAGGCGTCATCCTCGAGGAAAAGCGTACAAGAAACGACGCAAGCTGGAGACTCTTCGAAAAGTCCCTCCCTTACTACTACGGAGACACTCCTTACTCAAGAAGAACACTCATCGGTGGTGAGGAGCAGCTCAAGACCTTCAAGTACGAAAGCCTTACACGCTTCTATGAGACTTGGTGCCGTCCTGACCTTCAGGCTGTTATCGTTGTCGGTGATGTTGACGTAGACCAGGTGGAGAACAAGATCAAGACTATCTTCGCTGACATCCCTGCAGCTGAGAATCCACAGCCAAAGGTACTTCACAAGATTCCGGACAATGTAGAGCCTATCATCGGTATCCTTACAGACCCTGAAATGACTTCTTCAAGCATTGAGGTTATGTGGAAGAGTGAGCCTATGCCTAAGGAACTTATGAACACCGACATCGCATTTATGACAGACCTCATCAAGATGTATGTACGTCTTATTATGAGCGAGCGCTTCACAGACATAACTTCACAGCCTGACGCACCGTTCCTCGGCGGAAGCTTCTATATCAGCAGCCTCTGCAACTCTTGCGATGCAACAACAGGTTCTGTATCATTCAAGGAAGGTGATGCAATCAACGCATTCACAGCTTTTATGACCGAACTCGAGAAGATGAAGAGATTCGGATTCACAGACGGAGAAGTTCAGCGTGCTAAAGACAATATAATCAGCAGTTACGAGCGTAGAGTTGAAGCAGCTCCTACACGCAAGAACTCTGAGTTCGTATACCCTCTTCTCTACAACTTCTATGACAATGAGCCATATATGGAGCCAGAAATGGAACTTCAGCTTGTTCAGATGGTATGTGCTCAGCTTAATGCAGCAGTTCTCAGCCAGGTAGCCGCACAGCTCCTCACAGATGAGAATATGGTGATTCTTTACAACGGTCCTGAAAAGGCTGGCCTCGTTAACCCGACAGAGGACGAAATCAAGGCAGTTCTTGCATCTGTAAAGAATGCAGAGATCGCAGCTAACGTAGAAGAGAACCTGAATGAGCCATTCATCAGCGGTGAGCTCAAGGGTTCAAAGGTAAAGAAGGAAGGCCAGACAATTTACGGCGCTACAGAGTGGACTCTCAAGAATGGCGTGAAGGTAGTGGTTCTCCCAACTCAGTACAAGCAGGATCAGATCCTCTTCAACATCAGTATGAATGGTGGTATGAGCCTCGTATCGACAGAGGATAAGGTATCATTCGAGGACAATATCTGGGCACTCTTCCAGAGCAATGCCGGAATTTCAAAGTTCTCCGGTACTCAGGTTCCTAAGATGCTCGCAGGAAAGAACCTCAGCGTAACTCCATATATCGGAGGAACAAAGCACGGTGTAAGCGGTTCAAGTACCCCTAAGGACTTCGAGACAGCACTTCAGATCGCTTACCTCTACTTTGCTGACCCTCGTTTCGATGAGAAGGAGTATGAGACCGGAATCCAGCAGATCAAGGCTATTCTCCCTAACATCGCAAACAACCCGGATTTCATTTTCCAGAACGAGATGAACAAGATCCTCTACGGAGGCAATCCACGAGTAGTACAGCTCAATGACGAGACTCTCGCAAAGGCAAACCTTGCAACAATCGAGAGAGTATATCGCGAACTCTTCAAGGATGCAGCAGGTGCGACCCTCAGAATCGTAGGTAATGTGAACCCTGCCGAGATCAAACCGCTTGTAGAGAAATACATCGGTTCTATCGCTAAGGGTAAGAAGGCTGACCAGGTGAACAAGGAGAATACACTCTCTATTGTCAAAGGTAAGATCGACGAGAGCGTGAAGATCGCTATGGAGACTCCTAAGTCTACTGTTCTTCAGGTTTACACAGCTTATATGCCTATCGATACCAAGACTGAGGTGGCACTCGAGGTGGCAAACTATGTACTTGATATGATCTATACCAAGACTATCCGTGAGGAAGAAGGCGGTACTTATGGTGTAGGAACTGCAATGGTAGGTCAGAGAGAGCCGGAGGAAAGAGTTGTCATCCAGGTTTCATTCGACACTAATCCAGAACAGGCTCCTAAGCTCCGCGAACTCGCACTCAAGGGTCTGAAGGAACTTGCAGAGAACGGTCCTGAGCTCGAAAAGTTCAATATGGCTATCGAGAACTTCAAGAAGAACATTCCAGAGACCAGAATCAGCAACTCATACTGGATGAGCAACATCAGCGAGTACCTCGACCACGGTTACGATTATGATGCCGAGTACGAAGCTGCTGTAAACAGCGTTACACCGGAAGATGTTAAGGCTGTCCTCCAGGCTGTACTTGCACAGAACAATCTTATCGAGATTACCTCTGCTCCAAAGGAGTAGGGGTAATCCTTAAATAAAAAAGAGGGTGTATTCTAAGACTTTTCCAAGGAATACACCCTCTTTTCATATATATAGGTAGGAGCGGAGATAGGGTAAGTTTGGTCCGGTTCCGTCGGAACAAGTTCCGACTCCATCCCTCCCACCGCTATCGCGGCGGGCCCCTCCCTCTAACGTGTTCCTGTCATCAGAACACTGAACCGCTTTCACAAACGACCCGTTGAGCGGAAAATCGGCCACTGAAGCCAGTCCAGCCGCTCAATGGTATTGATTTCAGACCCGTTGAGCGGCTGAAGTGCAGCCAGATGATGATTTTCCGCTCAACGGGTTGCTGAGGCTGTTAGGACAGGGCACTTGTAAGAGTATGTATGCAGAGACGTGTCCCCCCCCGGCTAGAGGGAGGGGCCCGCAAGATACGAGTTCCGCGATAGCGGGACGATGTAGATTGTGGGAGGGGCCGGAGTGAGCGAAGCGAACGGAGTCCTCTGCAATCACTATCATCCTCCCAGTTAAATATATAAATGAAAAAAGAGTGACTAATCAGTCATAAGACTTTTTAGTCACCCTCTTTTTTGTTGCTTGGATAATCTTTATGAAGATTACTCACCAGCTACGATTGCACCCATTGGGCAAGCAGCTTCGCAAGTACCGCAGTCAATGCAAGCGTTTGGATCGATCTTATAGATGTCACCCTCTGAAATAGCGCCAACCGGGCACTCTGGCAAGCAAGTTCCACAAGCTGCGCAGTCTTCTGTAATTCTGTAAGCCATTTTCTTATCTTTTTAAAATGTTAATGTTTTCAAGCAAGATGCCACAAGGACATTCACGATGCAAATTTAGACAATATTTTCGATATTCAAACATCGAGTTAGAACGATTTGTGCTATCTTTGTTTTGACAAAAGCATAGAATATGAAAAGAATAGCCCGTTTTTGCATTTCACTTATAATAGGTACCTTTATCGCCAATGGACTGAATGCTCAGGAAATGATAGGCAACGGACTGGAAATCGACAAGATGGTTCACAACTTCGGAGATATAATGCTTGACTCCGGCCCGGTTTCCTGCGAATTTATCATTACCAACAAAGGCAGCAAGCCGGCTGTAATCTATAATGTCATTTCATCTTGCGGATGTACTGATGTCGAATGGACGAAAGAACCGATCAAGTCTGGCGGGACAGGAAAAATCTCCGTTACATATTCGAATGACGAGGGTCCGTACCCGTTTGACAAGAGTCTGACACTATATCTTTCGGATGTAAAGAAGCCTATTATATTGAAACTAAGAGGTATTTCACGCGAAAAGATGCGTCCATTGACCGAGCTATACCCTATCCATCACGGACCGATGGGAATGAAAGAGGATATGATCAGATGCGGCAATCTGGAGCAGGGTCGCGACAAAAGTGAGACAGTTATGATTGCAAATATTTCCTCGAATCCGATAAAGGTCGATTTCAGAAATGTCTCCGAACACCTCAACGTATCCGTTCACCCGAATCCGATTCCGGCAGAAGGAACGGCAGAGCTTACTGCAACAGTTTCTGCGGACCGCAGCAAATGGGGCAGAAACGAATATAGTGCAGTTCCGGTAATTGATGGTAAGGAATATGAGGCTATCGGATTCTGGGCTTTTACCAAGGAGAATTTCGATGATCTCAGCGAAGAAGAAAGGATGCGTGGCCCGATGCCTCGTTTCGAGGCGAGTACATATTCTTTTGGCAAGGCCAAGGTCGGTACTCAGATACACGCCACATACAAGATGAAGAATGAGGGAAAATCGTGCTTTTGCGTATACAAGCTGGATGTGGATTCCTGCTGTTACTCCCACAGCGACATCCCGGCTGCAGATCCAGGTGAGGAAATTTCATTCAGAGTCCATCTGGACACCAAGGATCTTCCTAAGGGTGAATGTCTGAAAATCGTCACCCTGACCACAAACTCCCCACTCAGACCTATAGTGAATCTCTTTATCTCCGGAACATTGGAATAATGCATCTTTTTATTGACATATTGAGAAACTCCATCCTTATCACCGGCCTCGTAGTGGTGATGATGATGATGATCGAATCATTCAACATCGAGTCCAATGGGCTTGTATTCAAGGGTCTGCGCAAGACAAAGATCGGGCAGGTCGTGTTCGGTGCACTGCTGGGATCTATTCCGGGCTGTATGGGAGGCTTCGCCACCGTATCGTTATATACGCACAGGATGATGAGTTTCGGAGCTCTTGTGGCTATGATGATAGCCTCTTCAGGAGACGAGTCGTTCGTTATGCTGGCAATGATTCCTCAGGAGGCATTGATACTGTTTGCACTGCTGTTTGTCATAGCAATTGTCTCAGGTGTCATCACGGACAAGATCTACGACAGAGTACACAGTTCACGCTGCGACAAAGAGCATCACGAAGACTGCGGAGCTGAAACTGAATGTTCTGACGGATATATGATACATCCGGAAGCCGAGCATCATCATAAAGAAGGAAGACACTACGGATGGAAGAGAATAGTGATGCTTATCGGACTTGCTGTTTTCATCGCAGCACTTGCCACAGGACAATTAGGACACGATCATAGTGCCCATACGGAAGATGCTCACAGCGGCCACGTACATACTGAAGCCTGCGAGCACCATCATCACCACGAACAAGGCAGTGAGCCTACATTTCACATAAACCTCCTCAGTGAAGACTGGATGAATGTCCTTTTTGCGGGATTGAGCCTTATTGTACTTGCCGTTCTGCTGCTGGGATCCGATCACTTTGTGGAGGAACATCTGTGGAACCATATCGTGAGAAAGCATCTGCCGACGATTTTTGCGTGGACCTTCGGTGTATTGCTTATCCTAGGCGTGGGACTGCAATATATTGACATAGACAGATGGATAAGTGACAATACGGTACTGATGATACTTCTTGCTACAGCGATAGGAATCATTCCGGAATCAGGTCCGCATATGATTTTCGTTACACTTTTCGCAGCTGGAGCCATCCCCTTCCCGGTCCTTCTTGCAAGCAGCATTTCCCAGGATGGACACGCTTCCATCCCTCTTCTGGCTGAAAGCAAGAAGAGCTTCCTTTTGGCGAAGATAATCAATTGCAGTGCCGCTCTGATTGCTGGATTCGCAGCAATGATTCTAATGTAAAAAAGAAGTCACACGATGGGTGTGACTTCTTTTTTACATTGGAATATTTTAATAGACGAACTCGAATTCATCCACGAACATAAGACTTCCCTCGCCACCGGTAAAGTAATCACCGAGATATGAAGCACAGCAGGCGATAACCGCATACTTAGGTTTACGTTCAAGGTCTCTATATTCAAGTTCAAGAGTAAATTCTTCAAAACCGTCAGTCGCTCTGTCTGATTCCAGTACAGCGTGAGCTATAATGTGTGGATCCGCTGCGACATCAACGAACTTTCCTTCTGTTGTGTTGATGCGGAACGGCTGATCCCAATCAGTAAGGAGTACAAGTATCTGACATTTATCCATTTGACCTTTCATTGACTCGTAAGGGGCCTTCACCCGATTTATTGGCTGAGGAGTATAGCTGTAATATCCCTTCAAAACTTTAGGTCTTGACTCAAAAGGAGTTCCCCAGTCAAGTTCTGCACCCACACCGGCTATCTTGTCGAAACGTCCGGTATAAAGATTACCAGCGGCAAAGGCAATCACTGCATACTTGCTCTCCATTCTTGCAGAAGATCCCGATACAGCAAAAGTCTCGTCAGGTGTAGTAGATGAACCGATAAATGTCGCGGCACCCTTGTTAGCAGAATCCCAGACCTTCTGATCTGATGATGCACCCTGAAGATATGGATACCATATCTTTCCATCAAGCCACCAATTATCGAACGAGAAGTTGTAAAGCTGAAGTTCTTCCTCTGTTCTGAAGTCGGTAACAGTGCTGTATTCGCCATCGCGGGCTATTCTCACCTGATAATCTGTTCCGCTCTTCAGACCGGTAATATCAGCAGAAATACCTATTCCAGCTACCTGAGCATTCACCACAGAAATCCATTCTGACTCAGAAGCCATTCTATACTGGATTATAGGAACTTCGGCTCCGTCGAAAAGACCTCTTACCTGAGCCTTGTTTGCCCAAGCATTGACAGAAGATATCTTCATATCTACAGCTTCCTGAACGACTTTGACAGTCCATCTGATGGTCTGTCCTCTGTACTCAAGATCAAAGTATCTGAGCAGAACACAGTTCAATGTCATTGGAAATGAGACATCCAAGGTTTCCTCGATACTTTCTCCGTTGACATTAAGGAATCCTGTAGTAGAAATAATCCTGGCACCTTCTCTTTCAAGCTTCATCGAGTCAAATCTCACCTCCTGAAGTCTCTGATTGTCAGTAACATAAACAATAGCAATTTTTTCAGAGAGATTGAATTCAGGCTCACTCGCCTGATTGGCAACATTGATATAACGCTCTACAGGCTGGACAGCAGAAATTGTCCACTCATAATCCTGATATGTCTTGAGAACGAATGTCTTAGGCTTGGTCAGATCTAGAACAGTCGGGATACCTCCTTCAATTTCTGCACCTTCTGTTATAGACCATCCCTTCACCTTCACGGCATCAAGATCAGCAATTTCGTCAAGGACAATCTCAATCTTCCTGTTCTGCTGGTCTATAGTTACCGATTTATCGCCTTCCACATCAAATGAAGTGAACTCTGCGACAATGACAGGATAAGACATATCATTCTCGAACGTACAGGAAATCAGGCAGGCAGCAAGGATCGCTAAAAATATTTTTCCAGCAGTTCTTTTCATTATCTGGCCTTTTTAACTCTGTTTGCAGAGGATGGAATATAGAATGACATTCCCAGGTTAATGGAAAGGAGGTTGATCTTGAAATTGGCTGAATTCTTGACCATCTGGCTTACATCGACCTGGTTTGTGGTCTGGACGATCTTCTGATACTCATATCCCAATACCCCAACAGATGCTTCAATTGCTATTTCATTCGTAACGAAACAGGTAAGGCCAGGGACGAGGCCTATAGAGCACTTATAAATATCCTGATAGGTTCCAAACTTTCCTCCGTCCTGCATCTGAAATGACTCGCTTTGAGCATAGCCTCCGGCTGCACGAAGTTCTGCAAACATAGCAAAACGCTTACTGTTTGCGATAGGGATATAGTCTCTGAGGGCGATAGCTCCCATATAGGACTGCTTGGTGTAGCCTAAATCCTGGAGATTCATCGAAAGCATATCTCCGAAACTCAGATCAGCGGTTCCAAGATTAAGGTCAGAATAACTGTAATCAAAACGGAGTCCGACAGAAATATTGTCTGCAATAAAATATGAGACAAAAGGAGCAAGTCCGAATGACTGCATATCTCCGTCAATGCCTGAGAGCATCGACATCAGCATCTTGTATCCGGCATCGTCTGCACCGTTGCCAAGATTATAGCTGCTATATGAAACGGTCAATCCGCCACCGACCGTTCCTTTAGGAATGAAACGCGAAGACGGCAAGCCTATACCTCTGTCAAAAGGTTTCTCCTGCGATATCAGCAGTGAATCCTGCTCGGCTCTGTCCTTTGACAGAGCCTGAGCGGAAAACACTGTAATCATCACAAGAGTACTGATTAAAAACTTTTTCATATACTACCTGTAATTAACTTTTGCCTGCTCCTCAGGGGTCAGGGTTGTGATGTCATATTCAAATGAGAATTCATCCGCGTGCATAACAGAGCCTTCACCACCGGTGAAGTAGTCACCGAGATATGAAGCACAGCATACTACGATAGCATACTTCGGAATTCTTGCTGGATTTGTGTCTCGGTACTCGATAGGAAGACAGAACTCCCTGTATGAAGTGACAACTTCATCAGAATCAAGCTGGACCATACCGATAATACCAGGATCGTTTTCTACATCCACGAACTGGCCGGAAGTAGTGTTGATAGGGAACGGTGCATCCCAGTCTGCTAGTATGACAAGGATACGGCATTTGTCTGATTGTCCCTTCAGATTGTCATAAGGTGCCTTGGTTCTATTGATGGCCTTTGGAGTATATTTATAGTATCCGCGAAGCGCTACAGGTCTTCCAGAGAATGGAGTACCCCAGTCAAGTGTCGCTCCCACACCATTGATCGAACCGAAGTCTCCGGTATAAAGGTTACCTGCTGCAAAGGCTATGACAGCATACTTACTCTCTAGTCTCGCGGCCTTTCCGCTTACAGCATCGGCCCCCTCGACAGGTGTGGTGCTCGAACCGATGAATGTAGCAGCTCCCTCATTAGCAGAGTCCCAGATATGGCTTCCACCCTTTGCAAAAGGATACCATACCTTACCGTCCTGATACCAGTCATCAAAATTCATATTATAAAGCTGAGGTGCGGCAAGAGTGCTGAACGACATCTCACGTGTCTCAGTATCAGTTGCAGAAACAGCCTTGATTAGATACTGTGCAGATGGTTCGAGCCCAGTAATGTCTGCTGAGAATGTCTTGCCTGCCTCATCGAAGGTAATTGCTGATGACGGCACGCTGATCCACTGGTCATCAGATGCCTTCTTATACAAGAATGTCAATCCTTCCGGCTTCTGATCCAGGAACCATTTTCCATAAGCTACAGCGAACTTAGCCCAAGGAGCTACACGTACCATATCTGCATCTGCATCGACTACGACTGTAAAGTCAAGTTCCACACTTGACATATGATTATAAACATCATATACAGACACATCAAACTTGTATGAATTATCCATATCAAGTCCTGCTATGAATTTCGTAACATCTACTGTAACAGGCGAAGCTGATCCGTAGTTCTGTGCTGTAACATTGACACCGATCTGAGACAGAGCAGAAAGCTGGGTCGCAGAAGCCCCCACAAGCTCAGTGAAGTATGGGAGACCTTCTGCATAAAGCTTCATATCCGAATGCTTGATTACAGCGCTCTTCACACCCTTAGATGCCATCAGTGTCAGAACCTTGGACTCTTCCACACCATATGGAACAGTCACCGGATCCTTCGACAGGAGTGCCTCAAACTCTGGATTGAGAATAATCTCAGGCGCAGCATTGCCACCGAAATCCACTCTTGCAGGATAGTCCTTCACCTCAGTGGAATTATCCACTTTTATAGTAAGGTACATACCTCCAAGCTCAGGTCTCGCCTCACCCAAAGAGAAGCTGAGATTATAATACTCACGGGCCTTGACATCGACATAGGTATCTGTGGCTGTATATGTCACGCCATTGTTATTCACCATCGAAAGGCTCCAAGTAAGTGTCTCGTTATCCTCGACCTTGAAATATCCGGCTTCGTCAAGAGTTTCACCGTCAAAGCTGAGAGAACCTCCACGGCTATTGGTAACAAGCACCTGATAGCTCTGGAAAGAATCCTTGATTTCCTGTGAGAAATCCACTGTCACCTTCACATTTGAAAGATAGCAGGTGATATCCACAGTATGTTCAGTTCCTTCAATTATATTGACCTGTGCCTCACCTGTATAGTAAGGCTCGTTGAAAGCAGCTTCGGCATTCGCACCTGTAGCAGCCTTCACCACATACGGTCCGACTGGAAGTTCGATAGGCTCTGACTTCTGTCCCACAGTATAAGTGGCAGAAGCGACATATTCACCCTTTCGGAAAAAGTCTAGTTGAAACACCTGACCATCTTCCGCAGGAGTCTCACTCTTGAAGATAATCTCTTCAGAAGAGTCCTGCTGAAGATTTATATTCAGCAATCCGGTCTGGTCTCCAAGCATAGAACGCTGACAGGCGCCTAAGACAAGAAGGAGCGAGAGGATTGATGAAATCTTTATTATAATATTCCTCATCTGTCAAAATTCTTAGTTATACTTGAATTCCAGTTTATGCGACATTACCTGTCCGGCACCGTCAGTCACAACCATCTCGAAAGTATGAACACTTCCGGTGGCCGGACCGAAGAATGTAATCATAGGAAGAAGTTCGCCAAGAGGGAACTCTACATATGTCTTGTTTCTGATCTGGTCACCTGTAGGAAGGAATGTCATAGCGGCGGCTGTCTCTGCATTAAGAAGATCAAGTACTACAGCGCCGTTTTCCATTGATGCACCAGGAATGTTCTTGACCTCTGATACAAATGCTTCTGTAGGGGAAGATATCTTCACTACGAATCCTACGATACCGTTCTTTGCATCGATAAAGAGATCGACCTCACCCTCATTGTAAGCTCCCTTCAAAGGATACTGACCGAGTGTAGGGTTAGCTGGCCAGAGAAGTTCGAGGCCCTCTACCGTGATTTCCGGATCCTCAGGATCGTCGCCGCCGAGTCCGTTATCACCACCCGGCACACCTACTTCAGGAAATCCAGGTACTTCGAAATTCGAGAAAATGTCGTTTGTAGTGTAATCCACCTTGATTTCGATTCCACCTACAGCACCTGTATTGACAGCATCAAGAGTGATGATATGATGATCCTTTGCAGCCACATTTGTGATGTCACCATCAAAGACTGCCGCCGGTGCCTTGTCATCGATATAGCGGAAACCATCCACGTGGATATGTAGAGGGGCAACAGTGAAGTATCCTGCAAGGCCCTTCTCCACATCAGCCTTTGTCCAGATCAGGGTACCGATTCCATTGTCGATCACGACTGTGTAATCGATAAGCTCGTTGGTAAAGCTTGTTGTAGGTTCGATTGTAACCATCATATTCTGAAGAGTACATACGATAGTCACTGAAGATACCTCTCCGGTCTTTACGTCGAATGAAGAAGAACCTTCAAAAATTGGCTGCTCAAATGCAGCTGGGGCATTTTCCGGAGAAGCTGCAGTGATAGTATAATGGCCAGGTACGAGCGGAACTCCTCCTTCATTCTCTATCTGGGATCTCAACTCTGAAAACTCATAAACCTTGACGTATCCGTCAGCTGGTCTTTCAAGGGTAATCTTGAATTCATCAACATTGACCTCAGGAATCGAGACCTTGGTCTTATATTCTCCCTCATATGAGAGATCGAGAGAGAAGGAGCCCATACCTTCGGGATCCTTGATCACATTCTTGTTGCAGGCGGTAAGAACTGCCGCGGCCGCAAAAATCATTGATAATATTTTTTTCATTACTGTATGTTTTTCTAATTAAAAGGAATCAAAACTTATGATATGGTGGTCGGAGGCTTCCACGTCGAAGATAAAGCCATCATATGACAATGGAGTCCCATTGACAGATTCTCCTCTCAGAGTGACTGCCATAGGAGCAACGATAAAATACCCTGCCTTTCCCAGCTCGACATCAGCCTTGGTCCAGGAAAGTTGTCCATAGCCATTAGTTACCGTCACCTCGAAATTCTGGACTTGTGACATAAACGCCTGCGAAGGACTTACAGTCACCTTCATATTGAGAAGGGTACAGATCAGTTTCACCGACGTGGTGGCGCCCTCTACAATATCGAAACTTGCAGAGCATCCATAGATCGGCTGGTCGAAAGCAGCCGGCTCATCTTCCGGAGACTGGACCGAAACTATATATGTACCTGGTGTCAGCTCGATAATCTCAGGCAGGTCAGCACACTTGGACGTGATATTCACCGGACCTGAGATGATGATATCGAAATCAGCAGGATTCACATCTTCAGCCTTGGTTTGAGTATCATAGTCATACGAGAGATCGACTGCAAGATAACCGACTTTCTCCGGCATATCCTCCACTTCGGTACCGCATCCTGCCAGTACAGCAACAACCGCCAATATATTTAACAGTTTTCTGATCATATTACGTTCAATCGGCATTAGTATTCGAGTCTGACATCATCCAGCCAAAGAATGCTACCCGCGTGGATAGGATCGTTTGCAGCGCTCACATATGAGCTTCCGGACTTCTCGACGTGTGTATTGTACAGTTTAAGAGAAGAATCTCCGCTGAACTTTCTCGGATTATCACGCTCGGCTGTGCCGGCTTTGAATGATACATAGATCTTTGCAGCCTTCTTATTTGTCACCGTATATGTAATCGGCATTCTTACCTGAGCCCAATTCGGTTCTACAGATGTAGTCTGATCACGCTTCTCCGCCTTTCCGATAACAGTCCCGTCGCTTGCAAGCACCTCAACATAAGCGATGTAAGGATCATTCTCATACTGAGAGAACTTATGCCAGAAGGTCAAAGCTGTCGGACGGCTTGTAAAGTCATCACCATTTGTCAGATGGTTACCTTTATGCTCTGCTGAATTATCGGCTGTTCCTATGAAGACCTCGCCTGGAATTGAATTTCCGTGCGCACCCATAAGATTCCAGTCTGATGCCGCGTCTGCTGTGGCTATCGCTCCGACCATAAGACAGAATCTTCCATCCTTCGGATCATCCATCTGCACGGTTACTGTAGGATAACACTTATAGTATAGGTACTGAGTGGTAACTTCGTAGTCCATTGTTGCGGAACTGTTGGTAGCCCACTGAGTAAGGTTGGAATCGCTACCGAACAACTCATACCAAAGTCTGGTCTGATATTCCCATTTTCCGAAAATGACGCCAGTCTTGTATCTAAAAGAGAATTCCATTATCCTGAACTCCTCGAAGCTGGAATTTCCAAGCTGAAGAGCCGCTTCCGTAGTGATCTTGACAGGATCGCTGGCCAAGTAATCACCGTCCATCGCTCTGAGCCAATATGAAGTGGCAGGCTTGAGTCCTGACAGCTCTGCAAATGTCGCATTCGAGCCTGACACTGTGCCTACATTCGACAATGGTTTCCAAACCTTGCCATCGGTAGAAATCTGGAGGGTTGCATTTTCAGGATAACCCTTGGTGGCGGTAAATACAGGATTCACCACCTTAGTTGCCCAGATATCATAATCATTGATCTTGATACTACCCTTGAGCTCCGGCCATACGAGCATTGTAGCATCTGTCTCTGCACTCTTTCCTGCGACATCGGTAACCTTTACCGAAAATACCGCACAAGGAGTAGTGGCATCTGTATACACTGAATTCAATCCAAGAGGATTCATAGCATCTGTAAAGTCAACGATACCCATAAACTGTCCGAGGCTGCTGCGGATACCTGCCTTTTCGAGAAGAGTGGCTGTTTCATCATCCATTCCTACAAGCTCTACCTCAGAAGGAAGATTGTATTGAGTCTGAAGATATTCTGAATCAATCGAAAGTACACAAGAACTTATACCTGCCTTGGCACTATAGCTGATAGACTGGCCTCCATTGTACTCTACATCCCTGTTCTCATAAACATAACATTCACCATCCTCGTCAAAGCCCTGTCTTGACACTGAAGGAGCATCCTGAGGAGCTACATATTCAGGAACAGTAACCGCCTTGTTCTGGTCGATGGTCTCATCATTGAGAATGAAGTTCACAATGATATCTTTGCCATAGATGACACCTGCATCAATATTGAATGTGATATGGTCGTTAGGATTATATTTCAAAGGCTCAGGTCGTCCGTCTCCGTCAGAGTCCATTTCTTCGAGGACATAATATTTCCAACTTCCATCGCCTTTCATATCGGCACATACCTCCAGAACGATCTCACCGTGGTGGATATATCCGCTTCTTGTCTCATCCTTCTTGAACTTGAGGACAGACTTGATCTTCTGCTCTGAGTGTCTCACCCTCACATAATAATCAGGGTAATACTCTTTGAAATTGTCACCGAAATTCACGCTGACCTTTACATTGGCCAAAGCGGCAGTAGCTGATACTCTCTCGACCGTCTGAGGGAGGACAGTAAATGCCTTCTCAGCCATATAGAATGGCTTTGTGAATCCCACGCCAAGGGAATCTCCAAGCTTGGCACGTAGATAGTATTCTCCTGCATTAAGGAGAATACGGTCATTCTTTGCCTCAACATACTGTTTCCTGTAGAGTCTGATGCCTGAATCCATTCCATCAGTCACCTTTTTGTAGATCTCTACCCAAAACTGGTCAAGGTCCAGTTCAGCCGGCTCACCGGCATCACCGCTTCTGGTAAGAGCTTCGCTGTCAGCGCTCAGTTCAAGACTGAGCTCTCCCTGCAATTCTGTCCTATCCTCCTCGTGGATGGTAAGATCATTGCAGGCAGACAGCGCTAGAGCCGCTACACAGAATGCTAAAAATCTTACTTGTCTCATTTTGGTTAAGATTAATATTATTTATTTGTTACAGTCAAACACGTTGACTTTCTCAATATCGAAACGATAGATAAGATTGATACCGGCACGTGTAAGGCCAAGGTATCTTTTTTCTTGAACTTCAGATCTGTACCATAGATTGTCCATCGGACTGAGCTTTCCCACATTCTGCACATAATGACCGTATCCAGCTCCGAGAAAAAGTTCCAGTCCCCACCGATCATTCTTCCCAAGTCCGATAAGATAACCATATGTCAGACCTACACTCCAGGCTGGTTCGCGATTGGAAATATTCTGATACAGAAGTCCATCGGATCCTTTGAGCGTAAACCAGACGATATTGGAGTGCAGTCCGAAGAAATGTCCCTTCCGTATTGCAGTCTTAGGCCAGTAGCGCAACTCAGGCGTAAAACCATATACCCGGGTATCCTTGCAAGGATAAATCACATTGGTCTGAGAGAATCCGCCATTTACATCCAGAGAAATATGGTCGGTAAGTTCCAACTCTATTCCAAGATTAGCTGGAAGAACAGCATCAGCCAGAAGGTTGGTCTTTAATCCCAATCTCCAGTAGCTGATCTCATATCTGTATTGTCTATCCACGGTAAGCGAGTCCACCTCCGTAGCTTGAGCATTTAGTCCAGCGGAAAGCAGGCATAAGAAAAACAGCAGAAAATTCTGCTTGTAAACTTCAAATTTCATTGGTTAAGAATCAAATAATTTGGCAAATATACTATAAAAAAACGGGGAAAACAAAATCCCGGTCTTGACTGACCGGGATTGACATTACTGTACTTCCTTGAAGCGCCTTAATGAGAAGCGATAAGCGAGATTGACTCCAAGCTTGGTTACCCCCACTCTGTTCTTGACTTCGTGGGTAATGAATGCTACACTTTCCTGCCCGGAACTCGGATAGATGCATTTCTGCTGATAATGTGAGTACCCTAATCCCACATAAAACTCTAAGCCAAGATTTCCTTTTTTATCCAGCGGGAGCGAATATCCGTATGTAAGTCCGCAACTCCAGGCCGGGGTCGTGCTTCCTGTATCATTCAGGCTGTCGGTTCCGTTCTGATATATTACTTTGGACCCGTCCCATTTATCCTTCCACTGAAGAGTATACCAGGCTGCCATACCGTGCAGACCAAGGAAATGTCCTTTCTTCATTGTCTGGCCATTGCCAATCCACCATCTCAGTTCAGGAGCGGCACCGTAAAGTTTAGTACCTTCATAAGGATAAAAAACATTCCACTGGCTGTACCATCCGTTCAAATCCAACGACAACTTTTTAGCAAGTTGGATTTCCACCCCTGCATAAGGAATGGAAATAAGATCAGCAAGAAGATTAGTCTTGACACTGGCCATCCAAGGAGTGGCATAGTAGCCTTTTCCCGTATAAGTGTATGCCTTGGAAACCGTACTATGTCCTGCTGAGTGTTGAGGAATAGTAATCGTAACATACACACTATCAACTCCTTTTATACCTTCATCAGCGGCTTTGAGATAACCATAATACGTCTGGGCGGAAATATTTCCAGATACAAGTCCGCACAAAAACAGGACTTGCATAATGAATATTGCTTTATAAATTCCTTTCATATCACCACGATTATAAAACGCAAAAATAGGAAAAATTTGCTATATTTGCACGATTATGTGCTTTTAAGAATATGGCAAACGAAATTATACAGAACAACTACGGTGATGACAACATCAGGACCCTTGAAGGGGTGGATCATATCCGCCTCAGACCTGGTATGTACATCGGAACCCTCGGTAACGGAGACGATCCCGCTGATGGTATTTATGTGCTCCTGAAGGAGGTGGTCGATAACTCCATCGACGAATTCTCTGCTGGTTACGGAAAACAGATCCAGATCAATGTAAGTGATAAAGAGGTCACTGTCAGAGACTTCGGACGAGGAATCCCTCTGAACTCGGTCGTAAAGGCCGTGAGCATCCTCAATACCGGAGGTAAATACGATTCAAAAGGTTATAAGAAATCCGTAGGTCTGAACGGAGTGGGTCTGAAAGCAGTCAACGCGCTTTCATCGCATTTCTATGTGGAGGCATATCGCGACGGAATGTGTTCTTACGCAGAATTCAGCGCCGGCAAGCTCCTGAATGACGGAATGAAGGAGACTAAGGAAAAGAACGGAACATACGTTAAGTTCATACCTGACGAAAATCTGTTTGTAGGCTATTCTTACAACATCGAATTCGTAGAATCGATGATCAAGAACTATTCTTACCTGAAGAAAGGCCTGACCCTGAATCTCAACGGCACTGCATACAAGTCAGAAAACGGACTTCTCGACCTTATCAATGAGAAACTGTCCGAGGATCCGTTCTACGCTCCCATCCATATTGCCGGAGAGGACATCGAGATCGTGATAACTCACGGAAGCAGCTACGGAGAGAACATAACTTCTTTCGTCAACGGACAGAACACCCGAGACGGAGGTACTCACCTGGCAGCTGTAAGGGAAGCTGTAGCAAAGACCCTGAAAGAATTCTTCAAGACATATTCTAAGAAAGACTTTGACCCTCAGGATATCCGTCAGGGTATAATCGGTGCCATAAGCATACAGATCCAGGAGCCTATCTTCGCCAATCAGGCCAAGACGAAACTCGGTTCTACCTATATGTGGACATCAGAGATAGAAAACGAAGATGGTACACGTTCCAGCGAACAGGGCCCTACTATCAGATACTACATAAATGACTTCGTAAAGACCAATCTTGACAATTATCTCCATATGCACAAGGAGATAATCCCGGCCCTTCAGGAGAAGATCGTTTCCGCAGAGAAGGAGCGTCAGGAGATTTCGTCCATCCAGAAAAAGACAAAGGAGCGCAATAAGCGTTCAAGCGTATATAACAAGAAGCTACGTGACTGCAAATATCACTACAAAGACAAGCTTCCTGCAGCAAAGGAGGATCTTCGTGAGCTGACCAGCATCTTCATCACCGAGGGAGACTCTGCGAGCGGAACCATCACCAAAGCACGTAACGCCGAAACTCAGGCAGTGTTCTCACTCAGAGGAAAGCCGATCAACAGCTTCAAGGAAAGCAGAAAGAAGATTGCCGAGAACGAGGAGCTGAATCTGCTTATAAATGCACTCGGACTTGAAGAGGACATCGACGACCTCAGATACAACAAGATCATCGTTGCGACCGATGCCGATGACGACGGAATGCATATCCGTATGCTGGTACTGACATTCTTTATGAAATACCACCCTGACCTTATCAGAAGAGGTCACGTATTCATACTGCAGACTCCTCTTTTCAGAGTCAAGAACAAGAACACCGTACGTTACTGCTACAATGCCGAAGAGAAAGAGGCTGCCATCAAGGAACTCAAGACTAAGGTGGAAATCACCCGATTCAAAGGTCTTGGAGAGATTTCCTGGGATGAGTTCAAAGGATTCATCGGCAAGGATATGCGTCTGGACAAGGTACGACTCAGCGACGAGGAACCACTTGCTGACATTATGGAGTTCTATATGGGAAAGAACACCACAGAACGACAGAACTTCATTGTCCAGAACCTGCGTACAGCACAGGAATTGGAAGATGTTAATATTTAATACCATTCATTGACTATGTGGAGAAAATTCTGCGGATGGCTACTCCGCACTTTGGGTTGGACAGCAGTAGACCCTGTAGCCCCGGATGACAAATGCATTATCCTTGGTGTCCCCCATACATCGATCTGGGATTTTGTGATTTCATACCTTTATTATATGTCTGTAGGAGGCAAGCCATACTGTATGATCAAAGGGGAACTTTTCTGGGGCCCGCTTGGATGGCTCCTCAGAAAGCTTGGAGGAATTCCTGTGGACAGAAAGAAGGGCAGCAATGTAGCTCTCAGCGTCATCAAGGAAATGAAAGCCCAGAAAGTCGTGCATCTCGCACTTGCCCCAGAGGGCACCCGCAAGCCTGTAAAGCGCTGGAAGACAGGATTCCACACTATCGCACGCGAGGTGGGATGCCCTGTATATATGGGATATTTCGACTGGGGCACAAAACGTGTAAGCCGCGGACAGAAGGTAGAGCTTACTGATGATGCAAAGGCCGATATGGCACGTATTCAGGCACTTTATGAAGAAATGCATCTGACCGGCAAGCATCCGGAGCTGTACATCACTCACTAAAAGACTGATTATGATCCAATTATATAAAAGAATGCAGAGGATGAGGGAGAAATATATAGACACCCTCGCCAAACTGTATGACTACGCTACCACTGTATATTCAAAGAATCAATATACCCAGTGGTACGACACTAAGGAAGGCGGATATACATTCCATTCATTCAAGGGAAAATGCGACAGCCTGTCGAAGAAACTGACCCAGTACGGCATCGGAGCCGGTGACAAAGTAGCTATCCTCTCTCAGAGTATGCCAAACTGGTCTGTTGCATTCTTCAGCACTGTTCCTTTCGGCAGAATCGCCATTCCTATCCTTCCTGACAGTTCACCGAACGAGATAACCAACATTCTGGAGCACTCGGAAAGCAAGGTGATCTTTGTCTCGCAGAAGCTGGCATCCAAAATCACTCAGGAATGCCGCGATAAAATGACATTGGTAATTGACATCGACACATTCGAGGTCATTCAGGCTGACGACCAGAAGTTCACCTGTGACGGAAGAACATCCATCCCTACTCCGGACGATATTGCCACCATCATCTATACTTCAGGAACAACAGGTAGCGCCAAGGGAGTCGTACTCAGTCACAGAAATCTGGCATCCAATGTAATCACCTGTTACCACGCCTGCAAGAGAACCGAAAAAGACAGGTGGCTGTCTGTACTCCCTATGGCTCACACTCTGGAAATGACATTGAGTATGCTATACCCTATGTATTGCGGAGCGACAGTGTACTACCTTCCGAAACCTCCGGTAGCATCCCTGCTTATGAAGGCCCTCAAGATAGTCAAGCCTACGACAATGCTTACCGTGCCATTGATCATTGAAAAGGTATATAAGGGCAGCGTGCTGCCTACCATAAAGAAGAGTCGCACGCTCACCTGGATGAACGAGCATATGAACACACTTATGTGCAGGATCATCGGAATGAAGCTGAAAGCGACTTTCGGAGGTCATATATCATTCTACGGTATAGGTGGAGCAAAACTCGATTCCGAAGTAGAGAGCTTCCTTCTTAAGGCTAAGTTTCCATACGCTATCGGATACGGCCTGACAGAGACATCGCCTCTGCTGGGTTACTCTATGAACAATTGGAGAACAGTAGGATCGTTCGGATATCCTGTATATAATGTAAAATTGAGATTGGACAATGTGAATCCGGAAACCGGTGAGGGAGAAATCGTAGCCAAGGGCCCTAATGTGATGCTTGGTTATTACAAGGATCCCGTACGCACAAAGAGCGTATTTACCGAAGACGGATGGTTCCGCACAAGCGACATCGCAGTACAGGATGAAAAGGGAAGATTCTTCATCAAGGGAAGGAACAACAATATGATTCTCGGACCATCAGGCGAAAATATCTATCCTGAGGAGATCGAGAATGTCATAAACAATGTCGAAGGTGTAAGCGAGTCAATCGTAGTGGAGAGAGACGGCAAGCTTGTTGCCTTGGTGCAGCCTGATGAAAACTATATACAGTGGGATAAGGAAAGCGAGGATAAGCTTTATGAAAAGCTTGATGCGTGGAAGGCCAAGCTCCTGAAGGTCACTAATAAGAATGTCAGCAAAGCATCGCAGGTAAGTTCGATAGAGGTGATGAAGGAACCGTTTGAGAAGACAGCTACTCAGAAGATACGCCGATTCAAATACAAGAAATCCGCACCGACCCTCGAAGAAGAACAGAAAGAGAAGAAATGAGCAACAAAAAAACCGAGCCTTGAAAGCTCGGTTTTTTATTGTATCGCTGAACAGATTACTCAGCTACGATCTCATACTTGAAAGTACCCTTCACGTCGCGGTAGCACTTTACAGTTGCCTCGTATGTACCGAGTTCCTTAGCTGCCTCAACAGTGATGTCCTTCTTGTCAACCTCGATTCCAACTGCTGCAAGAGCCTCTGCGAGCTGTGCAGTAGTAACTGAACCGTAGATCTTACCAGACTCGCTTACCTTAACAGCTACCTGAACTGTAGTCTCAGCAAGCTTAGCTGCGAGAGCCTCAGCATCACCTACGAACTTAGCGATCTTGTGAGCGCGCTGACGAAGGTTCTCTGCGTGTACCTTCTTTGCAGAAGGTGTAGCCATAATTGCGAAGCCCTGTGGGATAAGGTAGTTGACAGCGTATCCTGTCTTTACATTGACGATATCGTCTGCGTGGCCAAGGTTTGCCACATCTTTCTTAAGAATAATCTCCATATTGCTGTCCTCCTTATTATTTCAAAAGGTCTGTTACGTATGGGAGAAGTGCAAGATGTCTTGCTCTCTTCACTGCCTGAGCTACCTTTCTCTGGAACTTGAGTGAAGTACCTGTGAGACGACGAGGAAGGATCTTACCCTGCTCGTTAAGGAATCTCTTGAGGAACTCAGCATCCTTGTAATCAACATACTTGATACCTGCCTTCTTGAAACGGCAGTACTTCTTCTTTCTAACCTCTACTGTAGGAGG